>JANQIL010000147.1 GCA_028282245.1 Magnetospira sp.
CGAACCACCAGATCAATAGCTTAGTGGATCGACCGATCCAAAGCTTGGGTACCAAGCGTTGGATCCGATCCACTAGCCGAACAGGGCGCCGCGCTGCCAGGCGGCGGCGAACATCAGACCGCCCAGGGCGACGATCGCGAGGGCGCCGGTCATCGACACCACGCCATGGGCGAGTCCCCGCCAGCGGGCGTTGCCGACCGGCAGGACGGCGACCGAGCGGCGGGTCAGGATGGCCGCCATGCCGAGGGTCGAAATGGTGATCCCGACGCCGAGCGCCATCACCAGCGCGGCCAGCAGGCCGAGCACGAAAACCCCGTTGGCCAGGGTGAACAGAAGCACCAGGATCGATCCGCTGCACGGCCGCGCCCCGGCCGCGAGGCCCATCGACCACATGCGGCCGATCCGGCGGCCGCGCAGTCGCCGATAGAGCCCCGGCATCATGTCCCGGTCCGGATCGACGGCCGTGTCCGCCGCCGCGCCGCGCCGCCGGGCGAGCAGGTCGCGGCCGCCGTCCACCGCCATGTAGAGGCCGATCAGAATGATCAGGGCGTAGCTGATCAGTTCCAGGGTCAGCGACTCCCGCATGATCTCCCGGTGCCGGAAGCCCAGGGCGACGGCCAGCAGCCCGACCACCAGGATGGCCGAGGCGGCCTGGGTGAAGGCGACGATGCCGCCCATGGCGATGCCGCTGCCGAGGCGGGCCGGCCGCGCCGCGAAATAGGCCGCCACCACGGCCTTGCCGTGGCCCGGACCGATCGCGTGGAACACCCCGTACAGAAACGACAGGCCGAGCAGGATCAGGGCCGGAATCGGCGATCCGGTCTCGCGGGCGCGGCGGATTTCGAGCGCCATCCGGCCGTAGACCTGGCGTTGGATCTGGGCGACCTCGGAGAGCAATCCGCGCAGCGGCGCCGGCAGGACCAGACCCTCGTCCCGCTGGGCCGCCGGACCCGCCGCGCGGAACGGATTGTCGCCCGCCGCGTCGGCCGGTGGCGTGGTGGCGGCGACCGCCAGGGCCAGCCATGCGAGGACGGCCAGCATCGTTCCGATGCGCGTCAGCGGCATTGCAGGTCGTAGCGCTTGGGGATCACCTGGCCGAAATAGTAGGCCCGCTCGGGGTCGTCCACCACCCGGACCGCGCAACGTCCGCCGTCGTCCCCGGCGACGGCCGCCGGAGTGGTCGCCATGGGATTGACGAACAGATAGAACTCGGTGTCGTAGATCCCGATGGCCAGGGCCGCCGTCACCGGGTCGGCCGGCGGCGATACCACCACGTCGTAGCGCAGGTGACCGCGCCCGTCGTGGAACGAGACATCGAGATCCCGCGCCTCGACGGGGGCCACCGGCGCGCCGTCCAGGGTCAGGTGGGCGAAATAGCCGAACTCCTCCAGGTTGAACTGCCAGTCCTCGACGGCGACCGCGCGCTCGCCGTCGTCGAGCCGGCCGTCGCGGTCGATGTCGGCATCGTCCAGCAGCATGGCGCTGTAGACCTGATCGAATTGCCACTCGATCCGGATCGTCGTCACCTTTCCCTGTTCGAGGACGAAGGTGACCCGCGTGTCCGCGTAGCCGTGCGGGTGCGCCGACGCGGGGGCGTCGAGCCACGGGCCGCCGAGCGCCAGCAGCAGGCCGGCGGCCAGGACGGTCGGCCGTCTCATGGCGCGCTCACGATTTCGGTGACGCCGGTTTCCTCGTCGCTGTCGGTCTCCCGGTGGACGTAGCGCGGCGGGGTGATGGTGGCGTCGCGACCGTGAATGAAACTCTGTTCGCGGACGATTTCCCGGTAGGCCTTGTTGAGGGCCAGCGCCCGTTCGGGCGACGGATGGAGCAGGATCGAGATGTCGGCGCGCAGGCGCGCGACCCGGTCGGCGCGCAGGCGGCCATCGGAGTCGAAGAACCGCTCGATGATCTCCCGGTTGGCCCGGAACTCGTCGCCGGCTCCGGCGGTTTCCAGGTAGAAGGCGAACTCATGGCGGCCGTCGCGGCGCCTCGGCTCCGGCAGGCCGGCGACTCCCTTCTCGGACCAGTGGTACCAGCCGCCCTTGTGGGCGGTGTGATCGAGCTTGCGCGGGAACGCGAACACGCCGTCGGTGGTGGCGCCGATGCCGCCGTGGCAGCCGACGCAGAACACGCTTTCCTCGAACGTCTGCGGCCGCAGGTCGCCGGCGGCGTCCTCGATGAATCCCTGGTAAATCCAGCCGCCGCCGGCCACCACGCCGCGCTCGGGGTCGCCGCGCACGAAGCGCGGCCGGGCCGGAAAGTCCTTCTTCTCCTTGCGTTCCTCCAGGGCGTCGGTTTCCAGCTCGAAGTAGGACTCCCAGGCGTACTTGCGGGCGTAGCGCAGTTCCTTCATGCGCGGCGCTAGGCGGATTCCGCCGGCGTCGTCCACGTCGATGTAGCGGACGCTGTGCAGGAACTCGGTGCCTTCCGGAAACAGGCCGCCGGCCAGATGCACCCGACCCGCCTTCTGACGGCGCCCGGCGAGGCCCACGTAGTACATCCGCCGACGCTCCAGGGGCGCCCAGTCGTAGACCACCTTCTCGGCGATCGCCAGCTTGCCGTCCTTGTCCAGGTCGACCCGGAACCGTTTCTCGTCGGTCGGCGGAATGACCACGTCGCGCTTGCGGACCACCGCCTCGACGATCGCCAGATTGAGCTTGTAGACCTCGATGTCGGGCTTGCCCCGGCGGTCGCTGCGGAACATCTCGTCGAGTCGGATCAGCACGTCGTCGGTCGAGCCGTTGGCCGGCCAGAAGGTGCCCGGGAACGGATGGTAGGCGAATGCCCGCCAGCCGCTGTAGCCGCCATCCGGCGCGCGGTCGAATCCGTCTTCGTCGAACGTGAAATGACAGTCCGGCAGGTAGCCCGACCATCGGCCGTCGCCGTCGTAGTCCCAGTCGGCGGGCGGCGGCGACAGCTTGGTGGCCAGGATCGGCCGCCCCTCGGCGTCCCGGTAGTTATCCTGGCGGATGTAGTCCAGGATCTCCCGGTCGGGCACCGCCGCCACCGCCGCGCTTCGATCGACGAACAGGTTGCTCCAAGGGTTGGTCTCGGCGCCGTCGCGAAAATCGTAGATTTGCTGAAGGTAGCCGTCGTTGACGTAATTCGGTCGTTGGGGCCGCACGTGACAGGCATAGCAGGGGTTGTGGACCCGCCCGGTCTCGTCGCGCGTCATGGTGTAGCATTGCGACGGAACGTAGGCGAATTCGTTCTCCAGGACTCGGGATCTCAGGTCGACGGCCGCGGCGCCTTGAGCCGTGGCAATGGCTAGCGCGGCGCCCAGGAGAGCGGCGCGCGGATTGGCGTGCTTGGGACTCATGAATCGTGGACTCGCATCGGGCTCAAGGGGTCGCGGGCGTGAGGTGGGCGGATTGTAAGGCTCCGGATTTCCCGCGAACTGTTAAAATTAAGTGAACCCTGCGCGGTCGCCTCGCGCCGCGCCAAATCCTGTTGAAACCCGCCCCACGGACGGGCACAAACGCCCGAGACGAACCGAGACCCCCGGGAGCGATGGCATGACCGACCGGCCAAGGAGCGGATTCCACCGCGACGACGTGGAGGTGGTGGCGCACGACATCGCCTTCCAGCGCTATTTCCGGATCGACGAGTACAAGCTGCGTCACCGCACCTTCCGGGGGGACTGGTCGGCGGTGGTGACCCGCGAGGTGTTCGAGCGCGGTCACGTGGTGGTGGTCCTGCCCTACGACCCGCTCCGCGACGAGGTGGTGTTGATCGAGCAGTTTCGCCCCGGGGCCTACGCGGCCAGCCGGGAGTCGTCTTGGTTCACCGAGGACGCCTCGCCGTGGCTGATCGAATGCGTGGCCGGGGTGATCGAGGATGGCGAGGACCCCGACGCGGTGGCGCGCCGCGAGACCGTCGAGGAGGTCGGCCTGGAGGCGCTGGACCTGAAGGTCATCCGCCGCTGGCTGGTCAGTCCCGGCGGCACCACGGAATCGGTGATCGCCTATGCGGCCCGGATCGATGCCGCCGGGGCCGGCGGCCTGCACGGCCTGGGCGAGGAGGACGAGGACATCCGGGTGTTCGCGCTCCCCGCCGAGGAGGCCTTCCGTTGGGTCGACGATGGCCGCGTCCTCAACGCCGCCACCCTGATCGCGCTGGACTGGCTGCGGATGAATCGGGAGGCGCTGAGGGCGGCGTGGGCGTGAAGGGACCGGTCCGCCGGAAGGCGCGAGGCCGCTCCTGGACTGAAAAATTACCGAACGGTCCGCAATAAACCCTTTGCGCGAGACGCGAAATCGGGGGTTTTCACCAGCCTGAATTCATGCGACGATCCGGTCCGTCGATTGCTTGTGTAAAATGCGGCGCAGCATCATCTTGCCTGCCGCGTCCGAAGCGGGCATAACAGCAGTCCGCCCCGGGGCCGCCCGGGGTTTCGCATCCGTCCGTTCCCAGCAACGGGGTCCACCGATCATGAAGATTGCTATTCCCAAGGAAAGGCGCGCCGGGGAACAACGCGTCGCCGCCTCTCCCGAATCCGTCAAGAAACTGGCCGGCCTCGGGTTCGAGGTCGCCGTGGAGGCGGGGGCCGGCGCCGCCGCTTCGCTGACCGACGATGCCTTTCGCGAGGCCGGCGCCACGGTGGCCGACTCGCCGGAGGCGCTGTACGGCGGGGCGGGGCTGGTCCTCAAGGTGCAGCGGCCGCTGCCGGAAGAGGTGTCGGCCCTCGACAAGGGGGCCATCCTGTGCGCCAAGGTCGACGCGCTGGCCAATCCGCACGACATGAAGGCGCTGGCCGACGCCGGCCTCACCGTGTTCGCCATGGAGTTGATGCCGCGCATCAGCCGCGCCCAGAGCATGGACGTCCTGTCGTCGCAGGCCAATCTGGCCGGTTACCGGGCGGTGCTCGACGGGGCGGCGGAATTGGGCCGCGCGTTTCCGATGATGATGACGGCGGCCGGCACCGTCGCCCCGGCCAAGGTATTCGTGATGGGGGTCGGGGTGGCCGGCCTGCAGGCCATCGCCACCGCCAAGCGCCTGGGCGCGGTGGTCACCGCGACCGACGTCCGCCCGGCCACCAAGGAACAGGTGGAAAGCCTGGGCGGCAAGTTCCTGGTCGTCGATCCGGAGATGGAGAAGGACGCCCAGACCGAGGGCGGCTACGCCAAGCAGATGCCGCCGGAATACTTCGAGAAGCAGCGCCAGGTGGTGGCCGAGCACATCCAGAAACAGGATCTGGTGATCACCACGGCGCTGATTCCCGGCCGCCCGGCGCCGGAACTCGTGACCGAGGACATGGTCAAATCCATGAAGGCGGGCGCGGTGATCGTCGACCTGGCGGTGGAGGCGGGCGGCAACTGCAAGCTGGCCCGGCTGGGCGAGGTGGTGGAGGCGCACGGCGTGCGCATCGTCGGCCACGACAACGTGCCGTCGCGCCTGGCCGAGAACGCCAGTACGCTGTTCGCCAAGAATCTCCTGAACTTCCTGACCCCCCACGTCGACAAGGAGACCAGGACCCTGGCCTTCGACTGGGAGGACGAAACCGTCAAGGGCACCCTGGTCTGCAAGGACGGCCAGGTGGTGAATCCCGCTTTGACCGGGGAGGGCAATTGACATGGATGCGACCGAACTCGCGAGGAAGGCCATGGACATGGCCGAGGAAGCGAAACGGATGGCCCAGCAGGCGCTCGATCTCGCGTCCGACAAGTCGACCGAGCTTGTCGGAGTGGGGATCGACAACGTGGCCGACGCCGCCCAGGCGTCGCACGGCGACCCGTTCCTGTTCCTGTTCACCGTTTTCGTGCTGGCGATTTTCGTCGGCTACTACGTGGTGTGGAGCGTCACGCCGGCCCTGCATTCGCCATTGATGGGCGTCACCAACGCGATCTCCTCGGTGATCATCGTCGGTGCCCTGCTGGCGGCCGGCCCGGAGGGTTTCGGGTTTTCCAAGATCATGGGATTCCTGGCCGTGACCCTGGCCTCGGTCAATATCTTCGGCGGCTTCATCGTCACCCGGCGCATGCTGTCCATGTTCCGGAAGAAAGAGCGCAAGTAGGGAGACCGGACGATGAGCGGAATGGAAACCATCTCGGGCTTCGCGTATCTGATCGCGTCGGTCCTTTTCATCCTGGCGCTGCGCGGACTCAGTTCGCCGGAGACCGCGCGCACCGGCAACATCTACGGCATGGTCGGCATGGCCATCGCCGTGGCCACCACCCTCTTGCAGCCCGGCGTGGTCAACTACGGCCTGATCATCCTCGGCATTCTGATCGGCGGGTCCATCGGCGCCGCGATCGCCCTGCGCATCCAGATGACGGCGTTGCCGCAACTGGTCGCCGCGTTCCACAGCCTGGTCGGCCTGGCGGCGGTGTTCGTGGCCTCGTCGGCGCTCTACAACCCGGAGGCCTTCGGCATCGGCAGCCCCGGCGCCCTGCCGGCGGCCTCGCTGGTCGAGATGTCGCTCGGCATGGCGATCGGCGCCATCACCTTCTCCGGCTCGGTGATCGCCTTCGCCAAGTTGCAGGGGGTCATGAGCGGCAACCCGATCACCTTCCCGGCCCAGCACAAGATCAACCTGGCGATCGGGGTGGTCATGCTGCTGTTGATCGTCGTCTTCGCGGTCACCGAATCCTACACCGCCTTCTGGGCCCTGGCCCTGCTCGCCTTCATGATCGGCTTCCTGATCATCATTCCGATCGGCGGCGCCGACATGCCGGTGGTGGTCTCCATGCTGAACTCCTACTCCGGCTGGGCGGCCTGCGGCATCGGCTTCACCCTGTCCAACGCGCCGCTGATCATCACCGGCGCCCTGGTCGGATCGTCGGGCGCCATCCTGTCCTACATCATGTGCAAGGGCATGAACCGCTCGATCTTCAATGTCCTGCTGGGCGGCTTCGGCGGGGATTCGGCGGGCGGCGCGACGGCCGGGCGCGATCCCAACAAGACGGCGCGGCCCGGCTCGGCCGACGATGCCGCCTTCATCATGAAGAACGCGTCGAAGGTCATCATCGTGCCCGGCTACGGCATGGCGGTGGCGCAGGCCCAGCACGCGGTGCGCGAGATGGCCGATTCCCTCAAGCGCGAGGGGGTCGAGGTGGCCTACGCCATCCATCCGGTGGCCGGCCGCATGCCGGGCCACATGAACGTGTTGCTGGCCGAGGCCAACATTCCCTATGACGAGGTGTTCGAGCTTGAGGAAATCAATCACGAGTTCTCGACCGCCGACGTGGCCTATGTGATCGGCGCCAACGACGTCACCAACCCGACCGCCAAGACCGATCCGCAAAGCCCCATCGCCGGCATGCCGATCCTCGACGTGGAGAAATCGGGCACCGTGCTGTTCGTCAAGCGCTCCCTGTCGCCGGGCTACGCCGGGGTCGACAATCCGCTGTTCTACGCCGACAACACCATGATGCTGTTCGGCGACGCCAAGAAGATGACCGAGGAAATCGCGCAGGCGCTCGAATAGGCGCCGGCGGGGTCCGGATCGGACATTTGAAGCGGGCCCTTCGGGGCCCGCTTTTTTTACCGCTACAGCAAATTATATTGTCGTAAAATAGCCAGCGTGCCGATTCATGCCGATCCGCGATCCGGGAAGTCCGTGCCACGGATCACGATCAGCGGTCGCGCGGGGTTTCCGGCATAAAAAAACCTTGAGCCGAAACCGACCGGGACCTGCCGAAAGTCGCGTTCGCTGGGGGCGAATGGCGTATGGTGCGAGGTCCTGTCCCCGAACACCGAGGTTGCGCGATGGCCGTTTCCCTTTCCGAACCCCGCAAGGAGATCATCCCGCCGATCCTACGGGACGGGTTTCGGGTGTTCTTTCCGCTGACCGCCCTGTACGCCATCGTCGCGCTGGCGGCGTGGATTTTGATTCTGACGGGGCACGTCCTGCCGCCGCTCGCCCTCGATCCGCTGTCCTGGCACATTCACGAAATGCTGTTCGGCACCATCGGTGCCGCGGTGGCCGGGTTCCTGCTCACGGCGGTTCCCAACTGGACCGGCGTGCCGGGGCCACGCGGCGTCCGTCTGGCGGCGCTGGCCGGTCTTTGGCTGGCCGGGCGGATCGCGGTGACGTTCGGCGCCGCGATGCCGGCCTGGGTGGTCGGCGTTCTTGACTTATCGTTCCTTGTCGCCCTGGGCGCGGTCGTCGGGCGGGCCATCGTCGTGTCCGGCAACCGGCGCAACCTGCCGGTGATCGCCCTCGTCGTCGCCTATGCCGGGGCCAATCTGCTGTATCACCTGGGGTGGCCGGATTTGGGAATGCGACTTGGCCTGATGACGGTCGTGTTGCTGATCGCGCTGATCGGTGGCCGCGTGGTGCCGGGATTCACCGGCAACTGGATCAAGCGGGCGGGGCAGGCGGTCGGGCCGCGTCCGTTCGGCCATCCGGACCGGGTGGCGCTCGCGCTGACCCTGGCGGGCGGCTTGGCCTACCTGGCGCGGCCGGAACATCCCGGAACCGGCGCCGTGGTGCTGACGGCCGGTCTGGCCCACGCGATACGCCAAATCGGGTGGCGGGGGCACCGGACCCTGGGCGAGCCGCTGGTCTGGGTGCTGCACCTGGGCTACCTGTGGCTGTCGGCGGGCGTGATCCTGCTCGGCCTGTCGATTCTGTGGCCGGCGGTCCCGTCCGCCGTGGCGCTGCATGCGCTGACCGCGGGCGCCATGGCCACCATGATCCTGGCCATCATGACCCGGGCCACGCTCGGGCATTCGGGACGCGACCTGAAGGCCGGGCCGGCGACGACGGCGATCTACATCCTTGTAACCCTGGCCGCCCTGTCGCGGCTGGGGGCGGGATGGGAGCCGGTTCTGCTGCACCCCTCGGCGTTGGCCTGGGGACTTGCCTTTGCGATCTATCTCGCGGTTTATCTGCCCATCTGTTTGAAGCCGCGCGCTGTTTGAAGTAGGTTCGCCGCGCCGTTGACCAAAGGAGCGAGTCGGACATGCCCGAGAACCTGCCGCAAAAAGCCTACGACCGTGCCTACGCGTTGGAACAGGAGGTCGGATGCTGTCCGCAGTGTGTCCTGGCGGCGGTCAACGAGGTGCTGGGCGGCATCGACGATCAGGTGATCAAGTCCAGTCACGGCCTGTCCGGCGGCGGCGGTCTGGCTGGGTCGGGAGCCTGCGGGGCGTTGTCGGGTGGCCTGGTGGCGCTCGGCACGCGGCGCGGTCGCGACGCCGACAAGCTGCACAAGGGGCGCGGCATGGCGAACTTCAAGGCCGGCCGCGAGTTGGTGGACAGATTCGAACGGGAGTTCGGCGGGAATTCCTGCCAGGATTTGCAGAAGGAATTCACCGGGCGCGCCTGGAACCTTTGGAATCCGATCGATTACCTTCAGTTCAGCCGCAAGCGCGGCGACAACTGCGCGCGCGCCACGGCGACCGTCGCCCGATGGGTGGTCGAGATGCTGGATGGTCGGAAGCCCTGACCTCCGCCAAGCAGCCACATTATGCCTAAAACGTGCATTGTTATGGTTTATTCGCGCCTGACACGACGTCCGGGACGGGATATGATATATTTTTTAGTCGTGGATTTCGGGCATGATGGGTCGCGAACAACCTTACGTGGTTTTGATCGACGATGACGAGTTCGTCGGCGATGCCCTGCGCACCGTGCTGGAGAGCTGGGGGTACCGGGTCGCCCTGTCGATGTGCGGCGACCCGTCATGCCAGGGGTTTCGGGAGATCCTGGCGACCGCCGAGGCACCGGATCTGATGATCGTCGATTACCGGCTGCCGCGCAATGTGACCGGTCTCGACGCGATCGCGACCCTGCGCGGCCTGTATGGGGATCACATCCCGGCCATTCTGCTGAGCGGCGAAGACCAGTCCCCGGTATCCGAAACCGCCGGCGCGCGGGGCCTTCACTGGCTCCAGAAGCCGATCGACCCCGGCCGCCTGCGCTCCGCCGTCAGGCATGCCCTGGAAGGCTGATCGCGGGGCCGGCCCGGCTGGACGACGCGGCGTCGTCGCGCAGCAGGCGCTCGATATGGGTCCTTAGCTTGTCTGGGTGAATCGGCTTGTGCATGAGCGGCAGCCGGGTGGCGGCGGCATCGGCCAGCCGGGCCGGATTGATGTCCCCGGTGATCAGCAGGGCGGGGACGGCGCGTTGGAAGTGGCGCCGCAGGTCCTCGACCGCCTCGGCGCCGGTCTGGCCGAACGGCAGCCGGTAATCGGCCACGATAAGATCGGGCGCGTCCAGATCGTCGAGGTATTTCGCCAGATTCTTGCGGATGTCGCGGGTGCAGCAGATGCTTGTCACCCGGTATCCCCATCCGCGCATCAGGGTGACCGTTGCCTCGGCGACGTCCGTGTCGTCCTCTATGAGGACGATGTTGTGGCCGGACGCGGCGGTGTTCTCGTCGCGCGCGGCGACCGGATCGGCGACCGTGGAGCGTGTCGCGCCGGCCGCCCGATCGCTCGGGACGCGAATGCTGAACAGCGTGTGGCGCCCGGGCTCGGATTGGATGCGGACCGGATGATTGAGCAGGCGCGACATCCGGCGCACGATCGACAGCCCCAGCCCCAGCCCCTTGGTTCGGTCCCGCTCCTCGTTGCCGATCTGGTAGAATTCCTCGAACACCGCCGTGCGCTGGTCCAGCGGGATGCCGACCCCGGTGTCCCAGACCTCGATCTCGATTCCGGCGCCGCGCCGCCGCGCGCCGAGCAGGACGCGGCCCGATTCCGTGAACTTGATGGCGTTCGACAGCAGATTGCGCAGGATGGTTTCGAGGATCGTCGGGTCCGAGCGCACGACGACCCCGCATGGTACCCAGCGAAAATCGATCCGCTTGGTTTCCGCGATCGCCGCGAATTCGACGGCCAGCCGCTCGAACAGTTCGGTCGCCTGGAACGGGCTGCGGCGCGGCACGATCAGGCCGGCCTCAAGCTTCGAGAGGTCGAGCACGCGATCGAGGATCGAGCTCAGGCTGTGGACCGACCGGCGGGTCTTGGCGAGGATGCTTTTTTGAATGTCGCTTTCGGCGTTGTCGCCGAGCACCGCTAGGAACAGGGTGATGGCTTGCAGGGGCTGGCGCAGGTCGTGGCTCGCGGCGGCCAGGAAACGGGACTTGGCGGCGCTTGCCCGCTCCGCCTCCTCGCGGGCCTGGCGCTCCCGCTCCTCGGCCTTGTTGCGGGCCGACACGAATACTTGCAGGGCGCGGGCCACGTGGCCGATTTCGTCGTTTCCCATGGTGTCGATTCGCAGGCTTCCGCCGTTCGCCGCCGCGTCCATGGCGTTGTTCAGTCCGTCGATCCGCCGGGTCACGCTGCGCAGCACCCCGTATCCGAGCAGCGCCGCCAGGACGAACGCCGTGACGGCGGCGACGGCCAGTATCCGCGCATGCACCTGAATTCTTTCGAGACCGCGCTCGAAGGTGGTGTCGATGTCCGATCTGGCATGGTCGATCAACTCTCGGGCGTCCATCATCAAATTGCGTGACGCGGAGTTATAGGATCGAGTCAGGACGTCGATGCGCGTGTTGATGTCGCGCAGGTTCCAGGCGATGTCGAAGACGTCGCTGTTTCCGATCGCCAGCGCGCGCAGGCGACCGATAATCTCGCGCGCCGCCTGGCCGAAGTAATCGGGAAGCAGGCCGGAGCGTCCGGACGCGCGGTCGAGCGCGACCAGATATCGCAGGCGCGCCTCCGTGGACGAGGCCTGGGGCGGATCGGTCGGAGCCTCGTTGAGGAATCCGACCGCCCGCAGCACGTCGAGTTGGATCAGTTCGATCTGTTTGGTGTTCGTGGTCGAGTCGTCGTCCGTCAGGAGGTTCTGAAGCGCCGTCGTCTGGTTTCTGATCACGCTCAGCTTGGTGTCGACCTCGCGTTGCAGGTCAATGCGCCTTGTCAGTGCCTCGCGTATCCGCCGCTGTCGCTCGTCCAGATCCGCAAGATTATCGCGGGTCCGCGTCACGATCGTCGCGAGCCGCCCGGTCTGCAAGGTTTGCACGGTGTCGAGCAGGGCCCCGATACGGATGATCCGGCCGTCCAGTTGCTCGAAAACACGGTGTAGCGGTTCCGAATCGGTCAGATCGGCGAACCTGGGCGTCGGCCCGAAAACGGCCTCGGCCTCGTAGAGCAGTTCGTAGGCCTTTGAAACGGTGGGCATTCCGGTGTTCCGGACGTCATCCTGGCTCTCGCGAAGGGTCAGCAGGGACGACACGGTCAGGATGGCCGCCGCCGCGAAAACCCCGAACACGAACAGAAAATAGATTTCGAGCAAGGATTTGATCGAAAGACGGGACATCAATCGCAGGATGGGTGCCGGCATGGTCGCGATTTCCTCCGGGCCCGGCGGTGGCCGCCATCAGTGTAGCTGGCGGTCGTTGATGTTCCAATGGTGGCATTGCGTGATTCGATCTTGAGCCTTCGCGCGGTATCGCGGCGGCGGACATATCGCGAGACGCGCGGCCCCCGGACGGCGGATCGCGAAGGCGCGCGATCGATCGGCGGGCGACGCAAGAAAGATTAGCGTTGTCTAATGAGGTATGTTAGAGAATCGCCGTCCGTCGGGTTGGACTCGATGGTACAATCATGCCGAAATCGGGATCACGTTTCCGGTTCGGCCTTCGGGACTTCGACCGACGGGTGAGCCCATGACCCACTCGACTCGCGCCAGTAGCCCCGCTCCGACGGGCACCGCTTCGACGACGGTCGGCCTGTTCAAGCTGGTCCGACGCTTCGTGCTGGCGGCGGGCGGTATTTTCGCGACTTGGATGTTGCTTGCCGGGCGTCTCGACGGCCAGGAAATGATGGTCGGCGGCGGAGTTTCGGTGGCCATCGCCCTGCTGTCGATGCGTCACCTTCGAATGCTCGACGATGTGCGCCTCGGGCCGCTGATGCCGTTGCATCTGGTGCGCTATTTCATCGTGTTCTTCGGTGCCCTGATCCGCGCCAACCTGGATGTGGCGCGGCGCGTGGTGACGCCGAGGGTGCGCATCGAACCGGCCATGGTGACGGTGCACACCGAGCTGAGATCGGACCTCGGCAAGCTGTGGCTGGCCAACAGCATCACCCTGACGCCGGGCACCCTGACCGTCGACGTGGAGGGTCAGGATCTGATCGTGCACTGGATCGATGCCTCGCCGGGCACCGATCTGACGGTGGCGACGCGCGAGATCGCGGCCCGGTTCGAGCGCCCGATGAAGGAGTTCCTGCGATGAGCGGACCGGGTATCGGACTGCTTGGCGAAATCGCCTTCCTGCTGGTCGCCCTCGCGGTCGTGCTGGCCACGTTGCGCCTGCTGCTCGGGCCCACGGTGCCCGATCGGGTGGTGGCCGCGGACACCTTGGCGGTGATCACCACGGCCGGACTGGCATGGCTGGCCGGCGCCCTCGACAGCGTGATCTATCTCGACATCGCCCTGGTCTACGGGGCGCTCGCCTTTGTCGGGGTGGTCGCCATCGCGCGCGCCATCGAGCGCGGTGGGGAGTAGGGGAGGCGGACTCATGATGCAGATCATCGGCGACGTTTTTTTGGCCGTCGGCGGCCTGTTCCTGTTCCTGGCCGCGCTCGGTCTATTGCGCATGCCGGACGTTTTCAACCGCATCCAGGCCGGCACCAAGGCCGCGACCCTGGGCGCCCTGTCGCTGATTCTCGGGGTCGCCTTCCAGCATCCGGACTGGTGGCCGAAACTGCTGATCCTGGCGGTGTTCGTGATGATCACCTCGCCGGTCGGGTCGTCGACCATCGCCCGCGCGGCGCTGATGGCCGGCATTCGGCCGTGGCGGCGGGTGGCCCGCAAGGAGGAGGAAGGATGATCGAACTCGCGCTGATTTCGGTGCTCGTGATGATCGGCGCGGCGCTTGCCGTGGTGTTCGTGCGCGGCCTGATGGCGGCGGTGGCCGCCGCGGCGGTGGTGTCGCTCGCCCTGTCGGTGCTGTTCGCGGTGCTCCGGGCGCCCGACGTGGCGCTCGCCGAGGCGGCGGTGGGGGCCGGGCTGTCGGGGGTCCTGCTGGCCCTGACCCTGCGTCGGGTCGGCCTGTGGCCGGGCTCGCCGTCGGGCGACGGCGACCGCGAATAGGAGGCGATCGTGAAGGGATACGGACGCGCCGTCGCCGCGACGATCTTCCTGATCGGTCTCGGCACCCTGCTGGCCGCGCTGTTCGCCGCGCTGCCGTTCGGCCAGGCGCCGATGCAGGTCGGCCAGGCGACGGCGGTGGTGGCGTTGCCGGAAACCGGGGCGACCAACATCGTGTCGGCCATCCTGCTGGCCTACCGTGGGCTCGATACCCTGGGCGAGGTGACCATTCTGTTCGTTGCCGCGACCGCCGCCGGGATGGTGCTGTCGGGAGCCGGGCGGGGCGAGGCGCAGGGCGCGCCGGCCGGATTCATCCTGCGCGTCGCGTCCGGGCTGCTGTTTCCGTTTCTGCTGGCGCTCGGCGCCTTCATCGTGGTGCATGGGCATCTGACGCCGGGCGGCGGGTTTCAGGGCGGCGCGATTCTGGCGGCCGCCTTCTTCATCCCGTTGCTGGCCAATCCGGCGAGCCCGCTCAACCACACCGTGGCGATGGTGATCGAGGGGGTTTCCGGCGCCGCGTTCATCGCCATCGGCGCCGCCGCGCTGTTCGGGGGGGAGGCGTTCCTGACTCCGCTGTTCGGCACCGGGACGCCGGGTGAATTGTTCTCGGCCGGCAGCCTGCCGTTGCTGTATCTGGCGGTCGGGCTCAAGGTGGGCTCCGAACTGGCCGGCTTGATGGCCCGCGTGGCGGGCGAGGGAGGCCGCGCATGACCGACGCCATGCTGCTTGCCGAGGCTCTGGGCGATGTTCTCTACACCGGCGCGATCGGCCTGATTCTGCTTGGCCTCTACGCCATGGTGGTGCCGCGCCATCTGGTCCGTATCGTGCTCGGCCTGCTGCTGGTCCAGTCGGGGGTCAACCTGTTCCTGGTCGCGGTTGGCTATCGCCCCGAGGCGGCGGCGCCGATCCTGCTCGGTGGCCAGGCGATCGGCCCGGTGGTCGATCCGCTGCCGCAGGCCCTGGTGTTGACCGCCATCGTGATCGGGGTCGGCGTGCTGGCCCTGGCGCTCGCCCTGGTGGTCCGGGTCAAGGACGTTCACGGGACCCTGGACAGCCGCGAGGTGGCCGAGCGGATGGCCGCCGAAACCGGCGACTCCCGGCTGATGCCCGAAACCGCGCCGGGTCGCGGGGCGGCGGTGCCGGCGCGCGAAATGCTGGAGGACCGGTCATGATCGGTACCGCGCATCAGATCGTCCTGCCGGTGGTGCTGCCGCTGCTGGCCGCGTTCCTGCTGCCGCTCGTCGGTCGCCTGCATGTCTGGCCGGCCCGTCTTCTGGGGCAGATCGTCGGCGTTCTGCATCTGGCCGTGGTGGCCTATCTGTGGACCCTGGTCGGCGGCGGCGAGACCATCGTTTCCGCTTTGGGCGGCTTCGCGCCGCCACTCGGCATCGTTCTTTACGCCGACCGCCTGTCGGTGCTGTTCCTGCTTGTCCTGTCGGTCGGCATCCTGCTGTTCTGGCCACGCCGCGAGCACGGCGGCACCCGGGCCGACACGCTCACCCTGCTGTTGCTGGGCGGTGGTTCCGGGCTCGTGCTGTCGGGCGACCTGTTCAACATCTTCGTGTTCTACGAGATCGTCGCCGTGGCGTCCTACGGCTTGGCCGCCAGCGGCGGCAACGCGGCCGGCTTTGGCGCGGCGTTGCGCTACCTGCTGCTGAGCGCCCTGGGGTCGGCCCTCGCGCTGCTCGGCATCGCCCTGGTCTACGGGGCCGCCGGAACCCTCAATCTGGCCGACCTGTCGGTCCTCGCCCCGGAACGCCTGAGCGGCCCGATGGGTCTGGCCGCGTTCCTGCTGCTGGTCCTCGGGTTCGGGGTCAAGGCGGAGTTGTTCCCGGTCAACACCTGGGTGCCGGAAGTCTATACCGCGGCGCCGACCCGGGTGACGGCGATCCTGGCCGGCGTGGTGTCCAAGCTGTCGATGGTGGTGATCCTGCGGCTGCTGGTTCTGATCTTCGCCGATCCGGGAGCCCAGACCCTGCTGCTCGTGCTCGGTCTGGCCGGGGTGATCGCCGGCGAACTGGCCGCCTTCCGGGCGCCCGACCTCAATCGAACGTTCGCCTTCTCCTCGATCGCCCAGTTGGGGTTGGTGGCGGTCGCCTTTTCGATCCCCGACGATCTGGGCATCGCGGCGGGAATCGCGGTGGCGGTCCATCACGCGGTGGTCAAGCCGGGCCTGTTCGTGATCGCCGGCCATTGGACCGGACCCATCGAGCGCCTGGGCGGCGCCGCGAGGGTGTCGCGACCGGCCGCCATCGCGTTCGTTCTGCTGTCGCTCAGCATCATCGGCATTCCGCCGTTCCCGGGATTCTGGGTCAAGCTGCTGCTGCTCGGGGAGGCTTTCGCGGCGGTCGATCCGGTCTATGCCCTGGCCGGCGCGGTGATCCTCGCCGCCACCGTGGTCGAGGCGGCCTACCTGTTCCGCGCCGCCGCCCTGATGTGGGAGCCGCCGGAGGGCGACAACCGGCCGCCGGCCGCGTTCCCGCTCGCCCGGCTCGCGCCGACGCTGGTCCTGACCCTGCTGATCCTCCTCGCCATGGGGGCCGTGAGTCCGCTCGGCGAGGCGCTGGAGGCGATGGCGGCCGAGGTCGGCGACGCTGCGATCTACGTGGGCAACGTCCTGCCGGGAAGGATCTGACGCCATGAGCCTGCTCGACCTTCTTCTGCTGCTGTCGCTGCTGACCACGCTGTATCTTTACGCGTTTGGCAATCACCGCAACGCCGGGCACCTGGGGATGGTGGTCTACGCGGTGGCGACGGGTCTGGTGATCGCCATGGCCGGACCGTTGGCCGATGGCACCGGAGCGGTGGGGTCCACCTTCGCGCCGGTCATGCTCGGCCACGTCCTGAGCTGGTCGATGGATGGCCTGGGCTGGTTTTTCGCGCTGCTGACCACCGGGGCCGCCTTTTTTGCCTCCTGGTACATGAGCGGCGAGTGGAACGCCGAGCAACCCAACAAGCGGATCCAGCACGGAACCCTGGCGCTCAACGTGTTCTGCATGCTGTTGCTGCTGTCGTCGGGCGACCTGCTGAGCCTGTTCATCGGCTGGGAGTTCGTGTCCTGGGCCGCCTTCCTGATGATGACCCAATTGGGCAGCCACGCGGCACGCGCGGCGTTCCGCTACATGCTCTATGCCCTGGCCGGCGCGATGGCGGTGTTCGCGGCGATCCTGATCGTCAAGGCGCAGATCGGCAGCTTCGCCTTCGCCGACCTCCGGGCCGCCGTTCCGGCCCTGTCGGACGGGCTCAAGTGGCTGCTGTTCGGCCTGTTCGGCCTCGGTTTCGGCGTCAAGATGGCGATCGTGCCGTTCCACCTTTGGCAGGCCCCGGCCTATTCGTTCACCCCGGGGGCCTCGTCGGCCTTCCTGAACGCGGTGTCGGCCCGCATGGGGCTGTTCGCCATCCTGTTGGTGCTGGGCAAGCTGATCGGATTCGCCACCCTGTCGGATCTGGCGCTGCCGCTGATTCCGATGGACGCCAAGACACTGCTGATGTGGGTCGCCGCGATCACCATGGTGGTGCCGACCTTCATCGCCCTGATGCAGACCGACGCCCGCATGTTGCTCACTTGGCACGGCATCGGGCAGGGCGGCTACATGCTGCTCGGCGTCCTGGTGGCGACGCCGCTCGGCACCGCGGCGGGGTTGATGCACGTGCTCAACTACGCCTCCTACCAGATGGCCCTGGTGCTGGCGGTGTTCGCGGTGATCCACCGCACCGGCACCGCCGACCTGGACGAATTGGGCGGTCTCATCAAGCGGATGCCGTTCACCTACCTGGCCCTGCTGATGGGCATCATCGGTCTGGCCGGGCTGCCGCCGATGAACGGCTTCGTGTCCAAGTGGATGATCTACAAGAGCCTGCTGGATACCCAGCAGCCGCTGCTGCTGATCGCCGCGTTCGTCGGCACCCTGGGCACCATCCTGTCGGTCTACAAGCTGATCCATAACATCTTCCTGGGCCAGTTGCGGGCCGAGCACCAGAAGGTCGGGGAGGCGCCGGGCTCGATGCTGGCCCCGATGCTGATCCTCGCCGGGATCGGGTTCGCCACCGGGTTCTTCCCGGGCCTGGCATTGGGGGTCGTGGACGTGGCGCAGGCGGCGCTCGGCGTCGAGCTTCTGCCGCACGGCCTGGGCGGCGTCTATCTGGCCACCGGATCGCTGAACATGATCTGGGTGGTCGGGATCATGATCGGCGCCATCGGCTTCGGGGCCTTCGTGTTCTACGTGATCGGCAACCGGCGTTACGGGGTCCATCAGTTCGACAATTACGCCGGCGGCCACTTCCTGTCGGCCGACATCCGCTATCACTTCAGCCACGAATTCTATCCCGGTCTGGCGCGGTTGATCGGCCCCTGGTACCGGGGGTCGGTGGTCAACATGGAAAACGGCCTGATGATCGGCCTCAAGACGGCGGGCGATCTTTGGCACGGCGCGTTCCGGATCGCCTATACGCCCTTCTATCTGCTGGTGGCGCTGGCGATCGGTTTGTGGTGGGCCGGCCTTGACGGAGGGTTCTGAGATGGTGGAGATCGCGAACCCGGGAATGCTCGAACTGGTCGTCGATCTGGTCCTGATGCCGATTGTCGCCTTCGTGGTCGGTCTCGCCCTGGTGCTGATGGCGCGCCGGGTGCGGGCCAAGATCGAGCGCCGGGTCGGACCGCCGTTCCTGCAACCGGTCTACGACATCGTGAAGCTCTATTCCAAAAGGACCCAGATCTCGCACGGCTGGATGCACGACGTGGCGATCATGCTGCTGCTCGGCGGCTTCATCACGGCGGAGATCTTCCTGCCCGTGCCGGGGATGAGCGGGTTGGCCGAGCACGGCGATCTTCTGACCCTGATCTACATCATGATGGTGCCCATGCTGGGCATGGCGCTCGGGGTCGGGGACTGCGCCAACCCCAACGGCTCGATTGGAATCTCGCGCGCCCTGACCGCGATGCTGGCCTACGACGTGCCCTACATCATCGCGGTGGTCGGCGCCTGCATGGTCTACGGCACCTCGAATCTCGTGGAGATCGTGCAAATCCAGCAGGCCGGCGGCCCGGCCACCTGGGGCATCGTCACCATGCCGCTGCTGGCCATTGCCGGGCTGATCTCCATGCACGGCATGCTCGGAAAGGAGCCGTTCGAGATCTACATCGCGCCGGCCGAGATCGCCACCGGCCCGATGGTGGAAATGAGCGGCAAGTACATGGGCGCCCTGTTCGTGATGCAGTGCTTCCAGCTCTACACGGTGGGCGTCCTCTACACGACGCTGTTCCTGGGCGGCGGCGAGATGTGGCTGACCTTCCTGCCCAAGGTGTTCGCCGTTATCCTGGTGTTCGTGGCGATCACGAACCTGTTCGGGCGCCTGCGCACCGAGGACGTGATCGCCTGGATGTGGAAATGGCCGACCGGCATCGCCCTGCTGGGCCTTCTGCTGGTGATGATCGACGTTTGAGCGAGGAAAGGGCTGAGTGATGAACGATCAGGTTCCCGTCGTCGGCGAGGAGCGGCCCGAGACCTGCCGCGCCCCGGATGCCGAGGAACGGTCCCTGTGGCGCCGGGTGATGGACCAGTTCGCCGATCATTGCCGGTCCCGCTCGCTGTTCGTGCTGCACTATTGCACCGGTTGCGGCGCGGTCGAGTTGCCGCCGACCATTACCTCGCGGTTCGACATGGAGCGGGTCGGGGTGTCGCCGATGGTCACCCCCAGGCAGGCCGATCTCCTGCTGATCACCGGCTATCTGTCGGTCAAGACCCTGAAACGGGTGATCCTGTCCTATGAGCAGATGCAGTCGCCGAAGTACGTGCTCGGGTTCGGCTCCTGCACCATCAACGGCGGCATGTACTGGAATTCCTACGCCACCGTGAAACGGCTCGACCAGTACATTCCGGTTGACGGTTTCATCGCCGGCTGCATGCCGCGCCCGGAAGCGGTGCAGCAGGTGATCCTGGATTTGATGCGGCGCATCGATAGCGGCCAGGCCAACGCCTGGCGCGACTACTACCTGGACTACGACACCTATCTGGGCCGTCAGGCGGCGCTGTTCGGCGAGGAGTGGCACACCCCGACCGACGTCGTGGCGGAGGCCAGGCACTACGGCTACTTCGGGCCAGGGACCACCGGCGTGCACACGGCGCGTCTGAAGAACTACACCGAATGGGCGCTCAACCAGATTCCCGAACTGCTGCCCGAGCGTGGCCGCAACGAGAAGGCGCGCACATGACCCAGCCGAAGAACCTTCCGTCGTCGCTCGATATCATCCTGCACGAGATTCCGGGTGTCCGCATGACGCCCAAGGAAGGCCGGCGCATCCGCGTCGATTCATCGCCCGATTCCCTGCCGGCGCTGCTCGAACTTCTCAAGGGACGGATGGGGTTCATGCATCTGTCGGCCATTTCCTGCGTCGACTGGCCGGAGACCGACGAGTTCGAACTGATCTACCACGTGTGGTCCTACGAACAGAAAAGCCTGGTCTCGGCCCACGTCTCGATCTCCAGGGACCCGGGGCGCTTCGTCTCGGTCTATGACATCCACACCCCGGCCGGGTTCTACGAGCGCGACATCCACGAGATGTTCGGGGTGGTGTTCGTCGGTTCGCCCAACCTGCGCAAGTTCATCCTGACCAGTTGGGACGGTCCGCCGCCGATGCTCAAGTCGTTCGACACCCTGGGCTACGTCAACGAGACCTACGGCTGGGTCGACTACCAGCCCGACTGGCTGAGGGACGTCGAGGGCAAGGGCGGGGGGATCGAGTCATGAGGCCCGAGAACTACAGTCCCGTCCAGCATCCGCCGAGCCATGAATACGAACTGTATTTCGGACCCAATCATCCCGGCATCGAGGGCAACTACGCGATCCGGGTGCGCCTGAACGGCGACGTGATCCAGGAGGCGATCGCCGATGGCGGCTACCTGCATCGCGGCTTCGAGAAACTCATGGAGCAGCGGCTCTGGATCCAGAACATCGCCCTGGTGCCGCGCATCTGCGTGCCCGATCCGGTGCCGATGGAGGAAGCCTACGCGCGCGCCGTGGAGGCCCTGGGCGGCCTGGAGGTGCCCGAGCGGGCGCAGTGGATCCGGGTGATGATGCTGGAGATATCCCGCATCTGTTCCCATCTGTTCACCTTCGGCGGCAACGCGGCGACCATCGGCCTCTACACCAACATGTTCTGGGGCATCTCGATGCGCGACCTGTTCCTCGACCTGTTCGAGGAAATCACCGGCGCGCGCATCTACCACATGTACATCACCCCGGGCGGAGTGCGGCGCGATCTTCCGGAGGGCGTCCTGGATCGCCTGGAGGCGACGCTCGACGAAATGGAGCGCCGCACGCCGGAGTTCGAGGACCTGTTCTTCGACAACGCGGTGGTCATCAAGCGGGCTCGGGGCACCGGTGTGATCAGTCTCCGGGACGCCCTGGCCTGGGGTGTTACCGGTCCCAATCTTCGCGGTTCGGGGCTGCCGTCCGACGTGCGCCGCGATGACCCCTACCTGGTCTATCCGGATCTCGAATTCGACATTCCGACCGAGGTCGAGGGCGATGCCCTGGCCCGCATGCGGGTCCGCAAGGCCGAGGTCGTGCAGTCGATCCGCATCCTGCGTCAGGTGATCGAGCGGCTGCGGGGGATCGAGGGGCCGATCCGCTGTCCGCTGCCCAATCCGCTGGCCTGGAACATCCCGGCCGGAGAGGCCTATACGCGGGTCGAGTCCTCGAAGGGCGAGGTGGGGTTCTTCGCCGTCTCCGACGGCGGCCCGAAGCCCTATCGGGTGCACGTGCGCGGGCCGTCGCAGATGCACGCGGTGCAGGTGCTGGAGCGGGTGTTGAAGGGCGGCCGGCTGGAGGACGTGGCGCAGATCATGTTCTCGCTGGACGCCTGTCCGCCCGAGGTGGATCGCTGAGGAAGGACTCCGACCCATGGACGTGACGCCGAAATACAAGGGAAGCTTCGTCAAGCCGCTGAAGGCGCTGTCGCACCTGTTCCGGGAACCGGTGACCCTGCCCATGGTGCCGCGCCCGGCGAGCGACAACTATCGCGGGTTTCATGTCAACGATTGGGAGCTCTGTGTCGGCTGCGGAACCTGTCGCCAGATCTGCGACAACGCCGCGATCCGCATGATCCACATTCCCGGTCTGCCCGACGATCCGGCGGCGGGACTCAAGCCGCGCCGGCCGGCCATCGACTACGGCCGCTGCTGCTGGTGCGCGCTCTGCGTCGATATCTGCCCGACCGGGTCGCTGGCCCTGTCGCGCGAGTACGTCCACGTCAGCCCCGACATGAACACCTATTTCATCCTGCCCGACGAGAAGGGCATCCACGGCCTGAACTTTCCCAAGGGCTGGGCGAAGACCGACGACGCCGATCTGCTCGATCTCGCGCGCCAGCCGATGCCGCAACGGGACCCGGACTCGCGCGGCGACAATTTCGACGAGATCGTGCACGGTTACGACGATCAGGCGGCGATCCTGGAAGCCTCGCGCTGCATTCAGTGCGGCATGTGCCACGAGGCCTGCCCGGCCAACATGCACGCGCCCGAATACATCCGCGCCATCTGGGAGGGCGACAAGGAACGGGCGGTGCGCGAGATCTATCGCACCAATCCGTTCCCCGAGGTCTGTGGCCGGGTCTGCACCCACCGGTGCGAGACCGCCTGCTCGATCGGCAAGCGCGGGGCGCCGATCGCCATCCGCTGGCTGAAGCGCCATGCCATGGCGGCGCTGGACGACGAACGGGTACGGACCATCGCCCTGGAGGGCAAGGTCGAGGACCGGACCGGCAAGTCGGTGGCGGTGATTGGTTCCGGCCCGGCCGGCCTCACCGCCGCCTTCGATCTGGCCAAGCTGGGTCACGCGGTGACCGTGTTCGAGGCGAAGCCCGAGCCGGGCGGCATGATGCGCTACGGCATTCCCGAATACCGGCTGCCCTACGACCGGCTGGACGCCGACATCGCGGTGATCCGGGCGGCCGGCGTCGATATCCGATGCGACAGCCCGGTCGGCCCCGACCTGCCGATGGACAAGCTGCGCGACGACTTCGACGCGGTGATGTTGGCGACCGGTCTCGGGGCCGGCCGCTCGACCCGCGTGCCGGGCACCGACCATCCGGACGTCAAGTCGGCGGTGGCGCTGCTCGACGCCATCACGCGCGGCGAGTCCATCGACGTGCCGGGGCGGGCCGTGGTGATCGGCGGCGGCAACGTGGCCTTCGACATCGCGCGCAGTCTGGCGCGACTGCAAAGGAAAACGAGCGGCCGGGTGGACATGACCCTTGTCGCCCTGGAGGAACGCGACCACATGCTGGCCGACGAGGAAGAGGTGGTCGAGGCGCGGGAGGAAGGGGTGGTCGTGCTCAACGGACGGGGACCCAGGCAGGTGGTTCTGGCCGGTCCGTCGGACAAGACCCTCGGCGGCCTGGAAACCGTCAGATGCCTGTCGATTTTCGACGAGGAGGGACGGTTCCATCCCAAGTACGACGACGGGGACGTGATGCTGCACGAGGCCGACATGGTGATCGAGGCGATCGGCCAGGCGTCGGATACCGGTTACCTGGGCGAGGACTTGACCGAAGCGCTGGAGTGGGCGCGCGGCCGCATCGAGGTGGGCGCGGACGGCGCCACCAGCGTGTCCGGCCTGTGGGCGGCCGGCGACATGGTCGAGGGTCCGGACGTGATCCACGCGGTGGCGGCCGGGCACCGGGTGGCCGAGAGCATCCACCGCTTCCTGGGCGGCGGCACCACCACATTGGAGGCGGCGGAATGAGTTCCCAACACGGCGAGGGCCATGTCTCGGCCAAGGACCGGCTGGCCCGGATGAAAAGCCTGGAAGAGATCCTCAACACCGCGATGGCGTTCGAGAAAACGGCGCAGACCTTCTATGAGCAACTCGCCGGCCGGGTGCGCAAGCCCTTGCGGGAACTGGTGGCCGAACTGGCGGCCGAGGAGAAGCGCCATTACGAACTGTTCGAGGCGGCGCGCGATCACCCCGAGACCGAGGCGCATATCCGCGAGCGGATCGCGGTCCCGGTGAACGACCACAGGTTCTCCGACTATGTCCACATGCCGGCGCTGGGCGACCATCCGGACGATCAGGCGATCCTGCAATATGCCATGGGTCGCGAGCATGCCGCCCACGAGCATTACGCCGACCTGGCCGAGAGCGCGCCCGAGGGTCCGCTGAAGGAGCTGTTCAAGTTCCTGTCCGACGAGGAACTGCGCCACAAGGGCGACCTCGAAAAACGCTATTACGAAATCGTCCATTCGGGCGGGGTTTGATACGGGGTCCGAATCATCGTTCGGACCCCGTATCGAATCGCCAATCGCCATTACGGCGACGGTCTCCGCGAAGCCGACGGAACGCCAGGCGGGCGTGGCCCGCGCCCGGCGAGGGGCCGGGAAACCCGAATCCCGGATTCGGGTTTCCCATTCGGGTGGAGGCCGGACGTCAGGGCGAGACGGTGGCGACCGTGGGCTCCCGACCCCCGCGCGCCCGCCGCCGTTCCAGCCACGCCTTGACGTTGGCCCGCAGCATCAGGGCGCTCGGGGTGACGATCAGGGTCAGCAGGGTGGCGAAGCCGAGCCCGAACACGATCGACGCGGCAAGCTGGGTCCACCACTGGGTGGCCGGCGCCCCGACCGTGATCTCGCGGGCCAGGAAGTCGATGTTGACCCCGAACATCATAGGCATTAGGCCGAGCATGGTGGTGATGGTGGTCAGCATCACCGGGCGCAGGCGTTGCGCGCCGGTGCGTAGAATCGCCTCGCGCGGATTGGCCAGATCCTTGCGCAGCCGGTCGTAGGTGTCGATCAGCACGATGTTGTTGTTGACCACGATCCCGGCCAGGGCGATCACCCCGATGCCGCCCATCACGATGCCGAACGGCTGCCCGGTGATCAGGAGGCCGATGAACACGCCGATGGTCGACATCACCACCGCCGACAGGATCAGGAAGGCGGAGTAGAAGCTGTTGAACTGGGTGACCAGGATGATCGCCATGATGAACAGGGCGACGAGGAAGGCGCGGCTGAGGAATTCCTCGGCCTTTCGCTGCTCCTCGTCCTCGCCCTTGAACACGATGTCGACTCCGGACGGGACATCCGCCGTTTCGAGCCACTGGCGGATCTCCCGCACTTGCTCGTCGACCAGCAGGCCGGCCGCCACGTCGGCCTTGACGGTCATCACGGGGCGGCTGTCGACGCGCTTGACGGTGCCGATCTTCGGTTCCGCCTCCAGGGTGACGAAATTGTCGAGCGGCACGCGCCCGGCCTCGGTCACCACGCGCAGATGGTCCAGTTCGCGCACGTTGCGGAACCGCTCCGGGTAGCGGGCCCGCAGGTCGATTTCCTCGTCGCTGTCGTCGGGCCGGTATTCGCCCAGCTTGATGCCGGTGGTCACCAGTTGCACCGCGTTGCCGACGCTCCGGATGTCGGCTCCGTACTTGGCGGCCTGGGCGCGGTCGACCTTCAGCTCCCAGTCGATGCCGGGCAGCGGGCGGCTGTCCTCGATGCTGAGCACGCCGTCCATGCCTTCCAGGTGTGTCCGCAGAAGGTCGATCGTCCGGGCCAGCTTGTCGGGGTCGCGCGAGGTGACCTGAAGCTGGATCGGCTTGCCCACCGGGGGGCCTTCCTCCTGCTTGCGCAGGTCGACGATGATGCCGGCCAGATCGGCCACCCGCCCGCGGATGTCGTCGAGGATCTCGTCGGCGGTGCGGCGTTGCTGCCAGTCGACGAATTCGAGCGAGACGGTCCCGATGATATCCTCCGCCTCCTCGCTCTGCTGGTTGACCCCGGTGCGGGTGTAGACGGTTTCGATCTCGTCCATGTCGAGGATCCGGGACTCCACCTCGCGCAGGATGGCGTCCTGCTCCCAGATCGACAGGTTACCGCGCGCCCGCACCTGAAGAAGCGACAGCTCCGGTTCCACCTCGGGAAAGAACTCGACGCCCTTGCCGAATGTCTGGTAGGTCCACTGCACCCCGATCAGCATCAGAAACGCGATCAGCAGGACCTTCGCCGGATGGCGGAGGGCGCGGTCGAGGAGGCGGACGTAGCGCCCGGCGAAGCCGCCGAGATCGAGCACCGATCCCTCGCCGCTGGCCGCCAGATGCCGCATGATGTCGGGGTTGGCGCTGCCCGGTCGGCCGATCTGGGCACCCAGGGTGGGCACGAAGACGAGCGCCATCAGCAGCGACGCCGACAGGGTCACGAGGAGGGTGATCGGCAGATACTTCATGAACTCGCCGACCACTCCGGGCCAGAACACCAGTGGCAGGAAGGCGGCGAGCGTGGTCGCCGTGGAGGCGATGATCGGCCAGGACATCCGTTTTGCGGCGGTGGCGTAGGCGTCGCGCCTCGGGGTGCCGTCGGACATCTTTCGGTCGGCGTATTCGGTGACCACGATGGCGCCGTCGACCAGCATGCCGACCGCCAGGATCAGGCTGAACAGGACCACGATGTTGATGGTCAGGCCGAGCGCTCCGAGGACCAGGATGCCGGACAGGAAGGAGCCCGGGATGGCGATTCCGACCAGGCCCGCGGTGCGCGTCCCGAGGGCCGCCACCACCACCACCATGACCAGCAGCACCGCCGCGATGACGCTGTTCTGAAGGTCGTTGAGCATGTCGCGGATCTGCTCCGACTGATCCTGGCTGTAGGACACGCCGACCGCGTCGCGCAACGCCTCCGGCCACGCGGCGCGTTCCTTGTCCACCGTTTCGCGGACCCGTTCGATGGTTCCGATGATGTTCTCGCCGGTCCGCTTCTGGACCTCCAGGGTGAGGGCCGTCCGGCCGCCGACCCGGGCGAAACTGTCGGGGTCGACGAAGGTGCGCCGCACCTCGGCCACGTCGCCGACCGTGACCACCGCGTCGTCCCGCACCGCGACCGGCATGTTGATGATGTCCCGCACCGATTCGAACAGGCCCGGAACCTTGATGGAGAACCGTCCTTGGCCGGTGTCCTGGGCCCCGGCGGCGACCAGGAGGTTCGACGAGCCGACCGCGTCGATGACTCCGCTGGCGGACAGGCCGTAGCTCTCCACCTCCACGGGGTCGATGATGATCTCCACCAATTCGTCGCGGTCGCCGGCGATCTGCGCGTCGAGGACGCTGGAAATACCCTTGATCGAATCCTGCAGATCGCGCGCCAGGCGCAGCAGCGTGCGCTCCGGCACCGACCCCGACAGGGTGACCAGGATCACCGGAAACAGGCTGAAGTTGACCTCGTGAACGGTTGGCTCATCGGTCTCGGTCGGCAGGTCGGGCTTCGCCAGATCCACCTTCTGGCGCACGTCGTCCATCGCCACGTCGGCGTCGAAGCCGGCCTCGAACTCGAGCACCACCTCGGCGCCGCCCTCGTGGCCGGTCGACCGCATCTCCTTGACCCCCTCGATGGAGCGCAGCTCCTGTTCCATCGGGCGGATCAGCAGGCGATCGGCGTCCTCGGGCGAGATGCCGTCGTGGGTCATCTGCACGTAGATGATCGGGATGTTGATGTCGGGCGACGATTCCTTGGGAATCGCGACGTACATGTAAACGCCCGACACGAGCAGCAGGAAAAGGGTCGCCAGCACGGTGCGGGAATGGGAGACCGCGGCATCGATGATGGACATCACAAGGCCTCCGTTTCGGTGACGGCGCGCACCTTCTGGCCCGCCTTGACGAACTCCTGGCCCAGGATGATCAGGCGGACGCGCTCGGGCAGATCGGCCACCCACATGCCGTCCGGAGTGTCGTCGACGATCCTCACGGGGAGGAAGATCACCCGATCGTCGTCGTCGAGGGCCCGCACCCCGACCCGCCCGTCATCGGCCAGGGTCAGCGCCGACGGCGACAGCAGGTGCGCCTGCTCGGTGTGCAGGGACAAACGCAGGCTGGCGGTGATGCCGACCGCGAGCCGGTGGTCCGGGTTGGCGACCTCCAGTTCGGTTTGGAAGGTGCGGGTCGGCGCCTCGGCGACCACCGAGATATAGCGGATGACCCCGGTCACCTCCTCGCCGCTGACCAGCCGGGCGGTGGCCACGTCGCCCACCGACAGGTGGCGCACGTCGCGCTCGCCGACCTCGCCGACCACCAGAAGCGGGTCCGGGTCGACCAGGGTCACCACCGGATCGCCGATCGCCACATAGGCCCCGAGTTCGGCCGGACGGGCATCCAGCACGCCGTCGAACGGCGCCTCGATGCTGGTTTGGGCGATGTCGAGTCGAGCCGCCGCGACGGCCGCCCGCGCCGATTGCAGGGCGGCCCGGGTTTCGGCCAGCTTGGTTTTCGAGCGAAAGCTCTTCTCGGCCAGTTCCTCGGCCGCCTGGTACTCGATTTGCCGCTGCTGGAGCAGTGCCTGGGCCTCCGCCAGGCGGGCCTGACGATCGTCCATGGACAGCCGGGCGAGCAGGGTGCCGGCGGTCACCCGGGTACCCTTTTCCACCGGCAGATCGACGATCCGGCCTTCGGTTTCCGCCTTCAGATCGACCTGCCGGTTGGCCTCCGTGCGACCGAACAGCGACAGGACGACCTCGCGGTTTCGGGCCTCGCTGAGGCGGACCAGGACCGTGGGCGTCGTCGCCTCGTCGGTTGTCGCGGCCGCGTCCTCGGCGGGCGGTGGGGGCTCGCTCGCGAACAGTCCGGAACCGATCCAGGCCAACGCGACGAGGACCATCAGGATGGCGGTGAGGTAGGAGCGTTTCATCGGTCTTCTTCCTGTCCCAACACCAGGTGGCGGTGGGTTTCCATGTAATCCACGAGGGCCCGGTAAATGGCCAGGCCCGCCCCATGCACGAACCGGTGACCGGACGCCGCCCGCCAAATGTCCTTGCCGTCGCCGGGCGCGTCGGAGTCGAGTTCGGCTTCCATTCCGGCCACGTATTCCTTGTGCAGAGCCAGATAGGACTCGTAGACCTCGCGCCGCCGCCGGTCCGGCAGAAGGTCGGCGAAAAACATCATGTAAATGGCCTCTGAACGGAATTTGTCGCTGGCCGGCGGTTTGTCCAGTGCCGTTCGAAATGCCTCGCGGCCGGTTTCGGTGATCGAGTAGACCTTCTTGGCCGGCCGACCGTCCTGGGCCAGTTCGCGCCCGATCACCAGGCCGTCGTCGTTCAGCTTGGCCAGCGCGGGGTAGATCGACGCGAAGCTCACGTCGTGAAAAAAGGCGAACGGCCCCTCCTCGAACTGCTTGCGGATTTCATAGCCGCTCGCGTCGCCCAGGGTCAGGGCGCCGAGGCAGAGGGTTTTCGCGTCCATGCAATCGGTCTCCGAATTCAGAAATCGCTTCCGCTAGTGGTTCGATGCCAACGGATGAGTCCCATCCGCTGGCATCGAACCATTAGGGATCGGGACGATATATAGCGGATCGAAATATGTCAACAAGTCATATATCAAAGTGATATAAAAAATCGAAAAAAAAGGGGCGCCGGCGGTTGGCTGGCGTCCCTGGGGCGCGGTCGTCGCTCTGAAAGTTCGCGGCCCGCCGTAAATCGACGTCGACGGACAGAGTCACGCGTTCAGGTGGATCACGAAAGCGATTCCAGGTGAACGCGGATTGTCTCAGGTCTTGAGGCCGAAACCGGCGAACTTCTTGTTGAACTTGGCGAGTTGCCCGCCGGTGTCGAGCAGCCGGTGGACGCCGGTCCAGGCCGGATGCGACTTGGGATCGATGTCCAGCTTCAGCACGTCACCCTCCTTGCCCCAGGTCGAGCGGGTGGTATAGGTGGTGCCGTCGGTCATCTGGACCGTGATCTCGTGGTAATCCGGGTGGATGTCCGTCTTCATGGCTTGGCTCCGAAATTCGAGGGCGGCTTTATACATGACCTCCCATCGGCCATGCAACCCTTGTTCCGGTCGTCCCGGCGATTTATCTAGGACTCGACGCTTTTCGGGAGGACACCGGATGGATGAGAGTGGTTTCGATACCGTTTGCGGGCAGACGCTGTCGCGGTTCTGGGAAATCCTCGACGAGGCGATCGGCGATCTGGCCGACGTGGATCTCGAAAGCGGCATCCTGACCGTGAAGCTGGACGCCGGCGGCCACTACGTGATCAACAGGCACGGCCCGTTGAAGCAGATCTGGATGTCGTCGCCGATCAGCGGGGCAACCCATTTCGAGCACGATCCGACGACCGGAGGCTGGACGGGGACGCGCGGCGAGGGGAATCTGGCCGAGATTCTGGCCGACGAAGTGCGCCGCGAGACCGGGGTCGCGGTCAGTCTTTGACCGGCTGGCGCGGCTCTTCCCGATCCAGGGTGTCGAGGTAGTCCTCGATCAGGTCGAAGATCACCGGCGCCTCGTCCTCGCCGGTGACGGCCAGATTGCCGCTCGTTCCGTAGGTGTTGATCAGGTAGCCCCGGCCGGCGCATAGGGTTTCCAGGGCCGCCATGAATGGCGCCAGCACCCGATCGTTGAGGGTGTCGGCGTCGGGGCAGGCCTCCATGCGCTCCAGAATCTCCCTGGAAAAGGCGCGTGGCGGCAGGGCGGCGCGGGAATCCGGGGATCGCGTCATGCGTGGCCGGCGTCGCCGGACAGCAGCAGCGGATCGATTCCCACCTTGGCCATGGCGCGTTCCCACTTGCCGCCCTGATCGGGTCCGAACACCAGGTCGGAGTCGGACGGGACACAGAGCCAGCCGTTGGCCAGGATCTCGTTGTCCAACTGCCCGGGTCCCCAGCCGGCATAGCCGAGCGCCAGCAGCGACATGAACGGTCCGCGACCGTCGGCGATGGCGCGCAGGATATCCACGGTGGCGGTCAGCGCGATGTCGTCGTCGACCACCATCGTGCTGTCCTGCCGGAAGTCGGCCGAATGCAGCACGAAACCGCGACCGGCGTCCACCGGACCCCCGAAGTGAACCTCGATCCGCTCGTCGATGCCGTCGCAATCGATGTTGAGCTGTCGCAGCAGGTCGGGAAAGGTGAGATTGTCGAGCAGCCGGTTGACGACCAGCCCCATGGCGCCTTCCGGGCCGTGGGCACAGAGATAGATGACGGTGCGATCGAACCGTGGATCGCCAATGCCGGGCATGGCCACGAGGAGTTGTCCGGACAGACTTTGAGGCTCGGTGTTCATGATCCTATTTTCGCACAGGCCGGGCATGCTCCCCAAGTGGAATCAAGGTGCCGGCGCGAGCTCGATCGGTGGTTCGCGGGTCACCTTTTCGTGACGGCGGACGGCGGGGGATTTCTCCGGGCGCGGAAACCGCTATATAGAGGCCATGATGAGGATTCGCAACGTCGGCGCGGTTCTGGGCCTTCTGCTCGCCGTGTTGGTGCCCGATGCCGCGCGGGCCGCCGCCTCCGATTGGGTGCGCGACGAGACGGTGGCGGTGCGCCTGATCTCGGCCGTCGACGCGGTGGAGTCGTCCACCGTGACGCTCGGCCTTCAATTCGAACTGGCCGACGACTGGAAGGTCTATTGGCGGTCGCCGGGGGACGCCGGGTATCCGCCGTCGGTGGATTGGAGCGGATCGACCAACCTGGCCGACGCGACGATCGCCTGGCCGGCTCCGCAACGCATTTCGGCCGCCGGATTCGAGACCATCGGCTACAAGCACGCGGTGGTGTTGCCGATTTCGGTCCGTCTCGTCGAGCCGGGCCGCGATCTCGGTCTGCGCGCGGCGGCCGATTTCCTGGCCTGCGCCGATATCTGCGTGCCCTATGTGGTCGACCTGGCTCTCGATCTGCCGGGCGGCCCCGGTGTGGCCGCGAGCGAGGCCGCGTTGATCGATGCGTTCGCGTCGCGGGTGCCGGCCGACGGCGTGGCGGCCGGGCTGAGCCTGGAGCCATTGGTCGTGGCGACGCCCGGGACGGAGGCGGGCTTGCGGGTTTCGGCCCGATCCGACCGACCGTTCAAGAATCCCGATCTGTTCGTCGAGGGGCCGCGCGAGCTGATCGTCGGGCGGCCCGACGTGACGCTGAGCGACGATGGACGCCGCGCCCTGTTCGCGCTTCCGGCCATTGGTCTGGGCGATTTGCCGGACGACGGCGCGGGGAGCGCGTTGACCCTGACCCTCGTTGATGGCGGGCGGTCCATGGAGAGGGCGGCGACCCTCGCCGCGTCGGTCGGGTTGCCGGCCGCGCCGGCCAACCCGGAGCCATCCCTCCTGACCGTCCTTGGCCTTGCCCTGCTCGGCGGCCTGATCCTCAACCTGATGCCCTGCGTGCTGCCGGTGCTGTCGATCAAGCTGCTGGGGGTGGTCGGCCACGGCGGCGGCGATCCCCGGGAGGTGCGGCGCGGCTTCGTCGCCTCGGCGGCCGGCATCGTCGCCACCTTCCTGGCCTTGGCGGCGGTGCTGATCGGCCTCAAGCAGGCCGGCGCGGCGGTCGGCTGGGGAATCCAGTTCCAGCAGCCGTGGTTCCTGACCGCGATGGCGCTTCTGGTTACCCTGTTCGCCTGCAACCTGTGGGGTCTGTTCGAAATCCGCCTGCCACGGGCGATCAATGACCTGGGAACCCTGGGCGGCCATGCGCGGGGCGTGGGCGGCCACTTTCTGACCGGCGTCCTGGCGACCCTGTTGGCCACTCCCTGTTCGGCGCCGTTCCTCGGCACCGCCGTGGCCTTCGCCCTGTCGCGCGGGGCGCCGGAGATTCTCGGCGTCTTCGCGGTGATCGGAACCGGTCTGGCGCTGCCCTACCTCGCGGTGGCCGCGCTGCCGGCCCTGGCCACCCGGCTGCCGCGCCCGGGTCGCTGGATGACGTGGCTGAGAAAGGGCCTCGCGGTGGCCCTGATCCTTACCGCCGCGTGGCTGGTCAGCGTGATGGTCGCTCAGGCCGGACCACGGGCGGCGCAGGGGGTGAGTGGTCTCCTGATCGCCACGGTGGCGGTGATCGCGCTCCGCCGATGGCTGCCGGGGCCGCTCCGCCGGGCCGTTCCTCTGGCCGTGGGCGGCTTGGCCCTGGCCGCCGTCCTGGTTCCGGCCGATCCCGATCGGGCGGTCGCGAAGACGCCGCCGCCGGGGATCTGGCAAGGCTTCGACGAGGCATCCATCGCGTCCCACGTGACGGCCGGTCGGCTGGTGTTCGTGGACGTGACGGCCGACTGGTGCCTCACCTGCCAGGTCAACAAGGCGGTGGTGCTCGACGCCGATCCGGTGCGCGGCCGGCTGGCCGGGGCCGACGTGGTTGCCATGCGGGCCGACTGGACGCGGCCGAGCGAGAGCATTTCCGACTACCTGACGCGGTTTGGACGGTTCGGGATTCCGTTCAACGCGGTCTATGGCCCAGGTGCACCGGATGGCCTGCCGCTGCCCGAACTGCTGACCGACCAGATCGTCCTGCGGGCCCTCGACGCGGCGGCCCAATGAGCGTGGCGCCTGGCGACCGGTTTCCCGACGTGACCCTCAAGGTGCTGGATGCCGCCGGGGCGTGGGCCGATCTGGCCACCGGGACGCTGTTCGCCGGGCGGCGCGGAGTCCTGTTCGGCCTGCCCGGTGCCTTCACGCCCACCTGCACCACCCACCACCTGCCCGGCTACGCGCGGCGAGCGGCCGACTTCCGGGCTCGTGGCATCGATCTGCTGGCCTGTCTGTCGGTCAACGACGCCTTCGTGATGCGCGCCTGGGCGGACAGTCTCGCAATCGGCGACGCGGTGCGCATGCTGCCCGACGGCAATGGCGACCTGACCCGCGCCCTCGGTCTCGTGACCGACGCCTCGGCCTATGGCATGGGGCCACGGGCGCAACGGTTCGCCCTGATCGTCAACGACCGGACGATCGAGGGGGTGCACGTCGAGGCGCCGGGCGAATACCGGGTTTCGGACGCCGACTACGTTCTGCGGCATCTGGGGTAGGCGATTCGAGGTCGGTCGGGAAGCCGCCTCCTGATACACTGGCGGGGTCGAATTGAGTCCGATTTCTGCTGTTCAAGGAGCGATGCCATGACTCACCGGTTCGTCTGTTCGACCATCCTGGCCCTGGGACTGGCGGCGCTTGCCGCGCCGGCCCAGGCGGCCGATCTGAAGGTTTCATTCGCGGACCCGGCCTGGGATGGCCGTAAGATCCCCAGTGGCCAGCATTGCAGTAAGTTCGGCGGCCACGGAGCCACGCCGCCGTTGAGGGTCGAGGGCATTCCGGCCGAAGCCAACGCGATCATCGTCGAGTACAACGACCGCAGCTTTCGCAAGCTGTCCTACGACGGCGGCCACGGCAAGATCGGCCACGACATTCCGCCGGGTGTCGGCGTCGTGGTGCTGTCGGCGGTGCCCGGCGAGACGTCGAGCGGCCTTCCCGACGGGACATGGATCCACAAGCGGAACCGCGCGACGGGCTCCTACGCCCGGCCGGGTTACCTGCCGCCGTGCTCCGGCGGTCGCGGAAACTCCTATTTCGCCGAGGTCTTCGCGGTCAGGAAGTCGGGCGACGACATGGAGGAACTGGCGGAGGGGAAACTCAACCTCGGGACCTACTGAGTCCCGGGCGCGGTTGCCGGGGCAACCGGTCAGACTCCGAAAAAACCTCGGTTGAAGCGCAGGCGGTCGCTTTCGTTGGCGGCGTCGGCCAGTTTGCGCAGCCGGCGGCAGAGCCGCTCCGCCTCTCGCCGGCTGCGCGCGGCGATCGAAACCCGGTCGTCGTCCAGAACCCACCAACCTTTCTGCCCATCGTTGCGTCGGGCGATTCTGTAGCGTTGTGACGCCATGCGTCGTCTCCGTTCCTGCTTGCGGCACCGCACCTGCCTATGTAGGCCAAAGACATAAATTCCACAAGCGAAATAATTACGATTGCGGGTCGCCTCATTGTCGCCCCACTCGCCCTCCAGCCTGTCGGTGGCGCGCGAGGGTCGCTTGGCGATCGAGGGCCGGCGCCCGGTCGTTTGCCCGGCGGCTGGAGAGGGATCGATCGGTGTCACGCGTGGAGATTCTATATGGTTGGGGTGTTCGGCTGCTGTCCCAGGTGGCCGACGGCTTCGGCGTTTCCTTCGAGACCGCCGCCGTGTGGCTGTTCGGTGTCATTCAACCGCTCTCGATGTTGATCCTTGTTGCCTGGATCGTCGTTCTAAGTGGTCGGGCGCAACGGCACGCCGGACCGAGCGTTCGGGTGCAACGGCATGGCGGGCCGAGCGCGCGAGCGCAGTGGAATGGCGGGTCGAGTGGACGCCGGGCGTTCAACCGCAAGCGCCCCGATGCGCCTCGCATCGGGCTGTTCCGCCCGGGCGGGCGCTAGTGGATCGGTCGATCCACTAAGCTATTGATCTGGTGGTTCGATTCAGCCAACGGATGGGACTCATCCGTTGGCATCGAACCACTAGGCGGCGTTTCCATCGCCCGCGCCATGGCTTGGCTCGCCTAAACGAGGACGCCGCCTAGGGCAGGGGCAAGAAGGTGACGCGTCCGCCTTCCCATGGGCGTTGATGGCGGACGGACGAATAGCCTGCTTCCGATACCCTCCTTAGGCGTGTAGACTGGCCCGTCACGGTGTTCACGTTGTTATGTGGAACGCCACGTGCTCTGGCGGCTGAGGTTCCGCGATCCATGCCCTGGCCCTTGTCCACGTCAAGGTTGGTGCGCTCGGCGTCCGGCGACGGGGGCGGGACGTCCAACGCGTCGGTTGTCGTGCCGGTCGACTGGGAGCGGTTTTTCGAGGATCCGGCCGAGGGCGTCATCCCGTTGGTCCTGCAGGCCCGCAGCAAGAGCGTGTTGCGCAAGATTTACGCCATGGTGGTGGCGCAGTTGTTCCGCCGGGCCGGGGATGAATCGCGGCGCCAGACCTTTTCCGCCCTGCTCGACGAACTGATGGTCGACGAGGTTGGGCTGGATATCGTCAAGCAGCGCCTGTGCGTGGTGTTTAGGCACATCAAGGAGGACCGCAAGGCGCGCGTGCGCATGCTGGAGGAGGGCCTGCAGGACGGCGAGCGGCGGGTCGAGATCGCGATTCCGGAGCCCGAGCCGGATCCGCCGCCTCCGGCGGACCCGGATCCGGTGCCGGTCTCGGCCGACGAACCGTCGGCGCGCCAGGCGTTCAAGGATGTGTTCGCGTCTCTGGTGCGGCAGCGTCTGGACGCCATACAGGCCGATTCCAACTGGTGCCGTCGCAATCGGATCACGCCGCCCTTTCTGGTCTCCACGGTGTTCGCCGGGCATTGGGAATCGATCCTGCGCGATCATTTCGGTGACTCCATGGCCGACCATTTCCCGGGATTGCTCAAGCGCATAAAGGCCCACCCGCCGGGCGAGCGCCATGCGTTTACGCGGGCCGCCCTGGAGGAGTTCAAGTACCGCAAGGTGGTTTGGGAAACCTGGCAGGGCGTGTGGACCGATCTGACCAACCCGCGCCCCAAGCCGGCCAAGCCCGATTCCAGGAAACAGAAAAAGGGTCTGTTGGCCGGACTCGGAGGCGGCAAGCCCAACAAATCGCGTATGACCATGCAGCAATGGCGCGATGCCCTTGGCAAGGTCGCGTCCCACAACGAGCGCACGGCGCGGATTTGGGAGGATCTTCTGGCCGAGCATGACGACTATCTGCCGCCGCTCAGGGAGGATGGTCCGCTACTGATGCAGATGTTCGGTCGCAGCGCCAAGGGCTTGACCAAGGAGATGGAGGCGGTGCGGCAGATCGTCGCGCAGGGCGGCTCCTATGGACGGGTGTTCGACGCCTATCAGGCCAAGAGGCAACTCGACATCGCGCTTGTCGCCGTCAGCTACCGCTATCCCGGCTTGTTCCTGGACCGTGAAAAGGGCACCCTCGCGACCCTGCTGGCCGGGGCGCGGGAGAAGCAGCGCGCGGCCCTGTATCCGCTGGTCACGCGCTATCTGAGTGACTACCTGGGGCGGCCGCCCGCCGACGACGACCCGGTGGCCCTGTGATCGTCCGCCCGGCTCAGGCGGAGGCGGAGGAAAGAGTCCAGCCTTCGATCAGGGTCTCGAAATCGGGCGCCGACATTGGCGGGCTGAAAAAGTAGCCTTGAACGAAGTCGCAGTTTTTGCCGCGCAGGAAGTCCACCTGGGCCGCCTTTTCGGCGCCCTCGGCGACCACGGTGAGTCCGAGGCCGTGCGCCATGGAGATGATGGCGTTGACCAGGGCCGCGTCGGCGGGGTTGGAATCCACCTCGCTGACGAAGGAGCGGTCGATCTTCACCACGTCGAAGGGATAGCGCTTGAGGTAGCTCAGGCTCGAATAACCGGTGCCGAAATCGTCGATCGACAGGTGCACGCCAAACGTCCTTAGGTTGTGCAGCACGTCGGCGCTGCCCTGCGTGTTGTCGATGATCACCGTTTCGGTGATTTCCAGGGTCAGGCGGTCCGGCGACAAATGGGTCCGTTCGAGGATCTGGCGAAGCCGCTGCTCGAAGTTCTCCTGCCGGCATTGCTTGGAGGAAATATTGGCCGACATCCTCTCGATCGGCAGGCCACGGTCCAGCCAATCGCGCATCTGGGTGCAGGCGGTCCAGAGCACCCACTCGCCGATCTGCATGATCAGACCGGTCTCCTCGGCCAGTGGGATGAACTCGGACGGATTCATCGGCCCCTTCTGCGGATGCGTCCAGCGCACCAGGGCCTCGGCGCCCATGACACGGTTGCTGGGCAGATGAATCATGGGCTGATAAACCACCGACAACTCGCCGTGTTCGAGTGCGCGCCTGAGCGCGTTTTCCATTTCCAGGCGTTGACGCACCTTCTCGTCGATCTCGCCGGTAAAGAAACGGAACGCGTTGCGGCCGGCCTCCTTGGCCCGGTACATCGCGGTGTCGGCGTTCTTGAGGAGGGTTTCCACGTCGGCTCCATCCTCCGGAAACACCGTGATGCCGATGCTGCCGGAGATGAACACCTCGGTCCCCTCGATCAGGAACATGCGGGCCAGTTCGTCGAGGATCGTTCCGGCCACCCGGTCCACGTCGGTTCCGTCGCGGATGTTGGACAGCACGACCGTGAACTCGTCGCCGCCGAGCCGCGACACGGTATCGGTTTCGCGCACGCAGCCGCGCAGGCGCTCCGCCGCCATTTTCAGGAGCTGGTCGCCGGCCGCGTGGCCGAGCGTGTCGTTGACCCACTTGAAACGGTCGAGGTCGATGAACATCAGGGCAATCCGCCCGCCGGCGCGTTTCGCGGCGAGCAGGGCGCTGTTCAGGCGGTCGAGGAACAGGGTCCGGTTGGGAAGCTGGGTGAGGGCGTCGTAGTTGGCCTGATGAAGGATGACCTCCTCGGCTTCCTTGCGCTTCGTGATGTCGCTGAACAGGGCAATGAACTCGCAGGTTTGGCCCTGATCATCGGTGATCTGCGAGATGGTCAGCCAGGACGGAAACACGGAGCCGTTCTTGCGACGGTTCCACACCTCGCCTTCCCAATGGCCATGGCGCGCCAACTCGCGGTACATCGCGTTGAAGAACGCGTCGTCGTGGCGCCCTGAGTTGAGGATTCTCGGGTTCTCGCCGATCACGTCGGGTCCTTCCCAGCCGGTGATGCGGGTAAACGCCGGATTGATGGCGGTGATGCGGGAGTTGCGGTCGGCGATCATGATCGCCTCGGCGGTGTTCTCGAACACCGCCGCCGAAAGCCGCATGCCCTCTTCCGCCGTCTTGCGTTCCGTCACGTCGATGGCGCAGGAAATGTAGCCGGCGAAATCGCCCGCCTCGTCGGATCGCGGGACGCCCGCCTCGAGCAGCCAGCGATAGGCGCCCTCATTGGGCTTGACCCGATATTCGAGACGGAATTCGAGGCGCCGGTCCACCGCCTCGGCGCGTTGCCGGAGATAATCGCCGCGGTCGCCCGGGTGCAGGCAATCCAGCCAGCCCTCGCCCATGTGGCTTTCGATCGGCCGGCCCGTGAATTCGATCCAGCCTCGGTTGAAATAGGTCGCGTGGGATGTCGTGTTGGTCATCCAGATGAAAACCGGCGCGATGTCGGCGAGGCGCCGGAACCGCGCCTCGCTCTCGCGCAGCCCTTCCTCGGCCCGTTTGCGGGCCGTGATGTCGGTGATGAAGGCGAACAGCGCGTGCGGCGAACCGGCGTCGTCGAACGCGGTGGCGCTGAACAGGGTATGAAGCTGGTCGCCCCGGGCGTCCACCAGGGTCAATTCGAATACCATTTGAGGTTGTGTCGCGAGGCGGCGCCGGGCGCTCGACAGCACGGCGCGCGAGTCCGGCGCCACGAATTCGGTCATCGGGCGGCCCATCAACTGCGTTTCGGGGACCTGCAGCATCTCGCACAGCGCCCGGTTGACCCCGTCGGTCCGGCCGTCGCGGTCGATCCGCCAATACCCCTCGGCCGTGGTGTTGAGAATGGTCCGGTAGGTCTGCTCGCTGGCCTTCAGGGCGTTTTCGGCTTTTTTGCGCTCCTCGATGTCCTCGAAGATCAGGATTTCGCCCATGGAGGCGTCGTCGGGATGGACCGCGCGACTGATCAGCCGGCACCAGAACAGGCTTCCGTCGCGCCGCTTGAGCGGCAGGTCGGCCCGGTAGGAGCGTCCCTCGGCCAGCACCTTGGCGGCCGCGCGGTCGATCTCCGTGTGGTCGCCCGGTTCCGGGAACAGCGCCGACAGCGGGAATCCCTCGACCGGTCGGTCGCCGAACTGGAACATGAGTCCGAACCGGGCGTTGGCCCAGGTGATTGTCTCGTGAACCGATCGCGCGATGCCGACCGAGGCGTTCTGTAGGATGACGTCCTGTTCCGAGGCGAGCTGATTGATGCGCTCCTGGGTCTGCTTGGTTTCGGTGACGTCGGTATAGATGCCGACCGTGCCGCCATCCGAGGTGCGGTGCTCGCTGATCTGGATCCAGCGGCCATCCATCAGCCGCTCCTGAAACCGCCCGGCGCCGCGCTTGTGCCGTTGCAGGCGCTCGCGGCACCAGTCCGTGGGCTCGACCTCGCCAAGGTCGATGTCGTGGGCGGCCTCGATGGCCAGGATTTCCTCGAACGTGACACCGGGGAAGAGCATCGGGGCGGCCGACCGGAACAGGTCGCGGTAATTGTTGTTGCACAGGATCAGCCGGTCGTTGCCGTCCCATAGCGAGAACCCCTCGTTGACGCTTTCCACCGCGTCGACCAGCCGGTTCTCGGCCGCCAGGGCGTGCGCCTCGCTGGCCCGCAGGGCCATTTCGACCCGGTGCCGCTCGATCGCGTAGCGCAGCGAGCGGGCGATCAGGTGGCCGTCGCTTTCGCCCTTGAACAGGAAGTCCTGGGCGCCGCGTTGCACCGCCTGCATGGCGAGCGCCTCGTCGGTGTTGCCGGTCAGGACGACGATCGGTATCTCCGGCGCGGCCGCGAGGATCCGATCGATGGTCGCCAGGCCGTGGGAATCCGGCAGCGACAGATCGATCAGCACCACGTCGATCTGCTGGCCGATCAGCCAGTCCAGGCCGTCCGCCAGGGTTGCCGCGTGGCGCACCAGGAAGCGGGTCGTTTGCGATGACACATCTCCAAGGAGAATTTCGACCAAGCGAGCATCGCCAGGATTGTCTTCGATCAGCAGGACCTGTATTGGCCGGTCGGTCGTCAAGCGGCAGTCCCTTCTACCATGAAGAGAGAGAATAGAATCTCGATACCACGTCACCACGTCAACATGGAACTGGATGAAATAGTGTTAATTGTCGCTCAAGTTTCGCAAAAAAGAGCCGTGGACGTCCGGTATCGCGGCGGATGCGGCCGTGGATCATCCCCGCCGCCGCAAGCCGTTCATCGGACGCGGCTTTTTCCTCTTCATGGGGAGGCGTCGCGGACCCTGGCCGACGGCCCGCCGGGCTCGCCGTGATGGTTCTATTTGACAGCAATTCCATGGCACGTATATTAAGCGAGCTTAATATAATGGTTCCGTGGTAAATTTGGGACCGCCAGGGGAGGCTAAAGTCAGGAAATCATCCCGTCGGGGATCCGTGTTTCGGATATCCGCGGGAGGCCCGCAAGGGGAGTTGCGGTTCCTGCTCGCCATTCCCGAATCATAAAGCGTCGCGGCGCGGGTTCGCCGAGCGAACCCGGGCGAGGCGGCGTCGGCGAGGACACGGAAGGCCCGCGCGCGGGCCGCCAGATCAAGGAGATCTTGATGCCCACATTCGTTCATACCGAGAAATGCGACGGCTGCAAGGGCGGTGAGGTGACCGCCTGCATGTACATCTGCCCGAATAACCTCATGAAGCTCGACACCGAGCGGATGAAGGCATTCAACCAGGAACCGGAGCAGTGCTGGGAATGCCAGTGCTGCGTGAAGGCCTGCCCGCAGCAGGCGATCGAGGTCCGGGCCTATCAGGACGTGGTGCCGATGGGCGGCGCCTGTATCCCGCTGCGCACCGACAACGCCATCATGTGGACCATCAAGTTCCGCGACGGCGAGGTGAAGCGCTTCAAGTTCCCGGTCCGCACGACGCCGGTCGGCTCGATCGATCCGTATGGCAACAAGCCGGCCCCGGGGAACCTGGACGACCAACTGCTGTTCACCGAGGAAGGCAAGACCCTGCCGACGCCCGCGTAACGGCACGGCCGAGACCCAACTCAATAACGAACATGGCAGAGGGGGGCGACCGGCAAGGTCCCGAGAGGGTCGCGGCGCCCCGTCAGTGGAGGAGAGAACCCTAATGGCTGGTACTTTCGGTGATCCCGAAATCGTTGAAATCAAGACCGACATCCTGCTTGTCGGGGGCGGCATGGCGGCCTGCGGCGCGGCCTTCGAGGCCAAGCGCTGGGCCGGCGATGACGTCAAGATCACGCTGGTCGACAAGGCCGCGATGGATCGGTCCGGCGCCGTCGCCATGGGCCTGTCGGCGATCAACACCTACCTTGGCGACCGCAAGCCCGAGGACTATGCCCGCATGGTCTCGGCGGATCTGATGGGCATCACCCGCGACGACCTGGCGTTCGACGTCGGTCGTCACGTGGACGACTCGGTGCACCTGTTCGAGGAATGGGGCCTGCCGATCTGGAAGGACAAGTCCACCGAGGGCGTGCCGCTCAAGGACGGCGGCAAGCCGGTGCGCTCCGGCAAGTGGCAGATCATGATCAACGGCGAGGGTTACAAGACCATCGTCTCCGAGGCGGCCAAGAAGTCGCTCGGGATCGAGAACATCATGGAACGCGTGTTCATCGTGAAGTACATCCTCGACGCCAACGAGGACAATCGGGTCGCCGGCGCGGTCGGTTTCTCGGTGCGGGAGCACAAGCTTTACGTGTTCAAGGCCAACGCGATCCTCAACGTGGCCGGCGGCTGCGTGAACATCTTCCGGCCGCGCTCGCTTGGCGAGGGCAACGGACGCACCTGGTATCCGGTGTGGAACGCCGGCTCGACCTACGCCATGGCGGCCGAGGTCGGCGCCGAGTTGACGATGATGGAGAACCGCTTCGTGCCGGCCCGCTTCAAGGACGGCTACGGCCCGGTCGGCGCCTGGTTCCTGTTGTTCAAGTCGCAGGCGACCAACGGCTACGGCGAAAACTACATCGTCAAGAACGCCGACATGCTGGCCGATTTCGCGCCGTACGACAAGGCGGCGGTGGTGCCGACCTGCCTGCGCAACCATGCCATGCTGAAGGAAATGAAGGACGGCCGGGGCCCGATCTACATGGATACCCCGACCGCCATGGCCAAGCTGGCCGAGACCATGACCCCGCAGGAAATCAAGCACCTCGAGGCCGAGGCCTGGGAAGATTTCCTCGACATGTGCATCGGGCAGGCCGGCGTGTGGGCCGGCATGAACGTGCGCCCCGAGGAGAGCAAGTCCGAGTTGATGCCGACCGAGCCCTATCTGCTCGGCTCGCATTCGGGCTGCTGCGGCATCTGGGTGTCGGGTCCGGAGGATTTCGCGCCGGCCGAATGGCAGTGGGGCTACAACCGCATGACCACCGTCAAGGGCCTGTTCACGGCCGGCGACGGGGTCGGGGCCTCGGGCCACAAGTTCTCGTCGGGCTCGCACGCCGAGGGCCGGATCGCCGGCAAGGCGATGATCAAGTTCGTGCGCGACAACAAGAGCTACGAGCCGACTTTCGCCAAGACGGTCGAGGAAGTGGCCGAGGAGATCTATCTGCCGGTCCGGAATTACTTCGAGCACAAGGACAAGACGACCGCCGAGGACGTCAACCCCTTCTACATCACGCCGAAGATGTTCCAGATGCGTCTTCAGAAGTACATGGATGAGTACGTGGCCGGCGTCGCCACCTACTACCAGACCAACGGCGAGATGCTGAAGATCGGCCTCCAGCACCTCACTTGGCTGCAGGAAGACTCCAAGAACCTGCGCGCCAAGGACCTGCACGAACTGATGCGGGCGTGGGAGAACTACCACCGCATGTGGGCGGCGGAAGCCCATCTGCGCCACATCATGTTCCGCGAGGAAACCCGCTATCCGGGCTTCTACTACCGGACCGACTATCCGGACCTCGACGATGCCAACTGGAAGGTGTTCGTGAATTCCCGCTTCGATCCGAAGTCCGGGGAATGGGAACTCAAGAAGGTGCCGCACATCGACATCATCGAGAAGCACTACGAGGGCCAGGCCCACTAGTGGTTCGATGCCAACGGATGAGTCCCATCCGTTGGCTGAATCGAACCACCAGATCAATAGCTTAGTGGATCGACCGATCCAAAGCTTGGGTGCC
>JANQIL010000164.1 GCA_028282245.1 Magnetospira sp.
CAGGAACGGCGGCGGACCGAGGAAACCCTGCGCGCCACCCAGTCGGAAATGATCCACGCCGGCAAGATGGCGGCCCTCGGCCAGATGTCGGCGGGCATCACCCACGAGCTCAACCAGCCCCTGACGGCGATTCGCAGTTTCGCCGACAACGCCCAGATTCTGCTCGACCGGGACCGTCTCGACGACGTGCGCGAGAACCTTCGTCAGATCGGCACCTTGACCGACCGCATGGCGACGATCACCGGCGACCTGAAGACCTTCGCCCGCAAGTCGCCGGACACGGTCGGGTCGGCGGACCCGACGACCACGATCAAGGGCGCCCTCAGCCTGTTTACCCGGATCGCCCGGGCCCGCGGCCTGCAGATCCACGACGACCTCGGCGACGACCTGCCGCCCGTCATCGGCGAGGAAGTCCGCCTCGAACAGGTGTTCCTCAATCTGTTCCGCAATGCGCTCGACGCCATGGAAGCGCAGAGCGCCGCAGTACCGCGGCGTTTGTGGGTCACCGCCGAGACGACCCCGGAGACGGTGTCGGTCTCCGTCCGCGACAGCGGTCCCGGGCTGTCACCGGAGAACCTGCACAAGGCGTTCGACCCGTTCTACACCACCAAGACGGCAGGCAAGGGCCTGGGTCTCGGGTTGTCGATTTCGGAGCGCATCGTCAACGATTTCGGCGGCACCCTCTCGGCCGCCAACCACCCCGGCGGCGGTGCCGTGTTCACCGTCGGCCTGAGGCGCGCCGAGGCGGACCGTCGACCCATGGCGGCAAGCGCATGAGCGGCGCATGAACGATCGAAGCCGGGTCATCCTCATCGACGACGAGGAGCACATCCGGATCGCCGGGCGGCAGACCCTGGATCTGGCCGGGTACGAGGTGGCCTGCCTGGACAGCGCCGACAAGGCCCTGGAACTGATCGGTCCCGACTGGCCGGGGGTCGTGGTGTGCGACATCAAGATGCCGGGACTGGACGGCCTGAGCTTCCTGGACAGGGCGATGGAGATCGACCGCGACCTGCCGGTGGTGCTGATCACCGGCCACGGCGACATCGCCATGGCCGTCCAGGCGATCCGTGGCGGCGCCTACGATTTCATCGAGAAGCCCTTCCCGGCGGAAATACTGGTCGATTCGGTCAAACGTGCGCTGGAGAAGCGGACTCTGATCCAGGAGGTCCGGCAACTGCGCCGCGCCCTGGACTCCTCCGACGGCTGCCCGCCCCTGGTCGGCAAGTCCTCGGGCATGGAACGGGTCCGCGACATCATCGCCAACGTCGCCGACACCGACGCCGACGTGCTGATCTTCGGCGAGACGGGAACCGGCAAGGACATGGTCGCCCGCTGCCTGCACCACCACAGCCGGCGCCGTGACCGCAATCTGGTCGCCGTCAACTGCGGCGCCATGCCGGAGGCTATTTTCGAGAGCGAGTTGTTCGGACACGAGCAAGGCGCCTTCACCGGGGCCAACGCGCGGCGGATCGGCAAGCTCGAACACGCCGACGGCGGCACCCTGTTCCTCGACGAGATCGAAAGCATGCCGCTGAACCTGCAGGTCAAGCTGCTGCGCGTGTTGCAGGAGCGGACCATCGAGCGTCTCGGCTCCAACAAGCTGATCCAGGTGGACATCCGCGTGGTCGCGGCAACCAAGGCGGACTTGCGCCGGGCCAGCGACCTCCGGGCTTTTCGCGAGGACCTCTATTACCGGCTCAATGTCGTCGGGGTTCACCTGCCGCCGCTGCGGGAACGGCGCGAAGACATTCCGATCCTGTTCCAAAACTTCGCCGCCGAGGCGGGAGGACGCTACGGCCGCGAAGCGCCAATTCCAAGCCCGTCGCAACTGGCGGAGTTGATGAATCACCCCTGGCCCGGAAACGTCCGCGAACTGAAGAACGCGGCCGAACGCTTCGTCCTCGGTTACGGCATCGGGCTCG
>JANQIL010000002.1 GCA_028282245.1 Magnetospira sp.
TCGCTAGTGGATCGACCGATCCACTAAGCTAATGATCTAGTGGTTCGATGCCAAAGGATGGGACTCATCCGTTGGCATCGAACCACTAGCCGATCCCGAGGCCTTGCTCCGTCCATCCCATCCCCTTCGCGCAGGCGGATTGCAACGGCCTTGGGCATCCCGATTTCGCCGGACGGCCATGCGCGCGCCGCCGTCCGATCACGAGACTCCCCGCCCGGATGAGTATTACAGCCCCAACGCCGGGCGCAACCCCGTTTGCCGCCGCCCGCCGGGGGCTGGCGGTCGCGGCGCCGGACGGATACCCTTGTGGCCCCACACCAACTGGGCCGCGCGGAGCCAGGCATGGGCATCGATCAGCATCTGCTGTTTCTGAACGACGGACTCGGCGGCCCCGGCTGCGCCGACGGACCGGAGTGCGAACGGTTTGTTTTCGACCTGCGCCAGGGATTTCTCAACTACGCCCTGACCAAGCGGCTGTTCCTGAGTTACGGCGTCGGCGAGGCGTTGCGCCTGCCGCCGGAGGTGCGCGAATCGGGCGTCCACGCGGTGGCCGCCCTCGACCTGGACCGGTTCCAAGCCATCGATGACGCCCTGGACGCGGCGCGCGCCATCACCGCCAAGAAGGGCCGGGTCACCCGCGAGGTGGATCGGGCGCGGCGCAAGGGCTACGTCGCGCGGCCGTTTCCCTGGGCGCTGCACGTGCCGGACATTCACGCCATCCATCATTCGAAGCCGATCCGCGACGGCCGGCCGATGGCCGCCCGCTACCTCAAGTCGCTGGACGAGATGGGCGGCGCCCCGGCCGGCCCGATCGACCTCGTGGCGCCGCCATGTCCCCGCCACCACGACGAGGCCTGGGGGGTGTTCGAGCCATCCCCCGGACACCGTCAGGGCGCGGTGACCACGGATGCCCGGCTGGTCGGCTACATCCGGTTGCGCCGGGTCGGCGACACCGCCTGGTATCGCCGCATCCTCGGCCACGGCGACCACCTGAACGACGGCATCATGTACCTGCTGCATTTCGAGCTCCTGCGGCACTGCCTGGAACGCCGCCCGCCCGGCCTGCGCCATCTGCTCTATCACCACTGGCGGGACCCGCGCGGCGACACCCAGAACACCTGGAAGCGGCGCTGCCTGTTCGAACCGCGCTGGGTGGCGATGGAGACCGACCGGCCGTGGGTCGCGGGCGACGACGGCGCGACGCCGACCGACCCCGAGAAGGCGGCGGCGGTGGACGCCGTCCTGGCCGGCGACCCGTCGCCCTTCGGCACCCGGGGGCCGGCGGCCGTCGACCGTTGGTGCCGGGCTCGGATGCTCGGCGGAACGGCCTCGGGGTTCACCTTCGAGGCCGGCCAGACCCCGACCCTCGACGATCTGCTGCGCCTGCGGACCCGGGATTTCCCAAAGGGCGCCCTCGCCGGAATCGCCTCGGCCACGGTGCTCGGCCCGCCACGCGCCTTCGGCATCGAGACCCTGTCCCATCTGGCGGCGGCCGGGATGGCCACGGTCGTGGTCGCCGGCCCGGCGGAGTCCCTGTCCGCGATCTACCCCACTTCCTGGACCTTCGGGGCGCCGTCCCCGGCCGATCTGGCGATCATCGACGAACCGGATTCGGGCACCGTGCTCGACCGGCTGCCCGAGGCGGCCGGGCTGGCCGCCCGGCGGCTCATGGTGGGGCTGCGGCGGTCCACGCTCAACATCCTCGGACTGCCGGCCGACGGCCACGCGCGCCCGGGCGGGCCGGAGGTGGCGCGGGCGCTCCGGAACCGCCTCGGACTGGCGCTCGGCGATCCCCGCCTGACCTATCGGCACCGTCGCGACGAGGGCACCTACTGGTTCACCGGCGAGACCGGCGGTTGACCCTTGCGCAGCCACAGGCTGCTTTCCACCGCGCCGGCCGGAAGCGGCAGCGTCCCGACCGCCGAGGCCCGCACCTCGTCCGCCATGCGGGTCGCGACATAGCGGCTGGCGAACAGCATCTCGAAGCCGCCGCCGTGGATCAGCGGCGCCACCGCGAGCTGTTCGTTGTAGCCGCGCCATTCCATGTGCGCCGGATAGTCGTCGGGCAGGAAGACGTCATGGATATGGATCAGAACGCCGGCCGGCAGGCCGGGAACGATCTCGGTCAGCAGCAGGTCCACGTCGCTGCCCGGCATGGCGATGTGGCTGGAATCGATGAACAGGACGTCGCCCGGGGCCAGGGTCTCGAACGGCGCCCGTCCGGCCGCGTGCAGGGGGACGCGCAGGATCTCGATCGGCAATCCGTCGAGCGACGCCCGGGGCGCCGGGTCGATGGCGACGAGACGGGTTTGGAGCCCGCCATCGCGGATCGCCCGGGTCATGAAGCGGGTCGAGTGCCCGGACCCCACCTCGACGATCCGCGACGGAGTCAGGGTCCGCACCAGGACGTAGGCGGCGGCGGCGTCGAGACGCGGAAACCAGCTCTGCTCCCAGCGCGGCGCCGGCGGCGGATCGGCGCCGATGCGCGACAGATCGTCGGCGAACCGCGCCATCGAGTCGAGGACCCGCGCCATGGCCGGGCGGGCGGCCGCGAAACGCGCCTCCAACGCCCGGTAAGCCGGGCGGCCGGCGCGATCCGGGAAGTGGCCGACGTAGCGCGACGGAATGAAATAGCCTCGGCGGGCCAGGCCGAACAGAGTGAGCAGACCCTGCCAGTAGACCCTTGGCGGCGGGCGCGTCAACGACCCCTCCGGACAGTCGCCCGATGTCGGCGGACGGTTTTCCACATGACGGTCATATGGACCTCAATTGGCCGTGAGTCCAAATACGATTTAACATCACGGTTTTTTTTGTTGATAGTTGCCAGTAACCGAGTCGAAAGTCCACCGATCCGGCGCGATCCGCGTCCCGGCGGAACAGGATTTCGATCATGCGGCACGATGGGAAGCGCATACTCATCTACAGCCACGACAGTTTCGGTCTTGGCCACCTGAGGCGGTGCCACAGGATCGCCCATGCACTCGTGGCGCGCGATCCCGAACTCTCGGTGCTCATTCTCTCCGGATCGCCGATCATCGGCAGTTACGAGTTTCGCACCCGGGTCGATTTCGTGCGGGTACCCGGGGTCATCAAGCTGCGCAACGGCGAGTATCAGCCGTTGGCCCTGCAAATGGACATCGAGCAGACCATCGTGCTGCGCAGTTCGATCATCCGGCACACCGCGGAGGCCTTCGCGCCCGACCTCTTCATCGTCGACAAGGAGCCGCTCGGCCTGCGCGGCGAGGTGCGGCCGACCCTGGACACCCTGCGGCGCCGGGGCACGCCCTGCGTGCTCGGCCTGCGCGACATCATGGACGACCCGAAGGCCCTGGCCGCCGAATGGGAGCGCAAGCAGGCGATTCCGGCGCTGCGCGACCTTTACGACGAAATCTGGATCTACGGCCTGCAACGGATTTACGACCCGTTCACCGACCTCGCGATTCCACCCGAGGTCGTCGCCAAGGCGGTCTATACGGGCTACCTGGGTCCCTCGCCCGCCGACACCGCGCCCGGACCGGTCGAGCCACCGATCGTCCCCGACCCCTACATCCTGATCACCCCGGGCGGCGGCGGCGACGGCGCCGATCTGGTCGATTGGGTGCTGTCGGCCTACGAGTCGGGAATCGAGATCCCCTATCACGCGCTGATCGTGTTCGGTCCGTTCATGCCCCCGGAAGACAAGTCGGCCTTCCAGGGACGGATAAACCGGCTCTCGAACGTTACGGCGATCGACTTCCTCAACCGGATGTCGGGCTTGGTGTCCAACGCGGCGGGGGTGGTCGCCATGGGCGGCTACAACACCTTCTGCGACATCCTGGCGCACGACAGGCCCTCGATCATCGTGCCGCGCACGGTGCCGCGCATGGAGCAATACCTGCGCGCCGAGGCGGCGCAGAAGATCGGGCTCGTCACCCTGCTCGACGACCGCCGGGGGCGCGACCCCCTGGCCATGGCGGACGCCCTGCGCGGCCTCGCCGGGCGGCCGCGCCCGTCGGCCGCCGCGATCCCCGGACTCATGGACGGGCTGGACACCATCGGCTGGCTGGTCGACCGCTATTTCGAGGCGCCGGCGGCGTCCGAGACGGCGGACCGGGCCTCGCTGCCGTAATGGCGGACGGAAACGACATGCGGCCGCCGGCCGCGACCGTCGGAGTGGTCCTGAAGGGGTATCCCCGACTGTCGGAAACCTTCATCGCCCAGGAGATTCTGGGCCTGGAGCGGTGCGGACTACGGCTCGTCCTCTATTCGCTGCGTCACCCGACCGACCCCGCCACGCACCCGGTGCACCGCGAGATCCGGGCGCCCGTCGTCTATCTGCCGGAATACCTGCACCACGAGCCGCTGCGCGTGCTCAAGGGGCTGGCGACGGCCCTGCGCGCGCCCGGAGTCGCCCGCGCCCTGGGTATCTGGCTCCGCGACCTCGCGCGCGACCCGACCCGCAACCGGATCCGCCGGTTCGGGCAGGCCGCGGTGCTGGCCCGCGAACTGCCGAGCTCGATCGGCTTCCTCTATGCCCATTTCCTGCATACCCCGGCCTCGGTCACCCGCTATGCCTGCCTGATGACCGGACGGCCGTGGAGCGCCTCGGCCCACGCCAAGGACATCTGGACGTCGCCCGACTGGGAGAAGCGCGAGAAGCTGGCCGACATGCAATGGCTCGCCACCTGCACGGCAACCAACCGCGATCACCTGGCGGCGCTCGCCCCCGATCCCGGGCGGGTGAATTTGATCTACCACGGACTCGACCTGTCGCGCTTCCCGGCTCCGCCGGCCCGCCCCGAGGGCGGCGACGGATCTCCCGGGAAACCGCCCGTGATGCTGCTGTCGGTCGGGCGGGCGGTCGAGAAGAAGGGCTACCACGGGCTGCTGGACGCCCTGGCCCGACTGCCGGCCGACCTCAACTGGCGTCTGGTCCACATCGGCGGCGGCAAGCTGTCCGACGCCCTGAGGGACCATGCGGCGCGGCTGGGCCTGGACGACCGCGTCGAATGGCGCGGCGCGCGGCCGCAGGAGGCGGTGCTCGATGCCTATCGGGTCGCCGACCTGTTCGTGCTCGCCTCCAGGATCGCCCATGACGGCGACCGCGACGGACTGCCCAACGTGCTGATGGAGGCGCAGAGTCAGGAGGTGGCCTGCCTGTCGACCCGGGTATCGGCGATTCCCGAACTGATCGTCGACGGCGAGACCGGCCTGCTGGCGCCGCCCGACGATCCGGACGCCATGGCCGCCGCCCTCGAAACCCTGATCCGCGACCCGGGTCTGCGGCGACGGCTCGGCATCGCGGGGCGCGAACGGGTGGCCGCCCGGTTTTCGTTCGAGACGGGACTGGCCCGCCTCGCCGTTAAGTTCGGTCTCGACGCTTCCGAGAGCGGCCGCGCGGCATGAGAGCCGCCTTCTACTGCCCGCTCAAACCACCCGATCACCCGGTGCCGTCTGGGGATCGGACCATGGCGCGGCTTCTGATCCGCGCCCTGGATGGGGCCGGATGCGAGGTGACCCTGGCCAGCCGGCTGCGTAGCCGAACCGGCGACGGCGATCCGATTCGCCAGATGCGCCTGCGGACCCTGGGGGAACGATTGGCCGACCGCTGCCTGCGGCGCGCGCCGCCGCCCGACCTGTGGTTCACCTACCATCTGTACTACAAGGCGCCCGACTGGATCGGCCCACGGGTCTGCGAGCGGCTGGCCATCCCCTACGTGGTGGCCGAGGCGTCGCACGCCTCCAAGCGGGCCGCCGGCCGCTGGGCACGCGGTCACGCCGGGGTGGAGGCGGCGCTGCGCCGGGCCGACCTGGTACTCGGCCTCAACCCGGCCGACGCCGACGGCGTGCGGCCGCTGCTGCGTCCCGACGCCCGTTACATCGAGATGGACCCGTTTCTCGACCCGCCGGATTTCCCCGATCGCGGGACGGCCCGCCGGACCCTGGCGGCGGCGCACCAATTGCCGGCCGACCGCGCGTGGCTGCTCGCCGTGGGCATGATGCGCGAGGGCGACAAGCTGCGATCCTACCGGGTACTCGGCGACGCCCTGCGCCGCCTGCCCGCCAAGGGCTGGCATCTGCTGGTGGCCGGCGACGGACCGGCGCGAGAACAGGTCGAGACGGCGCTGGACGGATTGCCGGCGACCCTGCTCGGCCGCCGCGCGGCGGCCAATCTGGCGGCGGTCTATTCGGCTTGCGACCTGTTCGTCTGGCCGGCCGTCAACGAGGCCTACGGCATGGCCCTGCTGGAGGCCCAGGCGGCCGGACTGCCGGCGGTGGCCGGACGGACCGGCGGGGTTCCGGCGGTGATCGCCGACCGCCGGACCGGCCTGCTCGCCGATCCCGGGGATCCGGCCGCCTTCGCCGAGGCCGTCTCCGCGCTGCTTGGCGATCCGGCGCGGCGCGCCCGGATGGGCGCGGCGGCACGCGACAAGGTGGCCCGGCGCCACACCCTGGCGGCGGCAACGCGAACCCTCGGCGCGGCCCTGGACTCCCTGCCCCGGGCACGCGCGCGATGACCCGCATCGCCCTGATCCGCCACGGACCGACCCGCTGGAACGCCGAACGCCGGGTCCAGGGGCGCCACGACCTGCCGCTGAGCGAGGACGGACGGCGGACCCTGGCCGGCTACGCGGTGCCCGAGGACCTGGCGGCCTGGCGCTGGGTGTGCAGCCCGCTGCGGCGGGCCCGCGAAACGGCACGCCTGCTGCATGGAACCGAACCGGACCTGGACGACCGCCTCGTCGAGGCGTCGTGGGGCGCCTGGGAAGGGCTGGACCGGTCCGAGGTGGAACGCCGCGAGGCGGAACGCACGGCCGCCGGAGAGGCGCCGGGGCTCGGCTTCGCGCCGCCGGGCGGCGAGAGTCCGCGCGACCTGTGGGCTCGCCTGCGCCCGTTCCTGATCGAGGTGGCGGACGGCGGCCGCGACACCGTGGCGGTAACCCACAACGGAGTGCTGCGGATCGTCCACGCCATGGCCACCGGCTGGGACATGACCGACAAGCCGGCGGTCCGCCTGCGCGACGGCTGCGCGCATGTCTATAGGCTCGACGCCGACGGCACGCCGAGCGTCGTGCGGATCAACCTGCCGCTCGCCGCCGACCCGCCGCCCGGATAGGAGACCACGACCCATGGCGCATGGCCCGCTGCTGATCCACGTCCAGCACCTGCTCGGGATCGGTCACCTGACGCGGGCCGCCGCCATCGCCCGCGCGACCGCCCGGCGCGGCGTCCCGGTGGTTCTGGTGTCCGGCGGCATGCCGGTGCCGAACCTGGACGTCGGCGGGGCGCGGTTCGCGCAACTGCCGCCCCTGCGCGCCGAGGACGCGACGTTCGATCGCCTCGTGGATGACAGGGGCCGGGCGCTCGACGATACCCTGAGGGCGGCCCGCCGCGACCGCCTGCTCGCCCTGCTGGCCGAGACGCGTCCGCGCGTGGTGATGACCGAGATGTTCCCCTTCGGCCGTCGCAAGCTGCGCTTCGAGCTGCTGCCGCTGCTCGACGCGGCGGCGACCATGGACCCACCGGCGCGCATCGTCTGCTCGGTGCGCGATATCCTGGTCAGCAAGCCCGATCCCGGCCGCCACGCGGAGATGGCCGACCTGGTGGAGGCGCGGTTCGACCGGGTGCTGGTGCACAGCGACCCGGCGGCGGTGCCGTTCGAGGCCAGTTTTCCACTCGCCGACCGCATCCGCGAGCGTCTTTTTTACACCGGGTTCGTCGTCGCGCCCGGAAGCGCCGCGTCGCCCGATGGCCACGGCGAGATCGTGGTGTCGGCCGGCGGCGGGCCGCGCGGCGCGCATCTCTTCCGGTGCGCCCTGGAGGCGCGACCGCGCGCCCGGGACCGCGACCGGACATGGCGCCTGCTGGTCGCCCATGGAATCGACCCGGCGGCGTTCGAGGCGCTGCGCCGATCGGCCCCAAATGGCGTCGTCGTCGAGCGCGCCCGTCCCGACTTCCGGGGTCTTCTGAGGAACTGCGCGGTTTCGGTCTCGCAGGCCGGTTACAACACGGCGATGGACATCCTGGCCACCGGCTGCCGCGCCGTGCTGGTGCCGTTCGCCGAGGCCGGCGAGACCGAACAGACGCAACGGGCCGCGATCCTGGCCCGGCGCGGCCTGGCGCGCCTGCTCGCCGATTCGGACCTGTCCCCCGGCGGGCTGGCGCGGGCGGTCGACGATGCGCTGGCCGGCCCCGCTCCCCGCTTTTCTCCGATCAAGATGGACGGTATAGAGGACTCGGCATCGTTTTTGACAGCTCTCACGAAAATGTGAAATATCATCGAAGGACAATGCCTCGGGTTTCGACCGTACCTCTATACTCTGGTGGAGATTTCTGGGCGCGACCATGGCAACAGCTTGGCGAACTCTCGAAGACGAATTGGACCGCTGGGTCGATATGGGCGCGGCGGCCACCCTGTGGTGGCGCGACGACGACGCGGTCATGCCCTCGGCGCCGCTGGATCGCCTTCTGGGTCTCGCGCGTGACGCGGACGCGCCGCTCGCCCTGGCCGTCATTTCCCGGGACGCCGGCCCCGCCCTGCACGAGCGGATCGCCGACGACCCGTTGGTCAGCATCCTGCAACATGGCTGGAATCACCAGAATCACGCCGAGCGGGGCGGGAAGAAGATCGAGTTGGGTGGCCTGCGCGGCGACCGCGAGGTGCTGGACGACCTCCGCACCGGCTGGCGGCGCCTGTCGCTGATCTTCGGCCGAAAGCTGCTGCCGGTCCTGGTGCCCCCTTGGAACCGCATCCGCGACAGCCTTGTCGCCGCCCTGCCCGGGCTCGGCTTCCGCATGCTGTCGGCGTTCGCGCCCCGCCCGTCCCCCCTGGCGGCGCCCGGCCTGATCCGCCTCAATACCCATGTCGACCCCATCGACTGGCGTAACGCGCGGCGCTTCGCGGGCGACGACGCGGCGATCGCGCAACTGGTCTCCCACCTGGCGGCGCGCCGCCGGAGCCATGTCGACCCCTCGGAGGCGACCGGCCTGTTGACCCATCATTTGGTGCACGACGAGACGCTCTGGCGGTTCCTGGGCCGCCTTGCCGACACCGTGAACCAGCATGCCGGAGCCCGCTGGGTCACCCTGGGGGAGGCACGGGATCTGTCGTGACCACGCCCCGCACCTACCGCTACGACCATGCCTCGACACGCCGCGACCTGGCCATGTCCGGGATCGCCATCGTCGGCTGCCTCGCCCCGATCGCGGCCGGCGGCGTGCAGTCGCCGCCAAGCCTCGCGGGCCTCGGCGCCGTCGCCCTGCTGTTCGCCGGGTTCGCCGTTCATGCCTGGCGCCGGGGTCGGCGGGTGGTGCGTGTTTGCGACCATGAGGTCGGACTCGTCGGCCGCCCCGCCACCCGCGTCCGCTGGGACCGCCTGAACCGCCTGACGCTGCGCTATTACGCAACCCGGCGCGACGGCGAGAACGGCTGGATGCAGTTGCGCCTGCAAGACACCGGCGGCCACCGGCTGTCGGTGGAGTCCCATCTCGACGGTTTCGGCGTGGTGGTCGCGCGGGCGGCGCGGGCGGCCGAGCGGCGGGGCGTCCCGATGTCGCCGACCACCCAGGCCAACCTGTCGGCGCTCATCGACCGGGCCGAGGATAATCGGCGATGACCGATCTCCTGCGGGTCGAGAACCTCGGTGTCGCGTTCGGTCTGCATACCGGCGAGACGCCGGCGCTTCGCGACGTGTCGTTCCGGGTCCGAGGGGGAAGCACGATGGCCCTGGTCGGCGAATCCGGGTCCGGCAAGTCCACCGTGGCGCGCGCCATCATGGGCCTGCTGCCGGGCAACGGGCGGATCGTGTCCGGGCGCATCCTGCTGTCCGACACCGAGACCGGGTTCGACTGGGCGGCCGGCGATTCCCATCTCAAGCACCTGGCGCGCATCCACCGCCCCGGCCTGGACGGCACCCTGGACCTGACGACGCTCGATCCGGACGGCCCCGCGATGCGGTCGATCCGTGGCGGCCACGTGGCGATGATCTTCCAGGACCCGATGACGTCGCTATCGCCCTTGCACACGGTGGGCAACCAGATCACCGACGTGCTCGACCTGCATACCGATCTGCCGCGACGCGAGCACCGCCCGGTCATCTCCGCCATGCTCGAACTGGTCGGGTTCGCCGATCCGGCGCGCGCCCTCGACCTCTATCCGTTCGAGCTGTCGGGCGGCATGCGGCAGCGGGCGATGATCGCCATGTCGCTGATCGCGGCGCCCGGCCTGCTGATCGCCGACGAACCCACGTCCGCCCTCGACGTCACCGTGCAGGCGCAAATCCTCAAGCTGATCCGGGACCTTCAGGCACGCCTCGGAATGGCGGTGATGCTGATCACCCACGACCTGGGGGTGGTCGCCCACATGGCCGACGAGGTGGTGGTCCTGTATCGGGGCGAGGTGATGGAATCCGGCCCGGTGTCCGACATCTACCGGCGGCCCGGCCATCCCTATCTGCGGGCCCTGTTCAGGGCGCTGCCCCGCCTGTCGACCGACCGGACGGCGCGGCTGGTCCCGTTGCGCGAGGTCAGGAGCCAGACGGCCCACCTGCTGGCGGACAAGGAGCCCTGGCCGGCCGGGGCCGACGACGCCGGGCCGCTGCTTCGGATCAACGACATCCACAAGACGTTCACCGCCAAGAAGGGTGGCCCGTTCGGCGGGCCGAAGGCCACCAAGCGGGCCGTCAACGGCGTGAGCCTGGAGATCCGGCGCGGCGACAGCCTGGGCCTGGTCGGGGAGAGCGGCTGCGGCAAGACGACGATCGGCAAGATCATCATGCGCGCCATCACGCCGGAGTCCGGATCGATCCGTTTCAACGATCGCGGACGGATCGTCGAGATGCTGTCGTTGAACGCCAAGGCGATGATCCCCTACCGGCGCAGGATCCAGTACATTTTCCAGGACCCGTCGAGCGCGCTCGATCCGCGCATGACGGTCTTCGCCCTGATCGCCGAGCCGCTGAAAATCCACGGCATCGGCGACAAGGCGTTCCGGATCGAGATGGTCAAGGAACTGATGACCCTGGTCGGTCTCGACCAGCGATTCATGAACCGCTATCCGCACAGTTTCTCGGGCGGCCAGAAGCAGCGCATCGGAATTGCCCGGGCGCTCGCCCTGAAGCCCGATCTGGTGATGTGCGACGAGCCGGTGTCGGCGCTCGACGTGGTGGTGCAGGCGCAGGTGCTCAACCTGCTCAAGGACCTTCAGCACGCCCTTGGGCTGACCTATCTGTTCGTGTCCCACAACATGGCGGTGGTCCGCTACATGTGCAACCGGATCGCCGTGATGTGCATGGGCCGGGTGGTCGAGGAGGGTCCCACCGAGCGGGTGTTCGAACACCCGGTGCATCCCTACACCCGGGCCCTGCTGGCGGCGGTGCCCGATCCGGACGGCGATGGCGACTGGCTGGCCGGCGGCGGCGCGGCGCCGAATGGCGGCCCGAGCGATCCCGAGGCCTGGCCGGCCCCCTACGCGGTGGACGACGACGGCGTGGCCTGGATGCGCGACCTGGGCGGCGAGCATCGGGTCCTGGTCGGCAGCGACGCCGCGTTCCCGGAGATCGCGGCATGAAACCCCTGCGCGTCCTGTCGATCCTGATCGCCTTGGTCGGCCCGGCGTCGGCGGTCGAGCCGCGCGAAACCCCGATGCTGGCCGATCAGGTCGGCGCCGGCGCGCTGCCGCCGGTGGCGCGGCGGCTGCCGGCCGAGCCCCTGGTCGTCACGCTGACCGGCGACCGCGAACCCGGAGTGCACGGCGGCGACCTGCGGATGCTGATGGGGCGCGCCCAGGACACCCGGCAGATGGTGGTCTACGGCTACGCGCGGCTGGTCGGCTACGACCGCGCCCTCGATCTGGTGCCCGATCTGTTGCGCGAGGTCTCGGTGCGGGAGGGCCGCGTCTTCACCCTGTACCTGCGCCCGGGCCACAGATGGTCGGACGGCCATCCGTTCACCGCCGAGGACTTCCGCTACTACTGGGAGGACGTGGCCAACGACCCGGACCTGTCTCCGTCCGGACCGCCGCAGGAATTGCGGGTCGGCGGCGAACCGCCGCGCTTCGAGGTCCTGGACACGCACGCGGTGCGCTTCACCTGGCCGGAGCCGCATCCCCGTTTCCTGTCCCTGCTGGCCGGCGCGACGCCGCTGTTCATCTACCGGCCGGCCCATTACCTGAAACGGTTCCATGCCAGGTACGCCGATCCCGAGGCGCTGGCCGACAAGGTGGCGGCCGAGCGACGGCGCAACTGGGTCGCCCTGCACTACGGGATGTCCAACATCTACAAGGCCGACAACCCGGACCTGCCGACCCTGCAACCCTGGCGCCTCGTCACCCCGCCGCCGTCGAACCGCTTCGTGTTCGAGCGCAACCCGTTCTTCCACCGGATCGACACCAACGGCCGCCAGCTTCCGTACATCGACCGGGTGATCATGACCATCACCGACGGCAAGCTGGTGCCGGCCAAGGTGGGGGCCGGCGAAAGCGACCTACAGGCCCGTTACCTGTCGTTCGGCAATTATACGTTCCTGAAGCAGGCGGAGGAACGCAACGGCTACCGCATTTTCCTGTGGCGGCTGTCCACGGGGTCGCAGGTGGCGCTCTATCCGAACCTCAACGTGGCCGATCCGGCATGGCGCGCGGTGCTTCGCGAGGCCGATTTCCGGCGCGCCCTGTCGCTGGCCATCGATCGCCACGAGATCAACCAGGTGGTTTACTTCGGCCTGGCCCTGGAAACCGGCAACTCGGCGCTTCCCGAGAGCCCCCTCTATTCGCCCGACGTGGCCGGCATGTGGACCCGGTTCGACGTCGCCGAGGCCAACCGGCTGCTCGACGGCCTGGGCCTTACCGAGCGTGACGACCGGGGCATTCGCCGGCTGCCCGACGGTCGGCCGCTGGAGATCGTGATCGAATCGGCCGGCGAGTCGACCGAGCGGGTCGATGTGCTGGAGCTGATCGGCGACTCCTGGGCAAGAATCGGCGTCAAGCTCTACACCAAGCCGTCGCAGCGCGAACTGCTGCGCAACCGCGTGTTCTCCGGGCAAACCATGATGAGCGTCTGGTGGGGCCTCGACAACGCCCTGGTCAGCGCCGAGATGTGCCCGCTCGAACTCGCCCCGACCCAGCAGCAGCACCTGCAATGGCCGCGCTGGGGCCAGCACGCGGAAACCCGCGGCGAGGCCGGCGAACCGGTCGACCTGCCGGCCGCGAGCCGGTTGCTGGAGTTGCACGAAGACTGGATGCGGTCGCGCGACGGCGCGGAACGGCGGCGCATCTGGCGGGACATGCTGCGGCTCTGCGCCGATCAGGTGTTCACCATCGGCACCGTCGCCGGCGTGTTGCAGCCCGTGGTTGTCAACGAGCGGCTGCGCAATGTCCCGGAGGCCGGCATCTGGGGGTGGGATCCGGGGGCGCATTTCGGAATCTACCGGCCGGACACCTTCTGGTTCGCGCCGGCCGGACGCGACGACGGCGAAACCGGATGACGGCGCGGGGAGGATCGGCATGTATGTCTATCTGATGCGACGCCTGTTCACCATGATCGCCAGCCTGCTGGCGATCAGCGTCCTGGTCTTCGTGATCATCCAACTGCCGCCCGGCGATTTCGTGACCGCCTACATCACCGAGCTGGAAAGCCAGGGCGAGATGGTGTCGGAGGAAAAAATCGCGTTCCTGCGCCGGCAATACGGCCTCGACCGATCTCCGGTGGAGCAGTACGTGGACTGGATCCTCGGGATCCTGCAAGGCGATTTCGGCTACTCGTTCGAATACAACCTGCCGGTGACCGAGGTGGTGGGGGATCGGGTCCTGCTGTCCATCGTGGTCAACGCGGCGACCATCCTGTTCATCTACGTGGTGTCGTTCCCGCTCGGCGTCTACGCCGCCACCCATCAGTACACCTGGGGCGACTACGGACTGTCCTTCCTGGGCTTCCTGGGGCTGGCGACCCCCAATTTCCTGCTTGCCCTGGTCCTTTTGTACCTTGCCAACCTGTGGTTCGGAACCTCCATCGGCGGCCTCATGGACCCGCTGTACATCGATCAGCCGTGGAGCCTCAGCAAGGCGTTGAGCGTGCTCGAACATCTGTGGGTGCCGGTGCTGGTCATCGGCACCGCCGGCACCGCCGGGATGATCCGCCGGCTGCGCGCCAATCTGCTCGACGAACTGAACAAGCAGTACGTGGTCACCGCCAAGGCCAAGGGCATGGCGCCACGGCGCCTTCTGGTCAAGTATCCCCTGCGCATGGCGCTCAATCCGTTCATCGCCGACATCGGCAACCTGCTGCCGCAGGTGGTGTCGGGGGCGGTGATCGTGTCGGCGGTGATGAGTCTCCCGACCACCGGTCCGGTCCTGCTGGCCGCCCTGCAAAGCCAGGACATCTATCTGGCCGGATCCTTCCTGCTCCTGCTCGCGGTGCTGACCGTGTTCGGGATGTTCGTCTCCGACCTGCTGCTGGCCGCCCTTGATCCGCGCATCCGGCTGACCTCGCGGGGCCGGCGATGAGCGACTCCCGGCCGCTCGAACACCACGTCTCGCGGGCGCCCTTCGCGCCGGAGGACGATCATGTCCTGACCGCCGATCAGGAGCGCCTCTACGCGGCCTCCCAGTGGACCATGATGTGGTGGCGCTTCAGGCGCCACCGGCTGGCCGTGGCCTCGGGCGCGGTGCTTCTGGCCATGTATCTGGGCATCCTGGTCTCCGAGCCCCTGGCCCCCTACAACCTGCACAGCCGCAACGTGGATTTCATCCACGCGCCGCCGCAGACGGTGCACCTGTTCCATGACGGCGTCTTCGTCGGCCCGTTCGTCTACGGCCTCGACTACCGCCTCAACATGACCAGCCTGAAGCGCGAGTACACACCCGACCCGACCAAGGTGCAGCCCCTGCGCTTCCTGTGCCGGGGAGATCCCTACGTGTTCTGGGGCCTGATTCCCATGGACCGGCACCTGGTCTGTCCGGCCGAGGGAGGCACCCTGTTCCTGCTCGGCACCGACCGCCTGGGGCGCGACATGCTGTCGCGGCTGATCTACGGGGCGCGGATCTCGCTCACCGTGGGCCTGCTGGGCATCGCGATCAGTTTCGTGCTCGGCCTCACCCTGGGCGGCATTTCGGGCTATTTCGGCGGCTGGATCGACAACGTGATCCAGCGGCTCATCGAGATCATGCGGTCGCTGCCCGAACTGCCCCTGTGGATGGCCCTGTCGGCGGCGGTGCCGATCAACTGGGATCCGGTGGCGGTCTATTTCTGCATCACGGTGATCCTGGGCCTCCTCGACTGGCCGGGGCTGGCCCGCGCGGTGCGCTCGAAGCTCCTGGCCCTGAAGGAGGAGGATTATTGCACGGCGGCCGAGATGATGGGGGCCAAGCCGTCGCGGGTGATCGGCCATCACCTGCTGCCCAACTTCATGAGCCACCTGATCGCCTCGCTGACCCTGTCGGTCCCGACCATGATCCTGGGCGAGACGGCGCTGAGCTTTCTGGGCCTCGGCCTGCGCCCGCCGGTGACCAGTTGGGGGGTGCTGCTCTCGGAGGCACAGAACATCGAGGCGGTGGTGCTCTATCCGTGGCTGATGACGCCGGTGGCGAGCGTCATCGTCACCGTGCTCGCCTTCAATTTCCTGGGCGACGGCCTGCGCGACGCCGCCGACCCCTATCACCATCATTAAGGAGTCGCGGGACGTACCGGCGCGCGCGCCCGGAAATATACATTTTACGGCCGTATATGGACTTGACACCAAACGGCGCCGTATCCAATTGTGCAAGGATGCGGGGCAATCCCGAACCGTTCAACGCGACGACTCAAGAGGGAACTTTCGAACAATGACGGACCGTGTCGCCATCGGCGGCCTTCGGGTCGCGGGCCCCCTGCATGCGTTCATCGCCGATGAGGTGCTTCCCGAACTCGGCATCGATCCAGCCGTCTTCTGGTCGGGCCTCGAAGGCATCGTGACCGACCTGGGGCCGCGCAACCGCCAGCTTCTGGATCACCGCGACCACCTCCAGAACCGGATCGACGCTTGGCACCTGGAACGTCGGGGCCAGCCGCACGACGCCGCCGCCTACAAACGGTTCCTGACCGACATCGGCTACCTGGTCCCGGACGGCGGGGATGTCTCGATCACCACCGAAAACGTGGACCCGGAAATCGCCACGGTGGCCGGACCGCAGCTCGTGGTGCCGCTGGGCAACGCCCGCTACTCCCTGAACGCCGCCAACGCCCGCTGGGGAAGCCTCTACGACGCCCTCTACGGGACCGACGCGGTGCCCGAGGACAACGGCCTGGAAAAGGGTGGCGCCTACAATCCGGCGCGCGGCGCGGCGGTGGTGGCGCGGGCGATGGAATTCCTCGATCTGGCGGCCCCGCTGGCCACCGGCCGCCATGCCGACGTGGTGGCCTACGACCTGCGCGACGACGGCCGCCGGCTGGTGGCGCGCCTCGCCGACGGCACCGAGACCACGTTGGTCCGTGACGAGCAATACGTGGGCCGTGCCGGGGAGTCGATCCTGCTGGTCAACAACGGTCTGCACATCGAAATCCGGATCGACCGCGATCATCCCAT
>JANQIL010000073.1 GCA_028282245.1 Magnetospira sp.
GGTACCCAAGCTTTGGATCGGTCGATCCACTAAGCTATTGATCTGGTGGTTCGATTCAGCCAACGGATGGGACTCATCCGTTGGCATCGAACCACTAGATCTTGCGCAGTTCGGTCAGGAAACCGCCCACTTCGGCGCTGAGGGTTTCCGCCTGTATCGATAGCTCGGAGGCTCCCTCCAGGACCTGGGCGGCCGATCGTCCGGTCTCGTCGGCGGCCATGGTGACGTCGCCGATGTGCGATGTCACCTCGGCGGTCCCGGCCGAGGCCTGTTCCACGTTGCGGGCGATTTCCTGGGTCGCGGCGCCCTGCTCCTCGACCGCCGCCGCGATGGCCGCGCTGATTTCGCTGATCCGGCCGATGGTGTCGCTGATCCCCTGGATCGCGTTCACCGCCTCCTTGGTGGCCGCCTGAATGCCGCCGATCTGACCGCCGATCTGCTCGGTCGCCTTGGAGGTCTGGTTGGCGAGGTTCTTGACCTCGGAGGCGACCACCGCGAAGCCCTTGCCGGCCTCGCCGGCTCGGGCCGCCTCGATCGTGGCGTTGAGGGCCAGCAGATTGGTCTGGCTGGCGATGTCGTTGATCAGATTGACCACCTCGCCGATCTTCTGGGCCGCCTCGGCAAGACCGCGCACCTGCTCGTTGGTGCGCTCGGCCTCGTTCACCGCGTCCGACGCGATCCGGGTCGATTGCGCCACCTGCTGGGTGATCTCGCCGATCGAGGCGGACAACTGCTCGGCCGCCGAGGCCACGGTCTGCACGTTGGTCGACGCCTCCTCGGCCGCCGCCGACACCGCCGAGGCCCGTTGCGAGCTGTCGCGGGCGGTGCTCTCCATGGACTGCGCGGTGGATTGCATCTCGGTCGACGCCGAGGAAACGATCTCGACCATTCTGTGGACGCTGCTCTCGAACCTGTCGGCGTGGCCGGACAGGGTCTGCTCGAACCGGTTGCGAGTGGAATCGATGAACACCGAAATCGGCAGATCGAGGTCGAGCAGGACCGCCTTGACGACGGCCTGCAAGGTCCTGGTCAGTTTCTTGGGGTCCTTGCGGTAGGTCTCGACGGCGACGGCAAGCATCTCCATCACGATGTGCCCGTAGCCGCCGATATGCCATTGAAAGGCGAGGCCGACCTGCTCGTGAACCTCGCCGATGCGCACCGTTTGGCGGATGTAGTCATCGTCAAATCGGGCGCTCAGAATATTGTCTACCCAGTGTTCCCGCTGCTTGGACTTGGCATGGCGGATACGGTCGGGGCTGGCAAACAGGTTATGGACCTCGGGTTCGTCTTGAACTCTTTTGTAGAACTCCTCGAGGATGCCGTCGATTTCCCTTTGGACCACCGGCGCGAAATCACGCAGGGTTTGCCGCGCGGTGTCGTCGATGTCGAGAAAGCGCAGGCGCTTGGCCAAGTCGTACTTTGCCGCGAGGTCACTCATTTCGGTCGATCTCCGAGTCCTTGCCGTCGAACGGGCCATGCTTATGAATCGGCATGCTCGTTACAATAGCATAAATATAGAACGGAGCGCGTATTCATCTATTCGTGCTTTTTCTACGCGTCAACATACTACCCTGCCGAGTGGACGGTTGGCAACCGAGCATTGCATGGTGTCGATTGCGTGGCGCCGGGGCCTCGCGGCGCCCGGTGCCGTGCCGCGGCGGTCAGGTCGATTGACAGAGGCGCCGGTTGGTATAGATTGACCTCCCCGGTCCGGCGGGCGTGGCGAAACTGGTAGACGCGCGTGGTTTAGGTCCACGTGACGCGAGTCATGGGGGTTCGAATCCCTCCGCCCGCACCAGCTTTCTTTCCGTTCCCGTCGACCGCGCCGCAGAACTTGCCGGTTCCCGGTACGGACCGGCATGCCGTCTCCACAGTTCCAAACCAAGGTTGCAGAGAACTCAATGCAGGTCACCGAAACCCTCGCCGAAGGCTTGAAGCGGGAATTCAGGGTCGTGGTTCCCGCCGCAGAATTGGACACCAAGGTCACCGATCGTCTGAAGGATGTTGCCAGGACCGCGACGCTGCCGGGGTTTCGTCCCGGCAAGGTTCCGGTGGCGCTGCTCAGGAAACGCTACGGCAAGGCCGTGATGGGCGAGGTGCTGGAGGAAGCGGTCAACGAGACGTCGCGCCGCGCCATCGAGGAACGCGACCTGCGCCCGGTCATGCGGCCGCGCATCGAGATCGTCAGTTTCGACGAGGGCGGCGACCTGGAATACACCATCGCCTTGGAATTGTTTCCCGACATCACGCCGATGGATTTTTCGACCCTGGCGCTGGAGCGGATGGTGGTCGAGATCGACGAGGCGGAGGTGGAGCGGGCGCTGGAGCGTCTGGCCGACGCCCACAAGGAGTCGCGGCCGATCGACGACGCGGCGCACGAGATCGCCGATGGCGATCTCGCGGTCCTCGATTTCGTGGGCAAGCTAAACGGCGAGGAATTCCCCGGCAGCCGCGCCGAGGACTATAGCCTGGAGATCGGCTCGGACACCTTTGTCGCCGGCTTCGAGGCGCAGCTCGTCGGCGCCAAGGCGGGCGACGCGCGCGAGGTCCGGGTGACCTTCCCGGACGATTACGCGGCCGAGAACCTGCGCGGCCAGGAGGTCGTCTTCGAGGTCGAGGTGAAGGAGATCCGGACCTCGGCGCCGGCCGCCATCGACGACGCGCTGGCCAAGAAGGCGGGCAAGGAAACCCTCGACGACCTGAGGCAGGCGGTGCGCGATGAATACGGGCGCGAGTATGCCGGCCTTTCGCGCCTCCGACTGAAGCGGTCCCTGCTCGACGCGCTCGCCGACGGGCACGATTTCGAGGTTCCGCCGGGCATGCTGGAGACCGAGGCGCGGTCGGTGGCCGTGGCGCTCGGGGAGGAGGACAAAACGCCGGACGGCGAGACCGACGAGCCGGAGGACGACGGCGACGAGTCCGAGACACCGCCGCCGGAGGTGACCGACGAGCATCGCGATCTGGCCGAGCGGCGGGTCCGGCTGGGCCTGCTGCTGGCCGACGTGGGCCGCAGGAACAATATCGAGGTGACCGCCGAGGAGGTCGGCCGGGCGTTGAGCCAGGAGGCCGCGAAGTATCCCGGACACGAAAACGTGGTCATCGAATACTACCGCAAGAACGAGGAATTGCTTGAGAACATCAAGGCCCCGCTGTTCGAGGACAAGGTTTGTGATTTCATCCTCGAACTGGCCCAGGTGACGGATCGACCGGTCGGCGTCAAGGAACTGCTGGCCGAGGAGGACGACGAGGACTCCGCCGACCAGCCGGCCGGGACCTGACCGCCGGACCACCAGAAGGAACGCATCGATGAGCCATCCGATCGAGACCTACATGAACACCCTGGTGCCCATGGTCGTGGAGTCCACGAACCGGGGCGAGCGCGCCTACGACATCTATTCCCGGTTGCTCAAGGAGCGCATCGTGTTCCTGACCGGAACGGTGTTCGACGAGACATCGAGCCTGATCTGCGCGCAGTTGCTGTTCCTGGAGTCCGAGAACCCGAAAAAGGACATCTCGTTCTATATCAATTCGCCGGGCGGCGTGGTCACCTCCGGGCTGGCGGTTTACGACACCATGAAATACATCCGCCCGGACGTGTCCACCGTGTGCATCGGCCAGGCGGCGTCCATGGGCTCGCTGCTGCTGGCCGCCGGCGCGCCGGGCAAGCGCTATGCCCTGCCCAGTTCGCGGATCATGATCCATCAGCCGTCCGGCGGCTTCCAGGGCCAGGCGGCGGATATCGAGATCCAGGCCCGCGAGATTCTGGCCCTGCGCGAGCGACTCAACCGGATTTACGTGGACCATACCGGACAGTCCCTGGAGACCATTGAAAAAGCCATGGACAGGGACAATTTCATGACCGCGGAGGACGCCAAGGCGTTCGGGCTGATCGACGACGTGGTCGCGAGCCGGCCGGTCGGCGACAACAACGGCGAGTCGGGCGACTCCGACTGACCGGGTCCGCCGCTCCGTTTCCCCGGTCGGTTGAACCGACCGGTCGTTCACGATCGCGTCGGCTTCGGCGAGAAGTGGCCGGCGGCTTCGTCTCCGCGCCCGCGCGGCGGCTTTTTTTACGTTGTGCCGGCTTGCTTTCAGCGGCTAACATGGCGTCCAGATACGAAATCCGGAGTGCTCATGTCCAAGACCACGAACGGCGGCGATTCGAAGAATACCCTTTACTGCTCCTTTTGCGGGAAAAGCCAGCACGAGGTCCGCAAGCTCATCGCCGGCCCCACCGTGTTCATCTGCGACGAATGCGTCGAGTTGTGCATGGATATCATCCGTGAAGAGAATAAATCGTCCCTGGTCAAATCGCGCGAAGGGGTACCCACGCCGCATGACCTGTATTCGGTCCTCAACGACTACGTGATCGGTCAGGAGCGGGCCAAGCGGGTCCTCTCGGTGGCCGTCCACAACCATTACAAGCGGCTCAACCACGGCGCCAAGAGCAACGACGTCGAACTGGCCAAATCCAACATCCTGCTGATCGGTCCCACCGGCTGCGGCAAGACGCTGCTCGCCCAGACCCTGGCCCGAATCCTCGACGTGCCGTTTACGATGGCCGACGCCACCACCCTGACCGAGGCCGGGTACGTTGGCGAGGACGTCGAGAACATCATCCTCAAGCTCCTCCAGGCGGCCGACTACAACGTGGAGCAGGCGCAGCGCGGCATCGTCTACATCGACGAGGTCGACAAGATCTCGCGCAAGTCCGACAATCCGTCGATCACCCGCGACGTGTCCGGCGAGGGGGTGCAGCAGGCCCTGCTCAAGATCATGGAGGGCACCGTCGCCTCGGTGCCGCCGCAGGGCGGTCGCAAGCATCCGCAGCAGGAGTTCCTGCAGGTCGACACCACCAACATCCTGTTCGTGTGCGGCGGCGCGTTTTCCGGTCTGGACAAGATCATCTCGGCGCGCGGTCAGGGCTCGTCGATCGGCTTCGGGGCCGACGTGCGCTCGCCCGACGACCGCGCGACCGGCCAGATCCTGGCCGAGGTGGAGCCGGAGGACCTGCTGAAGTTCGGCCTGATCCCCGAATTCGTCGGCCGGCTGCCGGTTCTCGCCACCTTGCAGGACCTCGACGAGCCGGCCCTGATGCGCATTCTCACCGAGCCCAAGAACGCCCTGGTCAAGCAGTATCAGCGGCTGTTCGAGATGGAGGATCTGGAGCTAACCTTCTCGGAGGGGGCCCTGGAGGCGATCTCCCAGAAGGCGATCGATCGCAAGACCGGGGCGCGCGGCCTGCGTTCGATCATGGAAGGCATTCTGCTCGACACCATGTTCGAGCTGCCGTCGCTGGAAGGGGTCGAGGAGATCGTCGTCAACCGCGAGGTGGTGGAGTCCAACGCCAAGCCGCTTTACATCTACGCCGACCGGCGCGACGACATGGAAACCAGCGCCTGAGCGGGCCACCGTTGCCGCCGGGTATCGTGGCCACGGGGTTGAAGGCCCGGTGGGGCGATCACATTTCTTTCGAAAGAGACCCGTTCGCCCCTCGTCCGCCGGCCCGGGGCGCCCTCTGAGAAGGAAACCAATACCGTGAGCTCAACCGGTCTGATCTATCCCGTCTTGCCGTTGCGCGACATCGTCGTGTTCCCGCACATGATCGTTCCGCTGTTCGTCGGCCGCGAGAAGTCGGTGCGCGCGCTTGAGGACGTGATGCGCGACAACAAGCAGATTCTTCTGGTGACCCAGAAGAACGCCGCCGATGACGATCCGGAGCCGCAGGACATCTACACCGTGGGCACGGTGGCCACCGTCCTGCAACTCCTCAAGCTGCCCGACGGCACGGTCAAGGTCCTGGTCGAGGGCGGGCAGCGAGCCCGCGTGACCCGCTACACCGAGACCGAGGCCTACTTCCAGGCCGAGGCCCTGTCGATCGACGATCGGGATGCCGACGACGGCGAGATCGAGGCCCTGTCGCGCTCGGTGGTCGCGCAGTTCGAGCAATACATCAAGCTCAACAAGAAAATCCCCCCCGAGGTCCTGGTGTCGCTCAATCAGATCGAGGAGGCCGGCAAGCTGGCCGACACCGTCGCCTCGCATCTGGCGCTCAAGATCTCCGACAAGCAGGAGTTGTTGGAACTCGACAGCGTCACGGAGCGCCTGGAGCGGGTCTACGCGCACATGGAATCGGAAATCGGCGTTCTTCAGGTGGAGAAAAAAATCCGCAGCCGCGTCAAGCGCCAGATGGAGAAGACGCAGCGCGAGTATTACTTGAACGAGCAGTTGAAGGCGATCCAGAAGGAACTCGGCGAAACCGACGAGACCAAGGAGGAAATCACCGAGATCGAGGAGAAGATCGAAAAAACCAAGCTGACCCGGGAGGCGCGCGACAAGGCGTTTGGCGAACTCAAGAAGCTGCGCTCCATGAGCCCGATGTCGGCCGAGGCGACGGTGGTCCGCAATTACCTGGATTGGATGCTCTCGATCCCCTGGAAAAAGCGCAGCCGTGTCAAGAAGGACATCAAGCAGGCCAAGCGCATTCTGGATACCGATCACTACGGTCTGGAGAAGGTCAAGGAACGCATCCTGGAATACCTGGCCGTGCAGCAGCGGGTGTTGAAGGTCAAGGGGCCGATCCTCTGTCTCGTCGGCCCGCCGGGCGTCGGCAAGACCTCCCTGGGCAAGTCCATCGCCCGGGCGACGGGGCGTAACTTCGTGCGCATGAGCCTGGGCGGGGTGCGCGACGAATCCGAGATCCGTGGCCACCGCCGGACCTACATCGGCTCGATGCCGGGCAAAGTCGTTCAGAGCATGAAGAAGGCCAAGACCTCCAACCCGCTGTTCCTGCTCGACGAGGTGGACAAGCTGGGCAACGACTGGCGGGGCGATCCGTCCTCGGCCCTGCTCGAGGTGCTCGATCCGGAACAGAACGCCACCTTCAACGATCACTACCTGGAGGTCGACTACGACCTGTCCGACGTGATGTTCGTGACCACCGCGAACACCCTGAACATGCCGCAGCCGCTGCTCGACCGCATGGAGATCATCCGCCTGTCCGGCTACACCGAGGACGAAAAGGTGGAGATCGCCAAGCGCCATCTGATCAAGAAGCAGATGAAATCGAACGGTCTCAAGCGCGGCGAGTGGTCGATCTCCGATTCCGCTCTGCGCGACCTGATCCGCTACCACACCCGCGAGGCCGGGGTGCGCAGCCTGGAGCGCGAGATCGCCAACCTGTGCCGCAAGGGGACCAAGGACATCCTTCTGCGCGGCCTCAAGAAGATCTCCATCACGCCGAGGAATCTGGCCAAGTACGCCGGCGTCCGCAAGTACCGCTACGGCGAGGTGGAGGACCAGGACATGGTCGGCGTGGTCACCGGTCTGGCGTGGACCGAGGTCGGTGGCGAGCTGCTGTCCATCGAGGCGGTCAAGGTGCCGGGCAAGGGCCGCATGACCATCACCGGGAAGCTCGGCGACGTGATGCAGGAATCGATCCAGGCGGCGCGCTCGTTCGTGCAGTCCAATTCGGTCAGTTTCGGAATCAAGCCGACCGTCTACGAGAAGCGGGACATCCACGTCCACGTGCCGGAAGGCGCGACTCCGAAGGACGGCCCGTCGGCCGGCGTCGCGATGGTGACCTCCATCGTCTCGGTGCTGACCGGAATCCCCGTGCGGCGCGACGTGGCGATGACCGGCGAGGTCACCCTGCGTGGCCGGGTGCTGCCGATCGGCGGCCTGAAGGAGAAGCTGCTGGCCGCCCTGCGTGGCGGCATCAAGACGGTGCTGATTCCGAAGGACAACGAGAAGGACCTGGGAGAGATTCCGGACAACGTCAAGAAAGGCATGGAAATCATCCCGGTCCACCATGTCCGCGAGGTGCTGGGAACGGCCCTGGCGCGACCCCTGACGCCGATCGAGTGGACGGCCGAGGACGAGGCGGCGCTGGAGGCGGTGGCCGGCGGTCCGGCCGACGAAAACGACCGCGGCGGCGATGTCCTCACCCACTGATGCCGGGCGGCCGGTTCGGGGGCACCCTGGGAGACCATGGCGCCCCCGTTTTCCGGGTATCCCGGCCGGCCGGCCGAATCACATCTTTCCATAATCCTTGAATATTAATTCACGCGCATGAAGAGCCGCCGGCGAGGCCCCCGATTCAGCCCCCAAAAGGGCAAAAAACTGGGGAAATCCGGGCCATGGCGATTGACGCGTCCGTCTCCCGCGCTTTAAACTCGCGCCCTCGATCAGAACGTCCGTTTTGCACGGTCCGCAAGCGACCGGATTATCGAATCATCGTATAGAAGGGGGCCTCAAGTGAACAAGAACGATCTCGTGGCGGCCGTTGCCAATAGCACCGACCTGTCCAAGGCCGACGCCGCCAAGGCGGTGGATGCGGTGTTCGACGCGATTACGTCGTCTCTTCGGAACGGCCAGGAAGTGCGTCTGGTCGGTTTCGGAACCTTCAGTGTCGTTGCCCGCGCCGCCAGCGAGGGTCGCAATCCCCGCACCGGGGAAACCATCAACATTCCCGCGTCCAAGCAGCCGAAGTTCAAGGCGGGCAAGGGCCTCAAGGATTCCGTGAACGGTTGATCGCCGCGTCGGAATCCGGCTCGATCCCGGTCGCGCCCGTCGCGGCCGGTCTTCCCTTGGGCGGTTAGCTCAGTTGGTAGAGCATCTCGTTTACACCGAGAGGGCCGGCGGTTCGAGCCCGTCACCGCCCACCAGCCCGCCGCGCGCGAGGTGGTGGGCACGCGGGTGGAGAGCAAGGAGCGCCGCATGCCGTCCCCCGATCCCTGCGTTCTGGTCATTTTCGGCATTACCGGCGACTTGAGCCGACGCAAGCTCGTGCCGGCCCTTCACGATCTCCATCGCAAGAACCAACTGCCGCGTCCGCTGGCCGTTCTGGGGGTCGGCCGCCATCCGGTGGATGAGGCCGACCTGCGGTCGTCGGTCGCCGATGGCGCAAGCGGCGATTTCGCGTCGCTGTTCCATTACGTCGCGGCCGATCCGGCAAAAGGGTTCGCGCCGCTCCGCGAGCGGCTTCGGGCGCTGTGGGAGGGTTTCGGCGGCGGGGCCGCGAACGCGCTGTTCTACCTCGCCCTGCCGCCCGGCGCCCACGAGCCCACGGTGCGGGCGCTCGACGCGGAGGGTCTCTGCCGGGAGGACGGCGGGTGGCGGCGGATCGTGGTCGAGAAGCCGTTCGGCCATGACCTGGGCAGCGCGCGACGCCTGAACGGCGTGTTCCTGGACGCCTTCGACGAGGCGCGGATCTTCCGCATCGACCATTACCTGGGCAAGGAGACGGTGCAGAACATCCTTGCCCTGCGGTTCGCCAACGGCATCTTCGAGCCGCTGTGGAACCGGGGCCACATCCGTCATATCGAGGTGTCGGCGGCCGAGGATATCGGGATCGGCGGGCGGGGCGGCTATTTCGACGGCACCGGAACCCTGCGCGACATGGTTCAGAACCATCTCTTGCAGGTCCTGGCGACGGCGACCATGGAACCGCCGGTGCGCTTCGACGCCGGCTCGGTGCGCAACGAGACGATCAAGGTGTTGCAGGCCCTGCGTCCCATCGCTCCGGAACGGGTGGCTGTCGACGCGGTGCGCGGCCAGTATCTGGCGTCGACCATTCGTGGAACCGCGGTGGCGGGCTACCGGGACGAGGAGGGGGTGCCGGCGAACTCGCGCACCGAAACCTACGTGGCGCTCAGGACCCATCTCGACAACTGGCGCTGGGGCGGCGTGCCGATCTACATCCGGGCCGGCAAGCGGCTGCCGACCCGGGTCACCGAGGTGGTGGTGCACTTCCGCGAACCGCCGCAGCAGTTTTTCGAGCCGGTCGCGGCGATCCCGGGCGAAACGCGAAACAGGCTCGTCATTCGCATCCAGCCCGACGAGGGCCTGTTGCTGCGCTTCGGAATGAAGGAACCGGACAGCGGGTTCCGGGTGCGCGGGGTCGACATGGCGTTCCGCTACAGCGATCTCATGGGCGCCGACCCGCCCTCGGCCTACGAACGGTTGCTGCTCGACGGCCTGAACGGCGACGCGACCCTGTTCGCGCGCAGCGACGCCGTGGAGGCCGGCTGGGCCTTCGTGCAGCCACTGCTGGAGGCCTGGCGCGACCGTTCGGACCTGCCGCTCTACGGCTATCCGGCCGGCACCTGGGGGGCACCCGAGGCGGCGGGGCTGGT
>JANQIL010000095.1 GCA_028282245.1 Magnetospira sp.
GGACCATGTTCGTCACCGAGCATGACGAGGACGGCAACGAGAAGAAAACGCACGAATTGCCGTTCAGGTTCTCGATGATGCTGCCGGCCTTCAAGGGCATCGAGGCGGTCGACGGCATCGAGGGTCTGGTCAATCCGCGCGGTTTCGTGACGGTGACCGAGCATCAGCACAATGCCAAGTACCCCAACATCTACGCGGTCGGCGTCATCGTCGCCATTCCGCCGGTCGAGGCCTGCCCACTGCCGGTCGGCGCGCCGAAAACCGGATACATGATCGAAACCATGGTCACCGCCACGGCGCACAACATCCGCAACGTGATCGACGGCAAGGCGCCGGACCAGGAGGCGACCTGGAACGCCATCTGTCTGGCCGATTTCGGCGATCGCGGCGCCGCCTTCGTGGCGCTGCCGCAAATCCCGCCGCGCAACGTCAACTGGTTCTCGGGCGGTCGCTGGGTCCATTTGGCCAAGATCGCCTTCGAGAAGTACTTCATGCGCAAGGTCCGCAAGGGGACCTCGGAGCCGATCTACGAGAAGTACATCCTCAAGGCGCTGGGCATCGCCAAGCTGAAGGGCCGCTTCACCCAGCCGACGGTGCACGACTGATACGAAGCCCGAATAATTGATTCGGGTTTCCCGCCCCTCGCCGGGCACGGGCTCCGCTCGGCGGGTCGGCCTACTCCAGCAGCGTCTTCAATTCGTAGAGCAGGTCGAGCGCCGCGCGCGGCGTGAGATCGTCCGGAGCGATCTCGCGCAGCCGTGCCTCGACCGGTGACGGCGATGGCGCGGCCGTCGCCTCGGCGGTCGGTTTGGGCGGCTCGGCGAGGGCCGCGAACAGCGGCAGGTCGTCGGCCAGTCGGGTCAGCGCCGAGGCCTGCTCGCCCGCCTCCAGGGTCGCCAGGACCCGTTCCGCCTCCGTCACCACGGCGGCCGGCAGGCCGGCCATGCGGCCCACGTGAATGCCGTAGGAATGATCGGCCGCGCCGGGGCCGACCTCGTGCAGGAACACCACGTCGCCCCGCCATTCCTTGACCCGCATGCAGTGGCAGGCCAGCGTCCTCATGCGCGCGGTGAGGTTGGTCAGTTCCCGGTAATGGGTGGCGAACAGGACCCGCGAGAGGTTCGCGTCGTGCAGGTGGCGCAGCACAGCCCAGGCAATGGACAGGCCGTCATAGGTCGCGGTGCCGCGTCCGATCTCGTCCAGGATGACCAGCGAGCGGTCGGTCGCCTGATTGAGGATGGCCGCCGTCTCGACCATCTCGACCATGAAGGTGGATCGCCCGCGGGCCAGGTCGTCGGCCGCCCCGACGCGGCTGAACAGGCGGTCGACGATGCCGATCCGCGCCGTTTCGGCGGGCACGAAGGAGCCCATCTGGGCGAGCACCGCGATCAGCGCGTTCTGACGCAGGAAGGTGCTCTTGCCCGCCATGTTGGGGCCGGTCAGCAACCAGGTCCGGGTGTCCGGGCCGAGATCGCAGTCGTTGGCCACGAAACCGCCGCCATCCGGGGCCAGCATCGCCTCGACCACCGGATGGCGGCCGCCGCCGATCCGAAACTCGAGGCCGTCGTCCACCACCGGCCGGCAATAGCGCCGGGCCACCGCCAGATCGGCCAGTCCGGCCGCCACGTCGAGCGCCGCCACCGCCGCCGCCGCTCGGGCGATCGGTTCGGCGCGCGCCGTCACCTCGGCCACCAGATCGCCGAACAGGGCCTGCTCCAGGGCCAGGGCCTGTTCGCCGGCCCTGGCGATGCGGCTTTCCAGATCGGCCAGTTCCACGGTCGAGAACCGCATGGCGTTGGCCATGGTCTGGCGGTGGATGAACGGCCCCGCGCCATCCGCCGCCATCCGTTCGCCCTGCCTGGCCGGGACCTCGATGAAATAGCCGAGCACGTTGTTGTTCTTGATCTTGAGCGATCCGACGCCGGACTCCTCGGCATAGCGGTTCTGGAGGGCGGCGATCAGGCGGCGGCTCTCGCCGTGCAGGTCGCGCAGTTCGTCCAGGCGCGCGTCGTAGGCGGCGGCGATGAATCCCCCGTCCCGGGCGAGCGGCGGCGGGTCGGCGGCCAGGGCCCGGCGCAAGCGGTCGACCAGGGGTCCGTGGACGCCCAGGGCGTCGCGATCGGCGATCAGGTCCTCCGGCGGCATGCCGCCGTCGAGTTCGGCCGTCAGGTCGGCCGTGGCGACCAGCCCGTCGCGGATCGCCGCCAGGTCGCGTGGCCCGCCGCGCCCCAGGCTCAGGCGGCCGAGCGCCCGTTCCATGTCCGGGCAGCGGCGCAGGATGTCGCGCAGGCGGTCGCGGACGGCCGGCGCCTCGGCCAGATACTGCACCGCGTCGAGACGCCGTCCGATGGCCACCGGATCGGTCAACGGCGCCGCCAGGCGGGCGGTCAGCAGGCGGGCGCCGGGGCCGGTCAGGGTGCGGTCGATCACCTGCAACAGCGAGCCGCGTTTCTCGCCGCCGAGACCGTGGGTCAGTTCCAGGTTGCGGCGCGTGGCGGCGTCGATCTCCAGGGCGGCGCCGTGGCCCAGGCGGCGGGGTGGCGCGAGGCGCGGCAGTCGGCCCTGCTGGGTCCGGGTGGCATAGTCGATCAGCGCCCCGGCGGCCGCCAGTTCGGCCCGCGAGAAGTCGCCGAAGGCGTCCAGCGTCCGCACGCCGAACACCTCCCTCAGACGCCCCTCGCCGCCGGCGCTGTCGAAGCGGGCGGACGGCAGCGGGCTCAGGGCGTCGCGCCAGTCGGCGAACACCTCGAACAGGTCGGGCGTCTCCAGCAGCCGGTCGGCGAGCAGCAGCTCGCCGGGCGCCAGACGGGCCAGGGCGGCGCCCAGCCCGTCGGCGGCGATGGGCTGGGTCATGAACTCGCCGGTCGACAGCTCCAGCCAGGCCAGTCCGAAGGCTCCGCGCACCTCGGCGCAGGCGGCGAGATAATTGGCGGCGCGGGCGTCGAGCAGGGTGTCCTCGGTCAGGGTGCCACGGGTGATAACCCTTTGAACGGCGCGCGCCACAACCGACTTGGCGCCCCGCTTTCGGGCCTCCGCCGGGTTCTCGGTCTGCTCGCAGACCGCCACCTTGAATCCGGCCCGGATCAGCTTCCGCAGATAGGCCTCGTGGCTGTGCGCCGGCACCCCGGCCATCGGAATGTCGTCGCCCAGATGGCGACCGCGCTTGGTCAGCGCGATATCGAGGGCCGCCGCCGCCTTCACCGCGTCATCGAAGAACAGTTCGTAGAAATCGCCCATCCGGTAAAACAGCAGGCAATCCGGATTCTGCGCCTTGATCTCCAGGTACTGGGCCATCATCGGGGTCGCCTCGGCGACCTCCGGGACGGCGGGCTGCGCGGGGACGTCGGGGGATTTGGAGGCGCGGGGCACGAGCGTTCCTCAACGGGCCCTGGACCCGACGGCAAGACGTTGTCGCTGCGTCTCTACGTAGCATGACCAGCCCGCGACGCGCACGCGGTTTCCCCGGCCGCGACGCCGCCGGGAACACGAAACCCGAATCGGGGATTCGGGCTTCCGGTCGGGGAGGAAAGCCGGGCGGCCGGTCAGGGCGCCAGGGCGGCGGTGACCATCGGTCCGCGCAGTTCGGCGTCGTCCAGGTCGCGCAGGCCGTTGACGGTGATCACCGTGCGCAGGGTTCGCACGTAATCGTCGCCGAGTTCCGAATACCGGGTCAGGGTACCGGCCAGAACGTGGCCGTCGAGCGTCTTGCCGGTGTGCCGCAGGGTGGCCCGCTTGTCCCGGAACGCGCGATAGGCGCGGTGCGTGTTGAGGTTGACCATATAGGCCGCCACGCTCTCGATCAGATGATCGAATACCTTGATTCGATGGGTCTTGCCGTTCTCGCGGTGGTGCGGGACCAGCCCCTTGTCGCTGTCCGACCAGGTCCATTGACCGAACAGCGCATTCCCCTCGCGCGCGAACCGCGAGGTGCCCCAGCCGCTCTCCACCGCCGCCTGGGCAAGGGCCAGCGACGGCGGCACCACGTCGATGCGGCGCAGCAGGGTGGCGATTCCGTCATCCTCCGACAGGCCGAACTGCTCGGCCTTGGCGGCCAGCCACAGGCGATCATGGGCCGGCACCTTCTGGCCGGTCCGGCGGCGGTCGCGAATCGACAGCAGCCGCGCCCGGTCCTCCTCGATCGCCCGGTTGACCTCCAGAACCAGCGGCAGCACGGACCCCAGGAACAGGGCCTTGCGGCGATCGGTCTGCGGCACCTCGTGCATGTCCGCCGGCATGCTGGCCAGCAGCAGGCGCGGCACCTCGGCGTTGCTCGCCTTCACCGCGTCCACCGAATAGTCCAGGCGCTCGAAGGCGCCGGCCAGGCGGCGCGCGGTGAGTCGCTCGGTCTGGCTCCCGCGCAGCGGAGGCAATGGAATCGCCTCGACGGCCGGTCGCTCGGACCATCCCAGAATCGCGTTCGGCGCATGGGTCGAGAGATCGAGCGGGCGGAGCGCCATCACGGCGGCCATGGCCCCCACCGCCCCGGTCATCACGATCAATGAAGCTCTTTCGAACAAGCTTTTTCCCTGTTTGTTGCCCATCCTGGATGATGCCTCCGGTCATCGGCGTCGTTCAAAGCGACTCCGCCGGGCGTCGAGGTCCGCGCCTCGCACACCATTCCCACGCTCCAACGGTCGCACGAAATTTCCTAAAAACTTATGAATCGTCGCCCGCGAGGCCACCCCCCGTTCGGGTGGCCGAAGGCGGAACGATTGGCCGGTGTGGCACAAATGTCCCAGGCGGGACGCCGCGAGGTCAGTCGACGGCGCGCACCTCGACGACCTCGGGCACGTAGTATTTCAACATGTTTTCAATGCCGTGCTTGAGGGTCGCGGTGGAACTGGGGCACCCGGCGCAGGACCCCTGCATGTGCAGGTAGACGACGCCGTCGTCGAACGACCGGAACACGATGTCGCCGCCGTCCTGGGCCACCGCCGGGCGCACCCGGGTGTTCAGCAAGTCCTTGATCTTGGCGGTCAGCGGATCGTCGTCGGCGCCGTCGGCCGCCGAATCGGCGCCGGACATCACCGGCTCTCCGTTCGACAGGTGATCCATGATCGCGCCCAGCACCACCGGCTTGAGCTGCATCCAATCGGTGTCGGCACCCTTCGTCACGGTAATGAAGTCGGCCCCCAGGAACACCCCGGCCACGCCATCGAGCCCGAACAGGCGCTCGGCCAGCGGCGATTTTCCGGCCGCCTCGCCGGCGGTCGGAAAGTTGGCGCTGCCCTGGCCCAGCACGTCGCGGCCCGGAAGGAACTTCAGGGTGGCGGGATTGGGGGTGGCCTCGGTCTGGATGAACATGATCTCTCGTCCCCGCGTATCAACCTTTGAACCGGCCAGAAACATGGGGGTTCCGGCGACGTGATTCAAGGATCGCCTCACTTCAGCAGAATGTTGGCCACTTCCTTGATCTGGGTGCGCGCCCGGATCAGGTAGAACCCCTGCGACGCCAGATGGCTCGGCATCAGCTGCGAATCCGGGTCGCCGTTGAGGATCACGTAGGGTTGCAGGGCGGCGGCGTCGCGCAGGGACTCCAGCATCTGATTCCAGGTGGCGTCCAGGTCCCGCTCGGCGATCACCTTGGCGTAATCGGCCTTCAGGGCGTCGAGCAGCAGGGCGTAGGCGTAAAGACGGCCCTTGACGTTGTAGAACACATCGTCGGCCTCGAAGTCGATGATCCAGCCGTCGTCGATCCGCCGCTCGACGGACGCCGACAGGGACCCGATGTCGTTGGCGATCCGCTGCAACGTCGCCTCCAGGTTGTCGGCCCGCGTCTCGAACACCGCGTCGCCGTTGGCCAGCCGCTTGTTGTAGGACAACAGGGCGCGCCGCGCCGATCGGTACTGGGTCTCCGAGGCGGCGGTCGGGGCCAGCGAGGTGGACAGGTCCATCCACCACACGTCGCCCGGATACTTCAGAAGGCCGGCCGCCCGGTCCAGGTCCTCGTCGACTCCGCTGGTGCCCCGGATGCGTCCGATGTGGTCGGCCATCTCGATGGTGAAGCGGCCGAGCGCGTAGATGATCCCGGTCTGGAAATTGGGCATGTTGTCGAGCGCCGCCCCGGGCAGGAAGATCGGGTCGTTGGCGGTCCAGCGGTGGGTGTCGGTCTCGCGCTCGATCAACGCCGCCGCCAGGGCCACCGCGCGGCTGCCGCCCTCCGGCACCTCGCGCGCGGTGAATTCCAGGTCGTCGTCGATGGCGTGCACGAACAGCATGCCGACCGGGTAATAGAGCAGCAGGCCGAGGATCAGGAACGCGCCCATCTGTCGGGCGCCGCCGCGAAAGGTCAGGCGCGGCGTGGCGTGGGTCGAGGTGGTGGAACGGGTCATTTCGAATCTCCCTTCGCAAGGGAGATAGTCCGATCCACGGACGCTCTCCAGGCGAGGAAGGCGCGGAAAAAACAAACCGGCATTCCGCGCGGCCCGTAACGCCATGTACTCGCGATCATAAAAAGCGCCGCGCCGGGCGCCCGGCCGGGGGCCGCCACGACGCGGACATTGCCACGAACCGCGTGGCCTGGAATAATCCGCGCGTTCGCGTCGCCGTCACGCGCCAGGGGACCCCATGCCGGAGGATCTTGCGTTCGACATGCCGCCCGAGGTCGGGCCGCGCTGGGAGAAATTCGGCGCCGCCTGCGCGCGGCTCCTGGCGCGAACCGGGCGGGCCGGCAACTATTTCGAATCCGACGCGCCGCTACGCGAGATCGCCGAGATTTGTGGCGACCTCGCCGAAACCCCGCCGAGCACCGGGACCCTGCCCGTTTTCTTGCGCGGCCTGGAGCGTCTGCACGACCTGCGCGACCGGTTCCCGCCCCCGGAGCCGCACGATCCCCTGGATGGCGAGGCGCCGCCGGCGAATCTCTATCTGTCCGACCTCAACGAGGTGGCGGCCGATCTGGGCGCCGTGGTGATCGCCTTCGAGGAAAGGGATCGCAACGCCGCGCGGCCCGCCACGAACGTTGCGCCCGTGAGCCGGGCCGCCGAGGCCCGGGTCCTGAACCCGATCTCCAAGCGGATCGAAAAGGCCATTGGCACGATCGCCAAGGTCAGGGGCGCCCTGGCGAACGTGAACGTGGCGTCCGGCAACAAGATCGACGTCAAGATCAACATCGCGCTCGACGGCATCAAGCTCGATCTTACCGCCCTGCTAAGGGAGTTGGGCAACCGACTGGTGGACGTCAACTGGTCGGGCTTCTTCCAGACGAAGCTCGCCGGGGCGGTTCGCGCCCTGCACGATCTGCTCGGCGGCGCGGAGGAAGTCACCGAGTCGAACCGGCGAATCGCATTGGCCTTTTTCGACGAAACCCAACGCCTGCTGACCCTGCTCCGGGCCTGGCTCGGCAAGTACCTGCCCGAACGAGACCTTGGACCCGCGCCACCGAAAACCGATTCCCTGCCCCTGGCCCCCGGCACGGTCTTCCGCGACATCGACGCTCCCTGGTGCCCGGAAATGGTCGTCATCCAGGCCGGGCGGTTCTGGATGGGGTCTCCGGAGAACGAGAACGGCCGGCGTGAAAGCGAAGGTCCACGGCGCGAGGTGATTATCGAGGCGCCCTTCGCCCTGGGGCGATACCCGGTGACGTTCGCGGAGTATGACCGCTTCGCCGAGGCCACCAGACGACCCAAGCCCGATGACGCGGGTTGGGGCCGGGGGCGGCGGCCGGTGATCAACGTGAGTTGGGGGGATGCGCGCTCCTATCTGGATTGGCTTTCGGCGGAAACCGGGCAGCCCTACCGTCTGCCCAGCGAGGCGGAATGGGAGTATGCCTGCCGGGCCGGGACGACGACCCCGTTTCATACCGGCGCGACGATCTCCACCGATCGGGCCAACTATGACGGAAGCCGCCTTTACAGTTACGGCAAGCGGGGAAAGTATCGGCAAAGAACAACGGAAGTCGGACAATTCCCGGCCAATGATTTCGGCCTATACGACATGCACGGCAACGTCTGGGAATGGTGCGCGGACGACTGGCATGAATATTACCGGGGAGCGCCCACGGACGGTCGGGCGTGGACAGCTAAAGAAGGTAAAGAAAAAATTCTTCGTGGCGGATCCTGGGGCTATAGTGCGGGGTTCCTCCGCTCCGCCGTTCGCGACGGGTACCTCCCGGACGTCCGTGTCAACGTTGTCGGTTTTCGGGCAGCCAGGACGCTTGCGCGGTAGCGAAAGCTCATGTGCGGCGATATTTTACGGCCGCAGGAACCCGATGGTGTCGTAGACCTCCTCCAGGATCGGCCGGGTGATCGCCCGCGCCCTCTCGGCGCCGTCGCGCAGGATCGCGTCGATATGCGCCGGGTCGGCCATCAGGCGGCGCATCTCGTCGCCGATCGGGCCGAGGGTGGCCACCGCCAGATCGGACAGGTCCCGCTTGAAGTCCGAGAACGGCCTGCCGCCGTGCTCGGCGATCACCGATTCCAGATCCGAGTCCGCCAGCGCGGCGTGGATGCCCAGCAGGTTGGCGGCCTCCGGGCGCCCCTCCAGGCCGCCCGCCGTTTCCGGCAGGGGCTCCGGATCGGTCTTCGCCTTGCGGATCTTCTTGGCGATTTCGTCCGGTCCGTCGGCCATGGCGATTCGGGAATACTCGGACGGATCGGATTTGCTCATCTTCTTGGTGCCGTCGCGCAGCGACATCACCCGGGTCGCGGTGCCGAGGATCAGCGGCTCGGTCAGCGGGAACAGGTCGACCCCGAAATCATTGTTGAATTTCGCGGCGACGTCGCGGGTCAGTTCCAGGTGCTGTTTCTGGTCCTCGCCCACCGGCACGTGGGTGGCCTTGTAGGCCAGGATGTCGGCCGCCATCAGGTTCGGATAGGCGAACAGCCCGACCGAGGCGTTCTCGCGGTTCTTGCCGGCCTTCTCCTTGAACTGGGTCATCCGGTTCAGCCAGCCCATGCGGGCGACGCAGTTGAGCACCCAGGCCAGCTCGGCGTGGGACGGATTGGCGCTCTGGTGAAAGATGATGTTCTCGCGCGGATCGACCCCGGCGGCGATCATCGCGGCGGCCACCTCGCGGGTCGAGTGGCGCAGCGCCGCCGGCTCCTGCCATTGGGTGATGGCGTGCAGGTCGACGACGCAGAAAATGCACTCGAAGTCGCCTTGCAGGCGCACCCAGTTGCGGATCGCGCCCAGATAGTTGCCCAGATGCAGGTTGCCGGTCGGCTGCACGCCGGAGAAGATGCGGTTCATCGAAGGCCTCGTAAAACCAAAGGTATGGACCCAAGGGCCGGGCGGTTATGGCGGCTTATGCGCGGCGGGTCAAGCTCCCGAGGTCGGCCGGGCGGGCGGCGCCCAGGGCGAGCGCCAATCCGCCGAAGGCGGCGAGGCCCGCGCCGACCAGAATCGACAGGGCGGCGATGCGCGGCCCCTCGCCGCCGTCGAGCCAGGGGGCCAGCGGAAGGGTCAGCCCCCACAGCACGGCCCCCATGCCGATGGCGGCGGCGGCGATGCGCGGCAGCCGCCGGCGCAGGCGATCGTCGAGATCCAGACCGCCGCGCCGCCACAGAATCCAGGCCAGCAGCCCGGTGTTGATCCAGGCCGAGATCACCGTCGCCATGGCCAGCCCCACGTGCAGGAACGGCCCCATCAGCAAAAGGTTGAACACGATGTTGGCGAGCATCGCCACGCCGGCGATCTTCATCGGCGTGGCGGTGTCGCCGCGCGCGAAGAAGCCGGGGGTCAGGGTTTTGTTGAGCACATAGGCCGGCAGCCCGAAGGCATAGGCCATCAGCGCCCAGGCGGTCGCCCGCGCGGCCTCGGGGCCGAATTCGCCGCGCTGAAACAGGGCCGCGACCACCGGCTCGGGGATCGTCGCGAGGGCTATGGCGGCCGGGATCGTGAGCAGCAGCGTGAATTCCAGGGCCCGGTTCTGGCTGTTGGCGGCGCCCTCCGTGTCCCCGGCCCGCAATTGTCGCGACAGCATCGGCAGCAGGGCGGTGCCCACCGCCACCCCGATCACCCCGAGCGGCAACTGGGTCAGGCGATCGGCGAAGAACAGATACGAGATCGAGCCCTCGGGCAGCAGCGAGGCGAGGATCATGTCGACCACCAGGTTGACCTGATAGATGCCGGCCCCGATCGCCCCCGGGATCACCCGCCGGATGAGCAGCTTGACGTCGTCGTTCCACGCCGGAGCCATCGCGCGCGGCACGAAGCCGGCCCGCGCCGCCGCCCACAGCAGCCACAGGAACTGTGCCACCCCGGCCGCGAAGACGCCCCAGGCCAGGGCATGCCCCGCCGTCGGCAGGTATGGCGCGACGAGGAGCAGGGCGCCGATCAGGCACAGGTTGAGCAGGATCGGGGTCGCGGCGGCGGCGGCGAACCGCATCATCGAGTTCAGCACCCCGCCGAGCAGGGAGACCAGCGAGATGAACAGAAGATAGGGAAAGGTGATGCGGGTCAGGGTCACCGCCAGATCGAATTTCTCCGGCTCGTCCAGGAACCCGGGGACCACGCCCCGCATCACCCAGGGCATGGCGATCTCCATCGCCACCACGAGGCCCAGCAGCAGCCACAGCAGGGCCGCGAACACCTGGCGCCCGAACAGGTGGGCGGCGTCCGGCCCCGCGCCCTCCAGGCGGCCGGCGAACAGCGGCACGAAGGCGGCGTTGAAGGCACCTTCCGCGAACAGGCGGCGGAACAGGTTGGGCAGCTTGAAGGCGATGAAGAAGGCGTCGGCGACCATTCCGGCGCCGAGCGCGGCGGCGATCAGGATGTCGCGCAGGAACCCCAGCAACCGGCTGGCCATGGTCAGGCCGCCGATGGTGGTGAACGCGCGCAGCAGGGTCATGGGGCGGCCTTGCGGACCGTCGGGACGGGCGGCGCGATGGCGGTCTCCAGGGCCTGTCGGATTCGCGCGATGCGCGCCTCGTTGTCGACCTTCAGGCCGAACAGGTCCTTGATGTAGAACACGTCGACCACCTGCTCGCCATAGGTCGAGATATGCGCCCGGGCGATTTGCAGGTTGAGCGCGGTGAGCGCCGCCGTGATGTCGTAGAGCAGCCCGACCCGGTCGCGGCCGTTGATTTCGATCACCGTGTGGTCGTGGCTCGCCTTGTTGTCGATCAGCACCCGAGGCGTCACCTCGAACACCCGGGTGCGGCTGGGCAGCGCACTGTCGCGCAGGGCGGCCAACTCGCGTGCAACGTGCACGCGGCCCTCCAGGGCGGCGGTCAACCGGGTCCACATCCGCTGCAACTCGGTCGGCTCGACGATCGGCCCGTCGTTGGCGCGCACCACCAGGAAGGTGTCGAGCGCCATGCCGTCGGAGAGGGTGAAGATCTTGGCCGCCACCACCGACACCCCGGCCAGGGACAGGCCGCCGGTGATTTGCGAGAACAGGCCCGGATGGTCGGTCGTGTAGACGATGATCTCGGTGGCGCCCTTGTCGCTCTGGATCCGGGTCTCGATGTGCAGCGGCACGCCGCGCGCCCGCGCGCCACGGATCAGTTCGGCATGGTGGCAAAGGGTTTCGGTGTCGACGCTCAACCAGTAATTGGGGTACCCCAGGGCCAGGAAATGCTCCAGGTCCTCGGCCGACCAGTCGGCGAGGCGCTCGCGCACCCGGGCGATCGCCCGCTTGACGCGCTCCTGGCGCCGCGCCGCCGGAATGCCGCCGTAGATCGCCTCCAGGGTGTCGTAGTACAGGTCGCGCAACAGACCCGCCTTCCAGGTGTTCCAGACTCCCGGCCCGACCCCCCGGATGTCGGCCTCGGTGAGCACCAGCAGCATGCGCAGGCGTTCCGGCGACTTGACCAGACTCACGAAGTCGCCCACCGTCTTCGGGTCGTGGATGTCCCGCTTGAAGGCGGTGCGGCTCATCGACAGGTGGTGCAGGACCAGCCAGGCCACCGTTTCGGTCTCCTCGGCGGTCAGTCCGAAGCGCGGGCACAGCTTGCGCGCCACCTTGGCGCCCAGTTCCGAGTGGTCGCCGTCCCGCCCCTTGGCGATGTCGTGCAGCAGCACCGCCACGTAGAGGGCGCGCCGCGACTGGATCTCCTGCATGACCTGATGGGCCGTCGGATGGTCCTCCTTGAGATCGCCGTTCTCGATCCGCGACAGGATGCCGATCGCCCGGATGGTATGCTCGTCGACCGTGTAGACATGGTACATGTCGTACTGCATTTGGGCGACGACGCGCCCGAAATCGGGCACGAAGCGGCCGAACACCCCGGCCTCGCTCATTCGGCGCAGGGCCATCTCCGGATCCTTGCGCGAGGTCAGGATATCGAGAAACAGGCGGTTGGCCGCCAGATTGGCGCAGGCCTTCGCGTCGATGCGCTTCAGGTTCAGGGTGACGGCGCGCAGGGCCTGCGGGTGGATGTCCAGTTCCATGTCCTGGGCAGCGTGGAACAGGCGCAGGAAGTTCACCGGATCGCGCTCGAAAACGGAGTCGTTCTGGACCGCGAGGCGACCGCCCTCGACGCGGAAATCGTTCGTCACCCGCTTGCTGAACGCGAAGCCGGCGACCTTCAGGAACGGCCGCCGCTTGCGCTGCTGCGCCTCCAGGTTGGCGCTGATGATGCGGGTCAGGTCGCCGACCTGCTTGGTGGTCAAGAGATAGTGCTTCATGAACCGCTCGACGCCGCTCACCCCGGCCCGGTCGCGGTATCCCATGCGGGCGCCGATCTCGCGCTGCACGTCGAAGGTCAGGCGCTCCTCCGGCCGGCCGCAGATGTAGTGGAGATGGCAGCGCACCGTCCACAGGAAGCGGAACGCCTTCTCGAAGGCCCGCGCGTCGGTCGCGCTGAGCAGGTCGGCCTTCACCAGGTCGTTGAACGATTCCTTGCCGTACAGGTACTTGATCAGCCAGACCAGGGTCTGCAGGTCGCGCAGGCCACCCTTGCCGTCCTTCACGTTGGGCTCCACCACGTAGCGGGCGTCGCCCATTCGGTCGTGGCGGTTGCCGCGCTCGGTCATCTTGGCTTCCACGAAATCGATTCCGCTGCCCTGGATGACATCCGAATGGAACCGCTTCCGGAACGCCTTGAACAGCGCCTCGTCGCCCCACAGGTCGCGGGCGTCGAGCAGCGCGGTGCGGATGGTCACGTCCTGGCGGGCGAGCTTGAGGCAGTCGCCGATCGAGCGGCTGGCGTGGCCGACCTTGAGGCCCATGTCCCACAGCATGTAGAGCATGTACTCGATGACCTGCTCGCTGTGCGGGGTCTGCTTGTAGGGCAGCAGGAACAGCAGGTCGACGTCCGACTGCGGAGCCAGTTCGCCGCGTCCGTAGCCGCCCACCGCCGCCACCGAGAGCTGCTCGCCCTTGGTCGGATTCACCATCGGGTAGACGTGGCGCAGGGTGTAGTCGAAGATGCCTCGAATCAGTTGGTCGATCAGGTAGGCGTTGGAGTGGACCAGCGCCATGCCGTCGATCTCGGCCGCCTCGAACCGGCCGCGCAGCAGGTCGCGGCCCTCGCCCAGCGCCGTCTTGAGACAGTCCAGCAGGTCGGTCCGCCGGGGCTTTCCGTTGGCCGACGCGGCGATGGACTCCAGTTCGGCCATCAAGGCCTTGCGGTGGATCACGTCGCGCGGGTGCTTGATTCTCAGCATTGGGTCGGCCTTCGGTTGCCGCGGCGGGCCGTTATACTACAGAACCCGCCCATCGGGGATAGGTGGCGGAGAAAACCCGCCGCGCGCGCGACGCCCGGTCCGTCCGTCCGGCGGCGATCGCGTCGCGACGCGAGCGGGATCAGGGCCGCAGCCCCTCGGGTTCCAGTTCGCACAGGTGGCGTATCAGCTTGGTCAGGTGGTCGCGCAGTCGCGGCAGATTGGCCGATCGGGTGATCGTCTTCTCGTCCATGTAGAGGTCGCGGTTGACCTCGACTTGCAAGGCATGGGCGCCCGACCGGGGGACGCCGTAGTGGCGCGTCGTGTAGCCGCCGGAATAGGGGATGTTGCGGCCGACCCGATAGCCGAGACGGATCAGCGACTCCTCGGCCGCCCGGACGACGCGCAGCGCGCAGGCCGAGCCGTGGCAGTCGCCGAGCACGAAATCGGCCCGCCGCCGGCCGCGATCGGCGTCCATCGGGCCGCCGACCGACGGCATGGAATGGCAATCGACGAGCAGGCAGAAGCCGAATCGGTCGCGGGTCTCGTCGATCAGGCCGCGCAGCGCCGCGTGGTAGGGTTCGTAATAGGTCCGCACCCGCCATTCCGCCTCGGCGAACGGCAGCTTGTCGCGATAGATGTTCTGGCCATCGGTGACCACCCGGGCCAGGGTGCCGAGCCCGGCCGCGACGCGGGGCGAATCGGTGTTGACGTGGCCGGGCAGCGGATCGTCGAACATCTCCGGGTCGAGTTCCCAGGGTTCGCGGTTGGGGTCCAGGTAGGCGCGCGGGAAATGCGCCTTGAGCAGCGGAATGCCCAGGTCGCGGGCGCCATCGTAGAGTTCGTCCACGAAGGCGTCCTCGGACCGCCGCAGGGCCAGGCGGTCGAGCCGCGCGCCGCCGACGAACGTTTCCGGATAGACCCGTCCGCTGTGCGGCGAGGCGAGAATCAGTGGCGCCGCCGGCGTGGCCGGCACGAGGATCTCGAACGCCGGCTCGATCGGCGGCGTGCCCAGGGGCGAAACGCTGGGCGAGGTTTCGGGACGGCGATCGGACAAAACGAACTCCGGACGGCGCAACGGAAAATCCCCTCCGACTTAGCCGCCCCGGACGCCGCGTTCAAGCGGTCGCGTCATTGGAGACCCCATTGCGGCCACAGAACGGTTGCGTCGGTCCGCGATTGGCGCTAAATAGCCGGTCTTCCCTTGGTGTCCGGCCGGGACGCCACGATCGGGCGCGTAGCTCAGCGGGAGAGCACTACGTTGACATCGTAGGGGTCGCTGGTTCAATCCCAGCCGCGCCCACCATTCCAGGATTTCGGGCCGCCATCAGCCCCAGGACCCGCAGCGGCTCTGGCGTTGAGGCGGTTCGAAATGTCTCCTCGAAGGGCGGGAACCGCGCGCCCTTGGTCGTCGCCACCTCCGTCCCTCCTTTCGATCTCTCGACCGCTTGCGGACGGGGCCCCTTTCCCCATATTTGGGAGGACATCGTCGCGGCGATAGGAGTCCCATGCGCCCCTTCCATGTTCTGCCGGTGTTGATTGCGCTGTTCCTGGCCCTGGCCCCGGATGCGCGGTCCGGCGTGTTCAATCCCGAGACCTTCACCCTGGACAACGGTCTCCAGGTCGTGGTGGTGACCAACCGGCGGGCCCCGGTGGTTACCCACATGTTGTGGTATCGGGTCGGCCGGGCCGACGAGTCGCCCGGCAAGGGCGGCCTGTCGCACCTGCTCGAACACCTGATGTTCAAGGGATCCGAGGCCTATCCGGATGGAGAGATGTCGCGCCGGGTGGCCCGCAACGGCGGTCGCGAGAACGCCTTCACGTCCTATGACTACACGGCCTACCACCAGACCGTCGCGCGCGACCGCCTTGGCCTGATGATGGCCATGGAGGCCGACCGCATGACCAACCTGCGCCTCGGCGCCCCGGTGGTGGAGCCGGAACGCCAGGTGGTGCTGGAGGAGCGCCGCATGCGGATCGGCAACGTTCCGGCGGCGCGGCTGCGCGCGGCGGCGCGCGCGGCGCTGTTCGTCAATCATCCCTACGGTCAGCCGATCATCGGCTGGACGGCCGAGATCGAGGGCTACGGGCTTGAGGACATCCTGGCCCATTACCGACGATGGTATTGCCCGGCCAACGCCGTTCTCGTGATCGCCGGCGATGTCACGGCGGCCGAGGCGCGTCCGCTCGTCGAACGTCATTACGGGCCGCTCGCCTGCGCCGCGCCGCCACCGGCCCGCGTGCGGCCGCCGATCCCGGATCTGGAGTCCGAACGGCGGGTGACCCTGCGCGATCCCAACGTGGGGCAACCGACCTGGCGGCGGGTCTGGCTGGCGCCCAGCCACGGCACCGCCGATCCGCCCGCCGTCGCCGCCCTGGAGGTCCTGGACGAGGTGTTGAGCGGCGGCGCCACGTCGCGTCTGCATCGGGCCCTGGTGGTCGATCGGGGCGTGGCCACCTCGGTCCATACCCATTACAACCCGGACGCCCTGGATAAAACCGATTTCACGGTGTTCGCGGCGCCGCGCCCGGGGGTTCCGATCGAGCGTCTGGAGGATGCGGCGGTGGCCGAGATCGGTGCCCTGCTCAGGGACGGGGTCACCGATTCCGAAGTGGCGCGGGCCAAGCAGAGATTGCTCGACTCCGCCGTCTATGCCCGCGAGTCGATCCGCGTCGCGGCGCGCGTGTTCGGTGTCGCCCTGACCACCGGGCAGACGGTGGACGACGTGGAAAGCTGGCCGGACCGCATTGCCTCGGTAACGGCCGGGGAGGTGGCGCGGGCGGCGCGCGCGGTGCTCGGGCGGCCCGGCCACGTGACCTCGATCCTGTTGCCCGAGACGGCGACCGGGTCATGATCATGGGACGGCTCCTGGTCGCGACGGTGCTGCTGCTGATCTGGGCGGCTCCCGCGTGGGCCGTGCCGCCGGTTCGGAAGGTCGTCTCGGACGGCGGAATCGAGGCCTGGCTGATCGAGGACCACACCCATCCGGTGGTCCACCTGTCGCTCAGCTTTCGGGGCGGCGCGGCGCTCGATCCGGCCGACCGGGGCGGCCTCGCCAGCCTGCTGGCCAGCCTGCTCGACGAGGGCGCCGGAGACCTGGACTCGCAAGCCTTCCAGGGCCGCCTGGAGGATCTGGCGGTCGAGCTGTCGTTCGAGGCCGGTCGGGACGGCCTGCACGGCACCCTGAAGACCCTGACCCGCAACCTGGACCCGGCGGCCGATCTGCTGCGCCTGGCCCTGACCGCGCCGCGTTTCGACCGCGAGCCGGTGGCCCGCATGCGGGCGGCGATCCTGGCCCGCCTGGAGCGCGCCGCCAGCAACCCCGACGACATCGCGCGACGGGCCTTCCAGGCCGCCATGTTTCCCGACCACCCCTACGGCCGGCCGGCCGCCGGCGACCCGGACGGCGTCGCCCGGATCACCGTCGAGGATCTGCGTGGTGCCCTGCGCGACCGCCTGGCGCGCGACGCGCTGGTGGTCGGGGTGTTCGGCGACATCACGCCGGATCGTCTGCGCGGCCTGCTCGACCAAGTGTTCGGTGGCCTTCCCGCCACGGCGGCGACCGGCGCGATTCGGGAGACGAAGGCGGCGGCCGGCGGCCGGCTGCGGGTAATCGCGCGCGACATCCCGCAGAGCGTCATCCTGTTCGGTCACGGCGGACCGAAACGCGAGGATCCGGATTTCTATGCCGCCACCGTGCTGACCCATATCCTGGGCGGCGGAACCTTCTCGTCGCGCCTCCACGAGGAAATCCGCGAAAAGCGCGGCCTCGCCTACTCGGTCGGCCTTTCCCTGTGGCCGCTGGACCACGCGGGACTGATCCTCGGCAGCGCCGGAACGGCCAACGAGCGGGCCGCCGAGACGGTGGAGATCCTGCGCCGGGAATGGTCCCGGATGCGCGAGTCGGGAGCCACCGCCCAGGAGGTCGACGACGCCCGGACCTATCTCACGGGGTCGTTCCCGCTGCGCTTTCTGTCCGGGAGCCGGATCGCCCGCATGCTGGTCGGCATGCAGGTGCACGACCTGGGAATCGATTACCTGGACCGCCGCAACGGGCTGATCTCGGCGGTCACGCGCGCGGACGTGGCGCGGGTTGCCCGGCGGCTGCTTGATCCGGCGCGCCTGGAGTTCGTGGTGGTCGGACGGCCGGAGGGGTTGGCGCCGGCCGACGACGGACCTACTTGATCTTGCTTTCCTTGAACAGCACGTGCTTGCGCGCCACCGGATCGTACTTGCGGAATTGCAGCTTCTCGGTGGAATTCTTGGGATTTTTCTTGGTCACGTAGAAGAAGCCGGTGTCGGCCGTGCTGACCAGTTTGATCTGAATGGTGCTTGGCTTGGCCATCGGTCGCGGGTCCTGGCGTGGCGTTGCATGAAATCCGAGGGGCGCAAGATACAGATCGCGCCGATCCTGTCAAGGGACATCCCGGGCCCCGTGCTCGGCCAGCGCGGCGCCCGGCGCCGGGCGGACCGCCCGGGCATAGAGGGCGGGATCGGCGATCAGCCGGCGGGCGATCTGCTGGTCGCCGTCGCCGCGATGGCGCTCGGGGCGGCAGTCGCCGCGCGCCCGCGCCCGCTCGTTGGCCGCCTCCAGGGTGACCAGCCGCCATTCGGCCAGCGCCTCCGTTCCCGCGTCGACGCGCCGCCACAGCTCGTCGGTCGTCGCCGCGACGTCATCGCCGCTGGTGCACAGCGCCGGCCGCACCCCAAGATGCTGGAGCAGGTAACCGGACGGCGCCTGGAACCGCGACCAGGTCAGCGTGATCTCGCCGTCGTTGGGCAGCCGGATCACCGTCTGAACGGTGCCCTTGCCGTAGGAGACGGTTCCGACCACCGCCGCGCGCCCCTGGTCCTGAAGGGCCGCGGCGACGATCTCCGCCGCCGACGCGGACCGTCCGTCGACCAGCACCACCAGCGGCCGCCCGGCCAGGATATCGCCGGGCTCGGCGGTATAGGCCTGAAGGCTCTCCGGATGGCGGCCGCGTGTGCGCACGATATCGCCGCCGTCCAGGAACAGATCGGCCACCGCCACGGATTGACGCAGCAGGCCGCCCGGGTTGCCGCGCAGATCGAGGATCAGGCCGCGAAACCCGTCGCCCAGAAGACGGAGCCGGCGGTCGATCTGCTCGGTCAGGCTGTCCGCCGTGTCCTGGTTGAATCCCGTCACCCGCAGGGTCACGATTCCGTCGTGGGTCGGGCCGTCGAGCACGGTCGGCGGGACGATCCGCCGCCGCACCATGGACACCGGGCGCGCGGTATCGCCGCGCGCCGCGCGGACGCGCAACGAAAGGCGGCTGTTGATCGGTCCGCGCAGGCGTTCCAGAACCTCCTGATAGTCGAGCCGCGAGGTGTCCTGGCCGTCGATGCCGAGAATCAGATCCCCGACCCGCAGGCCGGCCAGGTCGGCCGGCGAGCGCGGCATCACGCCGACGATCTTGACCTGCGGCCCGGTCATCCGGAACCGGACGCCGATGCCGCCGAACCCCTCGCGCCGGGCCCGCTGATCGCGCGCCTGCGCCGCCCCGGCATAGCGCGAATGGACGTCGAGCTGGGCCAGGGCGCTATCGAACAGGGCTTCGTAAACGGCCTCGGAATCGGCGTCGGCGACCCCCGGCGAGCCGCCGCGCGCGGCGGCCACCGCGTCGATGGTCAGGCGCGCCCAGCCGCCCACGTCATCGTCCGGCGGCGCCGGCAGGCGGGCCAGGGCCTGTTCGGTGGTCCACAACTCGACCACGTCCTCGTGGCGCGACGCGACCAGCGCCGGATCGAGGGTCCCCAGACCCTTCAGGCCGTCGAGGGCCAGCTGGGCAACCGCGACCGGGCGGATGAACTTCTCGGTGATCGCCTCGTAGCCGCTGGTCAGCGTGTGGGTCATCGCCGGGCGCGGCAGGTTCTCGGAAATGCTCGGCAGCGGGTCCGGGACGGATGATTCGGGGCGTGGCGGCGCGGTCGGGGCGCAGCCGGAGGCAATCAGGCCGAGCCACAGGATAGCGGAACCGAGAACGGAAACGGAGCGCATCATCGCCCGCCCATTGTCGCCCATTTGGCGAGTCAAGTCACCCGCGTGAATCAGGGCCGCCGCCGGGGCGGCGGCTTGCGTCCGCCGGCCGGGGCGCGGCCCCGTTTGACGGAGCCGACGGAGCGGCGCCGAGCGCCCAGCTCGGCGACCCACGCCGGCGGCGTCCAGTCCTCGGACAAGGACATCACAAGGCTTCCGGTCACCGCGTCGGCCTCGGTCAGCCGCACCTCGACCGGCTGGCCCAGCCGGAACTCGCGGCCACTGGCCCGGCCCCGCAAGGCATGGCATTCCGAGAGGTGGTCGTAGTAGTCGTCGGGCAGGGTGGAAATCGGCACCAAGCCGTCGGCTCCGCTCTCGGTCAGGGTGACGAACAGCCCGAATCGGGTCACTCCGTTGATCCGGCCGGCGAAGGTGCCGCCCACCTTGTCGGCCATGTAGGACGCCAGATAGCGGTCCACCGCGTCGCGCTCGGCCGCCGCCGCGCGCCGTTCGGTGACCGACAGATGCGCGCCGAGTTCGGCGAAATCGCCCGGATCGGCCGGCAGCGCCCCGGCGGAGGGCTTCAGGCCCCGGATCAGGGCCCGGTGGACCAGCAGATCGGCGTAGCGCCGGATCGGCGACGTGAAATGACAGTAGCGCCGCAGCGCGAGACCGAAATGCCCATAATTGTCGGGGCCGTATTCGGCCTGCGCCTGGCTGCGCAGCACCGCCTCGTTGACCATGTGGACATGGGGTGTCCCGGCGACCTTGCTCAGCAGGGCATTGAACTGACGCGGCTGGATCACCTGGCCGCGCGCCAGGTTCAGCCCCAGGGTGGCCAGGAACGTGCGCAACGACTCCAGTTTCTCCGCCGTCGGCTGGTCGTGCACCCGGTACATGCAGGGCCGCTTCCTTGACTCCAGGGTCTCCGCCGCCGCCACGTTGGCGCAGATCATGAACGCCTCGATCAGGGCGTGGCTGTCGAGTCGCCGCCGGGTCTCGATGCGCGCCACCTCGCCGGAATCGTCGAGCACCACCCGGCGCTCCGGGAGGTCCAGATCGAGCACCCCCCGGTTGACGCGGTCGCGATCCAGCGCCGCGAAGGCCCCGTACAGAGGCGCGATGACGGTATCCAGCAGCGGCCGGGTCGTGTCGTCGGGATTGCCGTCGCGCGCCGCCTGCACCTGTTCATAGGTCAGGCGGGCGGCGGAGCGCATCATGGCGCGCTGAATCCGGTGGCGCCGCAGGCCACCCTCGCGATCGATCCACAGGTGCGCGGCCAGGCAGGGGCGGTCCTCTCGCGGCCTGAGCGAGCACCAGCCGGCCGACAGCGCCTCGGGCAGCATGTGCACCGCGCGATCGGGGAAATAGACCGAGTTGCCGCGCTGCCGGGCCGCCCGGTCGAGGGCGTCGCCGGGGCGCACGTACCAGGCGACGTCGGCGATCGCCACCACCAGATGCCAGCCGCCCGGATTATCCGGCGAGGTGTCGGGTTCGGCCCATACCGCGTCGTCGAAGTCGCGCGCGTCGGCGCCGTCGATGGTGACCAGGGGCAGACCCCGAAGGTCGGTCCGCGCGCCCGGATCGACCGGCCCCGCGCGCTCCGCCTGTTCCAGGGCGTCGGCCGGAAACTCCACCGGAATGCCGCGCCCGCGCAGGGCGATCTGGGTCGCCGAACGGGCCCCGGTCCGGCCGCCAAGGCATTCCACCACCTTGGCGGCGCGCAATCCGAACGGCCGGCCGGGCACCGGTTGGACGACCACCAGTTCGCCGTCCTCGGCGCCGTTGCGGTGCTCGGCGGCGACGATCATCTCCTTGCCGCCGCGCCGGTCGACCGGACGGACGCGGCCCTGCGGGCCGGCCGCCGCGAACACGCCGAGCACGGTGTCCGGGGCTCCGGCCAGGCGACGGACGATCCGCGCCTCGTAGGCGCCGTGGTCGACCGGACGCAGCCGCGCCAGCACCCGGTCGCCGGGCCCGGGCGCGGCGCCGCGCCGCTTGTCGGGCGCCACGTAAACGGGGGGTGGCGGACCGTCCTCGCCGTCGTTCCATTTGGCCGGCCGGGCCATCAGCTCGCCGTCGGCGTCCGGACCGACGATGTCCAGCACCGTCACCTCGGGCAGCGCCCCCGCCGGCCGCAGCCGCTTGCCGCGCGCCGGGCCAAGCAGTCCCTCGTCCTTCAACTCGCGCAGGACATGCTTGAGGCGCACCCGCTGTCCGGCGTCGAGCTTGAACGCGCGGGCGATCTCCCGCTTGCCCACCGATCCCGGGTGACGGCCGATGAATTCGAGAATGTCGTCGCGGCTCGGGAACACGGCCGGCTTCTTGGCGGACTTGCTCATGGGGACAGGTCCCTTGACCGGGGTGGGGCGGGATCGCGGCTTGGGCGGTTTCCGGCCGCCCCGCGACCCGTGTCCGGCGGCGGGTGGAATGGCGGCTCAGCCGCGATGCCGCCACCAGGCGGGTTCATTGATCGAGAACACCGGTTGGTAGTGACGGATTCTGGTGTGTTCGGTGACCGGCTTGACCTGATTGTCGAGGATATAGATGGTGTCGTTCATCCATACTCCCAGGATCGCGTGGCCGACCTTGAGGTTGAGGTCCTTGACCGCGATCAATCGAACCTGTTCGTCGGTGAACCCCAGGCGTTTCAGCGACACGTACTTGGCGATCGCGTAATCCTCGCAGTCGCCGCGTCTGTTCAGGAACTCGCCGGGTGACGCCCAATAGTCCTTCTTGCCCCAGTTTTTGGGGTCGGTGATGTAGCGCTGCCGGTTCATGTAGTGGTTGACCTTCCTGACCTGCTCCATCGGGTCGAGTCCCCTCAACTCGTCGAGGTACTCCATCCACGCCTTGTAGTGGCAGGCGTTGAGGCTGGTCTCCTGGCACGATCCGGGTCGTCCGGCCGCCTCCCGCAGGGTCCGCTCGACGGCGGCCGTCCACTTCTTGAAGGGCTTGAAATTATTCGAGCGGGTCTCGGTGGTTCCGAACAGGCGCGCCGAGGCGGCGTTGGCCGGGCCGTCGCCAAGCGACGCCAGCACCGCCAGACAGATCACCAGCCATCGTCCCGGAGCATTGCGCATGCGGTCAAGATACACGGAACCGGACGACCGGCAAGTGCGGGTCGTCACGTTTTGCGACTCCCGTCGACACGGTTGGCGAACCGGCGCCCATCGCTTACCATCGCCGGGTTTGGCGCCGGGAGATTTTGCACATGGCGGAGATTCGTCACGACGACGAGGTCGACAAGCGACGGCTCGGACGGCGGATCGCGGCGGCGGCGGCGATTCTCGTCCTGGCGTCCGTGACCGGGGTCTGGCTGGCCGTGCGCTATGTGGACTCCGAGCGCCAGCGGGCGATGCAGGAATGGCAGATCCGCCTCGGCATCGTCGCCGACAGCCGAACCGCCGCGATCGAGGACTGGGTGCGGGACAACCTGGCGGCGGTCGGCGAGTTGGCGGTCAACGAATCGCTGCAACTCTACCTGACCGAACTGGCGTTCGCCGACTGGGATCGCGGCGGGGTGACCGACGAGGTGGCGCAGGCCGGTTATCTGTACAACCTCCTGGTCGCCACCGCCGAGCGCGAGGGCTTCGCCAGCCCGCCGTCCGAGGCGGCCACGATCGCCAACGTCGAACCGCCTGGGCTGGCCGGGCTGGCCCTGTTGGCCGGCAACGGCGAGCCGCTTGCCGCGACCCCCGGCATGCCGGCCTTCGGCGGCCCGCTGGTCCCGGCCTTCGAGGCGGCCCTCAACGGCGAGGCGACGCTGATCGACATCTTCCGCTCCGAGGCCGGACCGGTGACCGTCGGGTTCGCGCTGCCGGTCCATGGATTGCAGGACGATCCCGAGGGACCCGGACTGGGTGTCGTGATCGGCGTCCGGATGGTCGGCGACGGGCTGTTCCGTCGTCTTGAGCAGCCGGGCGAGATCGCGGCGACCGCCGAAACCTATCTGGTGCGCGCCGACGCCAACGCGGTCACCTATCTGTCGCCGCTGGCCGACGGCACCCGGCCACTGGACCGCAGCCTGGCCCTCGATACCCCGGATCTGGGCGCGGCCTTCGGGATCGCCGCGCCGGGCGGCTTCGCGATCGGCCGCGATTATGCCGGCACCGAGTCCCTGATCACCGCGCGCGCCGTCGAGGGCACGCCATGGACGCTGATCCGCAAGGTGTCGCGCGACGAGGCCATGGCGCCGATCGATTCGCGTCTCAACACCATGCTTGCCACCCTGGTGCTGCTGGTCGTCGGATTCGCGGTGACCATCGTGGCGGTGTGGCGGCACGGCACTTCGTTGCGCGCCGCCGAGGCGGCATCCCGCTTCAAGGTGGCCGCCGAGCGGTTCGAGAACATGGTCAAATTCATGCGCGTGGTGACCGACAGCCAGCCGACGGAAATCGGCGCGGTGACCATCGAGGGAACCTATACCTACGCCAACAGGACCGCCGCCGACGCCGCCGGGATGACGGCCCCCGACATGCTGGGCAAGAACATCGCCTCGGTGGCCGGACCCGTCGTGGCCGGCGCCTACGCCGAGATCAATGGCCGGGTGATCCAGAACTTCGCCGCCGAGCGCGCGGTCAAGGAATTCGACGACGGCCGGGGCGGCAAGCGCTGGATCCGCTCCGCGCACATGCCGTTGCGCGGCGACCGCGATTATCCGCCGGCCTCGCTGATGATTCTCGACGACATCACCGACCTGACCCTGGAAACCGAACGGTCCAAGCGTCGCCTGCTGCAACTTGTCGAAACCCTGGTCGGGGTGGTCGACCGGCGCGATCCCTATTCGGCCGACCGCTCGTTGAAGGCGGCCGAGGTGGCGCGCGCGGTGGCCGCCGAAATGGGGCTCGACGAGACCCAGCAGTCGACCGTCGACATGGCGGCCAGACTCGTGAGCCTGGGCAAGATCTACATTCCGGAGGAGGTCCTGGCCAAGACCTCCGACCTTACGCCGGACGAGCGCGAACTGCTCGTCAACAGCGTCGAGGTGAGCGCCGACATGGTCGCCAAGGTGGAGTTCGAGGGCTCGGTGGTGGAGACCCTGCGCCAGATCGGCGAGGCCTGGGACGGGTCCGGACGGCGTGGGCTGAAGGGCGAGGATATCCTGATCACCGCCCGTGTGGTCGCCGTGGCCAACGCCTTCGTTGGAATGCTGAGCCCGCGCGCCTGGCGCGACGGGCATGATCTGGACGACGTTTCCGAGCGGTTGATGGCCGAGGCCGGCAAGACCTATGATCGCAGGGTCGTGCTGGCCCTGATCCACCACCTGGAGAATCGCGGCGGACGCGACAAGTGGGCCTATTTCCGCGAGGCCCCGGCAAGCGAGGAGTAGCCCCCGCCGGGGTCCCCGCGGCATCGGGATCGCGGGCCCGGTCCGTGATGCCGAGACGGCGCCATGCGATCGTCGCGCGGCGAGCCTCTTGCTCTCGTTTTCAGGGCTCCGGCGCTTGCCGCGCCACCTCGGCCACCCGGCGGTGGAACGCCACCTCGATGCCCCGGGCCTTGCGGTCCATGAGCCCGCGCACAAGACGCTTCATGCCGGGTCCCGGGAGGTCGAGTTCCATCTCGAAGGTGACCTCGGTGCCGTCGGGGCGCGGCGCGAAGGCCCAGCGCAACAGGAACCGCACCGGAAAGCCGTCCAGCGAGCGAACCGTGATGTCGTCGGGGCGGTTGACCGTGGTGCGGCTGCGAAAATGGGTGGTCAGCGGCCCCCAGCCGTAGAGGTTGTCACAGAGCAGCACGTTGCCGTCCCGGCGCAACACCTTGGCCGCCTTGCAGTCGGGAAGGAACCGGGGATAGGATTCCACGTCGACCGCCACGTCGAACACCAGGTCGATATCATAGGGCAGGACGCTGCAACGGACCGCCCGCGCCATGGATCATGCATCCACGCCGTTCGACAGCCGGGCGGCGCGCCGGGCGTGGAACAGGAACAGGGCGGCGGTGACGTTCATGATCAGGGCGTAGGTGATCGCCGGCACCACCATCGGCGGACTGCCGAGCAGGGTCACGGCGACGAAGATCGACAGCGCCGCGTTCTGCAGGCCGCATTCCAGGGTGATCGCGACTCCGTCGGCGCGCTCAAGGGAGAGCAACCGGGAGGTGGCCCAGCCGAGGGCCATGGTCGCCAGATTGAGAATCAGCAGCAGCAGCCCGATGTCGATGAAGTGCGTCACGATGTTGTCCATCTGGCCGACGAAGGCGCCGGCCACGATGATGGCGAAGACGACCGTTGCCAGGCGCCGCGCCGGACCCGTCAGGCGCCCGGCCCAGGCCGGCTTCCAAAGCCGCAGGCCCATGCCGAGGGCGATCGGCAGGCCGGTGATCACCAGAACCCCGAGCATGATCCGCTCGATGGGCATGGCGATGGGGGTTGCCGCGCCGAGCAGCAGGGTCTGCGACAGACCGAGAATCAATGGCAGGCTGACGATGCCGATCAGGCTGGTCAGGGCGGTCATCGACACCGACAGGGCCCCGTTGCCGCCGGCCAGCACGGTCAGGAGGTTCGAGGTGATGCCGCCGGGCGAGGCGGCGAGGATCATCAGGCCGACGGCGAACTCCGGACGGCCGTCGTAGGTCAGGGCGAGGGCGAGGCCGATGCAGGGCAACAGGAGCATCTGATTGACCAACCCGGCCAGCATCGGCGCCGGGCGGCGGAACAGGCGGGTAAAATCGGCCGGCCGCAGATCCAGGCCGATGGCCAGCATGATGAAGGCGAGACCGAGCGGCAGAAAGCTCTGCAGAAGGACGTCCATCACCACATCCCGTATCGGTCGCCCGCGAGGCCGAGCAGCAGGCCCAATCCGGTCGCGGCAACCAACAGGGCCTGCACGGCCGCGCTATGTCCCAGCAGGGCGTTGAGGCCCGGCCCCGGCGACGTGCGGCGGAACCGGCGGACCGCGACGGCGGCGGGCGGCAGGGCGATCAGGCCAAGCAGCGCCGAAACCGGCATCAGGCCGCTCCAGGTCAGCGCCGCGAGGCCGCCGAACGGCGCCAGCATCAGACCGCCATAGATCCGGCGCGCGCCCGGCAGCCCGATGCGGATCGCCAGGGTGCGCCGGCCGGCCCGGGAATCGCTCAGCGAATCCCGGGTGTTGTTGACCAGCAGCACGGCGGCGGCCGGCAATCCGACCAGCAGACCCCAGGCGTAGACCGTCGCGGTCGGCGGCAGGCCGTGGACGTAATAGGTTCCGGCGACCGCCGCGATCCCGAAGAACAGGATCACGAAGACCTCGCCGAACGGTGTCCGCGACAACGGCCAGGGTCCGCGCGAGTAGCCGTAACCGGCCGCCAGGGAAGCGAGGCCGAGGCCGACGATGACCCAGCCGCCGAGCCACGCCAGGTACAGCCCGCCCAGCACCGCCAGGCCGAAGGCCAGATAGCCGGCGGCCAGGACCTGACGCGGCGTCGCCCAGCCGCGCTCGGTGATCCGGGTCGGACCGAAGCGTTCGATCCGGTCGGTGCCGTTGAGGTAATCGGCGGCATCGTTGATCAGGTTGGTGCCGGCCTGGATGGCGGTCGCCGACAGGGCGGCGACGAGGCCGGCCTCGGGATGCGCCACCGGGCCGCCGGACGCCCAGGCAAAGGTGGTCCCGGCGATCACGGGATTGATCGACAGGGCGAGCGTCCGGGGCCGGATGGCGCGCCACCACAGGGCGAAGCCGCGCGGCGCCGCGATTTTGAATCTAGTGGATTTTCCGTCCAACATGTATGGCCGCGATTCCAAACGAGAGATTGCGATAGGTTACGTCGTCGAAGCCGATTCCAAGCATCATCTCCCTGAGGGACGCCTGATCCGGAAAGGCGCGAATGGACTCCACGAGGTACCGGTAGGCGTCCGGGCGTCCGGCCACCAGGGCGCCCAGGCGCGGGATGACGTAACGTGAATAGGGATCGTAGAACGGTCGCAGCCAAGAATCGGCGCGGCTGAATTCCAGGCACAACAGACGTCCGCCGGGGCGCAGCACGCGCCACGTCTCGGCCAGCCCCAACGCGCGTTCGGTGACGTTGCGCAGGCCGAACCCGATGCTGATCAGGTCGAGGCTGGAGTCGGCGAAGGGCAGGGCCTCGGCGAAGCCGGCCACCCAGCGCAGGTCGTTCGGATCGCGCGCCCGCCCGGCCGCCATCATGCGGTCCGACGGGTCGCACACGGTGACCGTCCAGCCGCGCCCGGCCAATCGGCGGGCGATGTCGCCGGTGCCGCCGGCGAGGTCCAGGGCATCGCCCGGCCCCGACCCGACGAGGTCGGCCAGCCGGGTCTTCCAAAGGCGGTGAACGCCGAAACTCATCAGGTCGTTCATGAGGTCGTAGCGCGCCGCCACCATGTCGAACATGGTCCGGATGTCGCGGCGATGCGAATCGGACGGGAGATCCTCGGTCCGGTCCGCGAGGTCTCTCGCAATGGCCATGGCGGGGCGACCGTAGCAGGGCGCATGGGGGCTGTCCAGAAGCCGCGCGGCCGCTGCTCAGGCGGCCGGCACCCAGAGCATCGGCACGGTCACGATGCCCCGGCTGATCACCTCGGGGCCGGTGGTCCTGAATCCGAGGGCCGAATAGATCCGCGCCGACACCGGCGCCGCGTCGACCGTCATCCGGCGCCAGCCGCCGGCCTCGCGGATGACGTCGAACAGGCGGCGGCCGAGGCCGCGCGCCTGATGGCGCACGTCCACGAACAGCAACGACAGGTGGCCGTCCGGGCGCGCCTCCACGTAGCCGACCGGCGACGCGCCAAGCAGCGCCACCCGCGCCAGATGGCCGCTCGTCACCCGGCTGGACATCACCCGGGCGTCCACGTGGGCGAGGAAGGTGGTCTGTCCCTCGTCGTCGTAGTGATCGGCGATGGCCTTGCTGAACGCGCCGACGATCAGGCATTCGATGGCCGCGAACTGGTCCTCGGTCGGATCGGCGATGCGGATCGTCGGATCGTCGAGGGTCATCGCCGGGGTCTCTCGCCGGGCGGGCCGTCGTCCGGCATCTCGACGAGGCGCGGGCCCTCGACGTCGCTGGCTCCGCCGTCGCCCTGCCCGTAGCGGCGCCGATAGTTCTCGGCCGCCGGTTGCGGGTCCTCCGACGGTTCCGGCTCTGCGTCGTCCGGCGGAGCAACGTCGTCCGACGGCAATTCGACCATCAACGGGCCGTCGCGGTCTCCGGGCAGGGGCTCGGGCGGTTGCCTGTCGTCGTCCGGCATCGGCTCCTCGGAAGGTGCGTCCTCCGTCCCGGCCTCTCGTTCTGGCGGACCCTCGGATTCCGGTTCCGGTTCGACGATGTCCGGTGCCGGGTCGGGACACGGGGTCGATTCGGATTCGCGTTCCGGTTCGGGCGTCTCGTCGGGGATCGCCGGCGGCTGGCCTTCGACGGTCGGTTCGTCGGCCACGACCCCGCCCGTCTCGGCGCCCGTTTCCGGCGCCGGCCGCGTCTCGGCCTCAAGGGCGACCAGCCGCTCGTCGGCGTCGAGCGCGACGTCGGCTCCGTCCTGTTCGATGGTGACCAGCTCGAACGGCTGGAAATGGGTCGGCAGGGGTTTGCTGCGCGACGGCCGGACGCCCAGCCGGTTGAGGCGGCGGATGCGCGGCAGCAGGGTGCTGTTGAGGGACTTGGCGAACCGCACGTAGGCGGCGGCCGATGTCTGCAAGCCGCCGCCCATGGTCTTGGCGTGTTCGAGGAAGGTGCCGATGGCATCCATCAGAAGCTGGGTGCCCTCGATGATCCTGGCGTGGTTCTCGGTCTGCCGTTCCAGTTCGATCTCGATCCGCGCGAAGGCGACCAGACTGGCCAGCGCGGTCGGTCCGGCCACCGTGATGTCGAATTGCGCCGCCTTGCGGACGAAGTCGGGATCGGCCTGACCGACCTTTTCCACTGCCCCCTCGTTGGGGAGGTACATGATGCTCAGCATGCGGCGCACCGGGTCTTCGCGCCCGTTGTCGTGCCAGCTCTTGAAGACCGCCGACTTGTAATTCTTGCCCGAAAGCTGGCGCAAGTGCTCGTTCATGCTGCGCGCCAAGTCCCGACGCACCGCGTCCTCGCGTTCCGAGCCCTCGACCTCGGCCAGTTCGAGCAGGAACTTGGACGCCTTGGCGTCGATCACCAGAACCGTGTCGCCGGGCAGGAACACCACGGCGTCGGGGCGTACCCCCTCGCCGCTCACGGCGTACTGCATCACGAAGTCGCGGCCCTTGCCGAGACCGAACGAGGTGAGCGTGTTCTCCAGGCCGATCTCCGCGTAATAGCCGGCCCCGCCGGGACTGGTCAGGGCCCGCCACACGGTATCCAGGGTGCCCCCTTGATCGCCGACCACGGTCCTGAGTTCGACCAGACTGGAGGCCATGGCCTGCATCTGGCCCACCAGATCGTGGGTGACCCGGGTAATGCGCTCGGCGGTATCCCGGCGCGCCGCCTCGGACTCCCGGCGGTGATCGGTGATCAGCTTGCTGGACACCTGCTGCGCGGTTTCCAGGACGGCCGAGCGGGCGGCGTCCAGGCTCTCGCTGCGGGCCCGCTCCCAGTCGGTCATGCGGAGCCGCATCTCCTCGGCCTCCTGGGACCTGAGGGCGGCCACCTTCTCGGCCTCGCGGGCCGCCTCGGTCGCCGCCTCGGCCCGTTCGCCGGCCGCGTCGCGGTCCCGTTGGGCGGCGTCGCGCGCCGCCTCCGCGACGTCCAGTCTGGCCAGTGCCGCGGCCCGTTCGGCGGCGTGCGATTCGAGACGCGCCCGGGCCTCCGTGAGTTCCGTCTCGGCGTCCTGCAACTCGCCGTACAGGCGATCGATGGCGCGATCGGTGTCGTCGAGCACCTGGTTCAGCCGTTGACGCAGGGCGCGGCCGTTCATCCAGGCGGCCAGCAGGCCGCCCAGGGCAATGACCAGACCGACCGTGATCAGCGATACAACGATGTCGATGTGCGATGTCATTTCGTTCAGGTCAAAGTTAGACCATATTGGGCGCCCAAGATTGCCCGACCTGATCCGGAAACGCAAACCGTGCGCCGCACAATTGGAGGTCTGTCATGCGATTCCTCGCCGGTCCGTTCTTTTTTGTTCTTTTGAGTGCCCTGATTCATCCGCCGGCCGACGCGGCCGAGGAGCGCGTCGCCGGAGCGGACGACCGCGCCGCCCTGGGGGTGACCGTCTACACCAACGGCCTGGCCCTGGTGCGCGATCGCCGTCGGGTCGACCTGCCGGAGGGCGAGAGCCGGCTCGCCTTCGAGGACGTGGCGGCTCGCATGATTCCGGCCAGCGCGCGGGTCGGCGGTCGCGACCTGCGGGTACTGGAACGCGATTTCGAGTTCGAGACGATTTCCGCGCAGTCCCTTCTGGCCGCGGCCGAGGGCCACGAGGTCGACGTGGTGACGGTCGATTCCGAAACCGGCGGGCAGACCGTCCGGCGCGGCCGGGTGCTGGGCACGGCCAGCGGCCCGATCATCGAGATCGACGGCAAGGTGTGGTCGGAACCGCCGGGGATTCTGGTCCACGACCGCCTGCCCGACGGTCTGCGGCCACGCCCGACCCTGCTCGCCACCCTGCGCGCCACGGCCGACGGACCGCGCCCGGTCGACCTCGCCTACCTGACCGAGGGGCTGGACTGGCAGGCCGACTACACGGTCGTGCTGACCGTGGACGGCGACCGCCTGGATCTGGATGGCTGGGCCACGGTGACCAACCGAAGCGGCGCCGATTTCCCGGCGGCCGACCTGCAACTGGTCGCCGGATCGGTGCGGCGGGATTCAAGCCCGCCGACGATGAAGATGGAGCGCGCGTTGATGTCCGCCGCGCCGATGGCCGACGGGGGCATGCCCCGGCGCGAGAGTCTGGCCGCCTTTCACCTTTACGACCTGGGCCGACAGGTGACCCTCAAGGATAAACAGAGCAAGCAGGTGGCGCTGCTGTCGGCGCGCGACATCGAGGCGGCCCGTGATCTGGTGATCGTTTCCGGGGGTCTTGTTCACGGCCTCCAGCGGGGCCGCCAGGGACCGATTCACCCCGCCGCCCGCCTGACCTTCCGCAACTGGAAGGACAACCCCGGCCTGCCGCTTCCGGCCGGCACGGCGCGCATCTACCAGCCCGATTCGAAAGGCCGCCTGCAATTCGTCGGCGAGGACAGGATGCCGGACGTGCCGGAAAACGGCGAGGTGACCCTGACCCTCGGCCAGGCCTTCGACGTGACCCTTTACCGCGAGCAGACGGCCTTCGAGTGGCGGGACCGCAAGCGCCGCGAATCGGAATCGGCGCACCGGCTGACCCTCGCCAACGGCGGCGACAAGCCGGCCGAGGTGCGGATCGAGGAAACGTTGCCCGGCGAATGGTCGATTCTCGACGAGAGCCAACCGCACGAGCGGCGCGCCAACATGGCGGTCTGGACGGTCACCGTGCCGCCGAAGGGCGAGGCGGTGTTGACCTATCGCGTCACCGTGCAGCCATGACGTCGCGCGATTCCACGTGACCCCGGCCCGTCACGCGACGGATTCGATCCACTAAGCTATTGATCTGGTGGTTCGATTCAGCCAACGGATGGGACTCAT
>JANQIL010000166.1 GCA_028282245.1 Magnetospira sp.
TCTGGAGGACGCGGCCCACGTCGCGCACGGCCATCTTTGAGAGGAGCGCACCGAACGTGATGATCTGGGCGACGCGGTCGCGGCCATACTTCTCCTGGACGTAATGGATCACTTCTTCCCGTCGGTCCTGGCAGAAGTCGATGTCGAAGTCGGGCATGGACACCCGCTCCGGATTGAGGAAGCGCTCGAACAGCAGACCGAACCGCAGCGGATCCAGGTCGGTGATGGTCAGCGCCCAGGCGACGGCCGACCCGGCACCGGAGCCGCGGCCCGGGCCGACCGGGATGCCGCGCTGCTTGGCCCACTGGATGAAGTCGGCGACGATCAGGAAATAGCCGGGAAAGCCCATCTGGTTGATCACGCCGAGCTCGTAGTCGACCCGCTCCCGGTAGGGTTTGGCGGCGACGGCCTTCTCCCCCTCGCTCATGCCGGGCGTGTAGACCGAAGCCTCCAGGCGCTTGTCCAGTCCGGCGAAGGACTGGGCGCGCAGTTCCTCCTCCTCGCCGCGTCCCGCACCGCTGTCGTAGGGCGGCAGGATCGGATCGATCTTCTCGACCATGAAGGCGCAGCGGCGGGCGACGGCAAGGGTGTTGTCGACGGCCTCGGGCAGGTCCGAGAACAGCCGCCGTATCTCCTCGGGTGACTTGAACCTGTGCTCCGGCGTCAGGCGCCGTCGCTCGGCGACCGAGACGTAGGTGCCCTCGGCGACGCAGAGCAGGGCGTCGTGCGCCTCGAACATCTCCGCATCCGCGAAATAGACGTCGTTGGTGGCCACCAGCGGCAGGCCGTGCCGATCGGCGAGGTCGATCAGGTGAGGCTCGATCCGCTTCTCGTCCTCCAGTCCGTGACGTTGAATCTCCACATAAAGCCGGCCGGGGAAGGCCTTGATCAGGCGGGACAAAATCGACTCCGCCTGTTCCACCTGCCCGCCCGCCAAGGGCCGTCCCAGCGGCCCGTCGGCGCCGCCGGTCAGGCAGATCAGCCCCTCCCCGCGCGCCTCCAGGTCGACGATGGTGACGTGGGGATCGTCGCCGGGTTCGGTTGCAAGATAGGCCTTGCTGGCGAGTTTCAGCAGGTTCCGGTAGCCGCCTTGGTTCTGACACAGCAAGACCACCGGCGCGGGCTCGAGCCGGGCGTTTCCCTGCGCTGTCGGGCGGACCTCGGCCGTCTCCGGAGTCACGCCCAGTTGGCAGCCGATGATCGGCTGCACCCCCGCCCCGGCCAGGGTGCCGGAGAACTCCATCGCCCCGAACAGGTTGTTGGTGTCGGTGATCGCCGTGGCCGGCATGCGGTGCCCGCGGCACAGCTCGGGCAGGTCCTTCACCTTGATCGCCCCCTCGGACAGGGAATAGGCGGTGTGGACGCGCAGGTGAACGAAATCGGCGTGGCTCATGGCCGCCAGGATGGCACGATTCCCGCGCGGCTGTCAGGCGGGAAGTGAGTGCCTCGTGCGATCAATCGACGCCGTTCTCATGGGGCCTGGCCTTTCGCTCCTTGCCTTTGAAACGGATGCTTCGGCAGCATCGGTCTCCTCGGTTCGGACCGAGCGGACAATTCCCGAAGACCTTACGCCTATAGCGACCGGACCGTGTTGCGTCCGTCTCTCTTGGCCATGTACATCGCCTGATCGACTCGTGCCAGGAAGGCTTCCGGAAGCTCTCCCCGGCGATGGCTGGACGCGCCGAGGCTGACGGTCGCCGACACCCCGTCGACCGTTTCGCCGGCAATCTCCTCGCGCACCTTGTCGGCCACCTCCACCGCATCCGGCAGGGAGCAGCGGCGCAGCAGGATGAGGAATTCCTCGCCGCCCCACCGGCACAGGGTATCGGCGGTCCGGATGGCTCGGCGGGCTCCCTCGCCGACCACACGGATCACGTCGTCCCCGATCTGGTGCCCGTGCACGTCATTGATCTTCTTGAACAGGTCGATGTCGAACAGGATCACGCTCAGGGACTCGCCGGTCCGGTCGGCCTCCGCCATGGCCTGCTCGAGCATAGGTCGGAAGGCCCGGCGGTTGAATAGTCCCGTCAGCTCGTCGTGGGTCGCGAGCTGCACCAGACGTTTGCGATAGGCGCCGAATGTCGCCCCCACGCCGGCCAGGACGACCGAGACGATGATCCCGCACACGGCGAGGTTGACAACCAGGGTCCGCCGGATGTTCGAGGTGACCACCCGCTCCTCTTGCTCGACGACCAGGAACCAGTTGAGCTCCGGGATGAATCGGGAATTGACCAGGTACCGTCCGCCCGGGGAGTCGTAGGAGAACGACCCGTTGTCGACCGACACCACCTGGTCGCGGATGGTCTCGAAACCGGGCATGTAGCCGACCTGTCCGGCGGGACTGCCGCTGCCGTCCAGGGACTGGACGGCGCCGGACACGTCCAGGAAGTAGACGGTCCGGCCGAACTTCTTGCGATACCCGTCGATCAGATCGCGCACGGAGCCGGCGGTCAACCCGACGCCCGTGACGCCGATGAACCTGCCGTCGTAGTCCAATACCCGGTAATTGATGAAGATCGTCCAGGCCCGGTTGTTGGCATGGTCGATATCGACGTTGACCTCGTAGGGGTCCTTCAGGTCCCGCGCCCTGAAATACCAGACGTCCTCCGGGTCGTCCGGCCTGACCCGCTGGACGATGCCCTTGGGGTGGTAGTAGTTGCGGGTGCGTTCGGAAATGAAAAAGGCGGTGACCGCGTCGTATTCGTGCTGGATCTCCCGCAGGTATTTGACCACCTTGTCCACGTTCCCCTCGCCGGCGAGCGCCCAGTCGCGCAGGAAGGTGTCGGCCGCCATCACCGAGGATACGAAGACCGGCCTGATGAGGTCCTTCTGTATTTCGGAATAAATGTTGTCGGACGTCAGCGGCAGTTCGTTCTGCAGGATCGACTCCCGGATGGTCTCGCGCGACACCAGGAAGCTCGCCACGCTGGTTGCCACGAAGCCGAGCACCAGGATGGCCGCCATCCCCAGGATGATCCTGTTTCTCATCAGTTCGCGATATCCGGCCACCGTTCCCCCTTCCTTCGCCGCAGCGGAGCCGGATTATGGCACATTCCCTTTCTCCGCGAACCAGCAGATTTGTGTAGGCCCTTGCATTGATTCCGGAAATTGGCCTATTGCAAACTGCCGCGCTTTTGTAGACTGATCGCCGGCCGGAGTATCGGGTAGGGGGTGAATGCGATGAGCAAGAAAAAACTGGACCAGGAGAAGCAGATTGCGGCCGCGGCCGCGGCTGAGATGGTCGAGGACGGCATGAAGATCGGGCTCGGCACGGGCTCGACGATCAACTATTTTCTGGAGTCCCTGGGCGCTAGGGTCAAGAAGGGGCTCAAAGTTCAAGGCATCCCCACCTCGGAGCGGACGTCCGTGGTCTGCCGGGAACAGGGAATCGAGCTGCTGGACTTCGCCTCTGTGGAAAAGCTCGACCTGGCCTTCGACGGCGCCGACGAGGTCGATACCGATTTCAACATGATCAAGGGCGGCGGTGGCGCCTTGATGCGCGAAAAGATCGTCGCCTCTGCCGCCGACCGCGTGGTGATCCTCGTCGATTCCTCGAAGCAGGTGGAGAATCTCGGATCCTTCCCCCTGCCGGTGGAGATCATCAAGTTCGGATTCCAGCAGGTGGAGCGCAAGTTCAAGGCAGTCGGCATCGACTACACCATGCGCATGACGGACTACGGCCAACCCTACGTCACCGACAACGGCAACTACATTCTCGACTGCACCATGGGCGAGATCATCGCCCCCTATGCCATGGCGGAGAAACTGAAGCTGATCACCGGGGTGGTCGATTCCGGCCTGTTCATCAACCTGTGCGACGTGTTGGTGATCGGCCGCGGCAAGAACGTCGAGATGCTGGAGAACAAGCGGAAATAGACGGTCTCCGCGGCGGCGCTCAGAAGTCCCCGTACTGGATGTAGTCGGCCCAGGTCCGCTCCAGGCGCCGTAGGGTCTTGAAGGCCGCCCGCACTTCCTCCGGATCGAGGCCTTCCTGTTCCAGGGCGGCGGCATTGCGCTCTTCCAGATCGTTGACCTTGGCCACCAGGTCGCGCGCCTTGTCGGTCAGGCGCACCCGCACCGAGCGCCGGTCGTGCTCCACCCGCTCCTGCTCCAGGTAGCCGAAATCGACCAATTTCTTGATGTTGTAGGAGACGTTGGAGCCCTGGTAGTAGCCGCGCTCCACCAGGTCGCGGATGACGATCTCGTCGCCGCCGATATTGGCCAGGAGCAGCGCCTGGACTCCGTTGATCTCCTTGATCCCCAAGCGGTTCAACTCGGTGCGCAGCACGTCGAGGAAACGCCGGTGCAGGCGCTCGATGAGCTTGGTCAGGTCGAGATACTGGTCCTTCAATCCACCCTCCGCAGCCGGCCGATCCGCCTGGAACCCGGCACCGATTCCTGTATAAGGGGGATGACCGCCAACCGCAAGCGATCCCGTTTCGGAACATGTCTTTGCATCCATTTGCGTTTTTCCTTTGGTTAGGGGCATCGGTCGGGCTTCTCGGCGGGTGCGGGGAACCGGTGCCGACGGCGGAGGAGCGCGCCGCGGAGGACTCCCGGGCGCGGCTGGCCCAGATCCTGCGGGTGGCGAAGACCACGCGCGACGGCGGCGACCTGGCGACCGCCCTGGGCATGTATCGAAGAGCGCACCGCATGGCGCCCAACGATCCGGTGCCGTTGCTCGAACTGGGCGCGGTGAGCGCCGCCCTCGGGGCGACGGATCAGTCGGCCGCGGCCTACGCCCGGGTCCTCGATCTCGTGCCCGGCAACGCGGCGGCCCGGCTCGGTCTCGGCAAGGCGCTGATCGCCCAGGGAAAACCGGCGGAAGCCCTGGCTCACTTCGAGACCCTGGCCCGGACGCGGCCGGACGACACCCGGGCCTGGAACGGCCTCGGCGTGGCGTACGACCTGATGGCCGCGCACGACCGGGCGCAGACCGCCTATGTGAACGGCCTGGAACGGGCGCCGGACGACGCCTCTTTGCGCAACAACCTGGCCCTGTCCATGGCCCTCGGCGGCGAATTCGCCGAGGCCGTGCGCACCCTGGCGCCGATCGCCGAGGGACCGGGGGCGAGCCCCGCCGTACGCCTCAACCTGGCCCTGATCCATGGCCTGTCCGGGGACATGGCGGCCGCGGCAGCGGTGGCCGGCACGGTGCTTCCCGCCGCAGACGTGCGCCGCAACCTCGACTACTACCGCAGCCTTCAGGCCCTGCCCCCCGGCGAACGGGCGGCGGCGGTGCTCGGGATCGGCGGCGAATAGGCGGGCCACCAGGCCCATCGGCAAGGGACCCATCTCGCGCCTCATTCGAGGGGGCGGAGGTTGAAGAGGCGCCGGAGGGAGACCCCTCGCCCCCCGGCGCCCCCGGGCCGCGCAACCCCGACAGCGCGACACCGGATCCGGTCTTGTCGTGAGAAAAAATCGCATCATTGAATCCCCTTGAATGCGTCGAGCGCCTGCAGGACCGCCGGTCCGAGCAGGACGATGAACAGGGTCGGCAGGATGAACATGATCAGCGGGATGGTCAGGGTGGCGGGCAGCTTGGCCGCCTTCTCCTCCGCCTTCATCATCCGCTCGTTGCGGAATTCCGACGCCAGGACGCGCAGGCTCTGGGACAATGGCGTGCCGTACTTCTCGGTCTGCAGCAGGGTGTTCACCACTCCGCGGACCTGCTCCATCCCGGTGCGTGCCGACAGGTTCTCCAGGGCCTTGCGCCGCTCGGGCAGGAAACCGAGTTCGGTCGCCGTGATCCCCAACTCCTCCGACAGTTCGGGCGATGCCTGGCGCATCTCCCCCGCCACCCGGGTCAGGGCGGCGTCCAGGCTGAGGCCGGCCTCGGCACAGATGACCAGCAGGTCGAGACCGTCCGGCAGGCCCCTACGCATGGACTTGCGGCGCCGGTCGGCGGCGTTTCGGACGACGATCTCGGGCGCGTAGGCGCCGACAAGCGTGGTCAGCAGGGCGACGAACAGCTTCGCCATGGGCGGCATGTCCCAGGGCTCGAGGCCGTAGATGACGAAGGCCGCCAGGCCGCCGACCAGGAACGGCAGCGCCAGCTTGAAGAACAGGTACACCACCAGGGCATCCTTGGAGCGCCATCCGGCCGCCGACAGCTTGGCCGCCATCCTGTCCGCCTCCTGGGTGCCCTGCAGGCGCAGGCGGCCGACCACCCGGCGCATGAAGCCGACGGCGTTGGCCTTCCGCGCCCGCTCCGCCCGCCCCGGCCGGAGGGCGATCCCCGATTTGAGCGCCTCCCGGTGCTTCTTCAGCGCCTTCACCCGGCGCCCGACCGGATCACCGACCCGCAGCGCGTTCCACACCCCGACCACGCTGACGAAGGCGGCGGTCCCTGCGGCGAGCGCGATGAGGTCGGCGGCGGGCACCGGCAGGTAGGAGTCGAGGCCGTTCATATCTCGAAGCTCACCAGTTTGGCCATCACCAGGATGCCGAGCAGCAGGCTTCCCATCCCCACGGCGAGCAGGATCACCCCGCGCGGATCGACGAACAGGGTCGACTGGTACTCCCAGTTCAAGGCCGACAGCAGGGCGAACATGATGAACGGCAGCGAGCCGAGGATCATGGCGCTGGCCCGCGCCTCGGAAGACATGGCCTTTATCTTGAGCCGCATCTGCCGGCGCTGGCGCAGGATGCCGGACAGATTGGCCAGAGTCTCCGCCAGGTTGCCGCCGGTCTCCTTCTGCACCGACAGGCTGATGACGAAGAACTTGAACTCCGCCGTGTCCAGGCGCCGGGCGGCGTCCCACAGCGCGTCCTCCAGCGTGCGGCCGAACTTCATGGCGTCGAACACGGCGCGGAACTCGACCCCCACCGGGTCGGCCATCTCGCGGCCGACGGCACCGATGGATTCGCTCACCGGCAGGCCGGAGCGCAGCCCGCGCACAATGAGATCGATGGCGTCGGCGAAGATGGCATTGAAGCGGGCGAGGCGTTTCCTGATCATGCGGCCGATCACCCAGTGCGGGCCGCCGACGCCGGCAGCCACCGCCATCGGCAGCGCCATGCCGGAGGCCAGACCG
>JANQIL010000022.1 GCA_028282245.1 Magnetospira sp.
AGCAGGAGGCCCTTGAACGGCTCGATGTCGGTTTCCAGGGCGTGCCGGTATTCGGATTCGGCGAGCACCACCCCGGCCAGGAAGGTACCGAGCGCCGCCGACAGGCCGATCGCCTGCATCAGCAGGGCGATGCCGACCACCAGCAGCAGCGACAGCGCGGTGAAGATCTCGCGCACGCCGCTGAGCGCCACGATCCGGAACAGTGGCCGCAACAGATAGTGTCCGGCCAGCGGAATCGCCGCCACCGCGCCGATCATCAACGCGGCCTGGAGCCAGTCCGGCTCGCCGCCGTTGAGCGTCCCGCCGCCGAGCAGCGGCAATACCGCCAGCATCGGGATCACCGCCACGTCCTGGAACAGCAGCACGGCGAATCCGCTCTCGCCGATCCGGGTCGGCATCAGGCCGCGCTCGTTGAGGATTTGCAGGGCGATGGCGGTCGACGACAGGGACAGCGCCATGCCGACCACCAGCGCCTCGGTCCAGGAGAGGCCGAGAAGATGGCCGGCGGCCACCAGGGCGGCGATGGTGACCGAGACCTGCGCGCCGCCCATGCCGAGAATGCGCTGCCGCAACCGCCACAGGGTGGTCGGCTTGAGTTCGAGCCCAATCAGGAACAGCATCATCACCACCCCGAACTCGGCGAAATGCAGCACCGCCTCCGGGTCGGCCACCAGGGCCAGCCCGAACGGCCCGATGGCCACGCCGGCCAGCAGGTAGCCGAGCACCGAGCCGAGGCCGACCCGGCGGGCCAGCGGCACCACGATCACCGCCGCGGCGAGGAACACGAAGGCGCTGGGCAGGGGGCCGTGCCAGTCCATGTGATCACTCCACGCCGTCGCGCAGGGCGATGACATGCCGCCGATAGGCCTCGGCGTGACGGGTGATGGCCTCGTCGGAGGCGCGCCGCGCGGCATGGAACGCGAACGGCGGCAGATAGGACATGCCGCATAGGCGGGCCGCCTGGTCGAACGGCGCGAGCAGGGCGTCCAGGCTGCGGCCGTGATAGCCCTCGGGCGTGTAGGCCTGGGCCGAGCCGCCGGTCGAAATGGCCGACAGCAGACGCTTGCTGCGCAGCCCCTCGGCCTGTGCCCCGTAGGCCCATCCGTAGGTCAGGACCTCGTCGATCCACAGCTTGAGAAGGGCCGGGCAACTGTACCAGTGGAACGGATGTTGAAACACCAGCACCTGGTGGGTGTTGCACAGCTCCTGTTCATGGCGCACGTCGATGTGGAAATCCGGATAGACCGCGTAAAGATCGCGCACGGTGACGGCGTCGAGGCCGCGCACCGCCGCGACCATCGCCCGGTTGATGCGCGAGGTGGCGGGGTCGGGATGGGCGAACAGGATCAGCACGGGATTGGGCGCGGGCACGGTCATGAAGGGCGGTTCTCCGGTTTCCCTGGATATTGCGGACCGCCGGGCGTTATGCAAGAGGGTCGTCGCGAGTCCCGAAAAGCCGCTCTCCCGAATCGCTAACAGGCGGCGGCCCGCCCATCGTCGATCAGGAAGGCGGAAAGAATGCGTTGCCCGGCCAGCGTCGGGTCCACGGTGCCGTTGCTGACTCCGGCCTCCACCTCGGCGACCACGCCGCCGACCCGGGGATGCGCGCGCAGGGCGTCGAGCAGGCTGTCCTCCACCATCGACCACATCCAGCGCAGCCGCTGGCCGCACCGCTTGGCTTCCAGTTCGCCCGCCGCGTCGAGGGCCGCGTGGTGCTCCCGGAGGGTTTCCCAAAGCTTGTCCAGGCTTTCGCCGGTGGCGGCGCTCATGGTCAGGACGCGGGGCGACCAGACCGGCGAGCCCGGAGTCATGATGTGCAGGGCCGAGCGGTATTCGCGGGCCGCCTGGGCGGCGCGCAGCTTGTTGTCGCCGTCCGCCTTGTTGATGGCGATCACGTCCGCCAGTTCCAGGATGCCCTTCTTGAGACCCTGCAACTCATCGCCGGCCCCCGGCAGCATCAGGACCAGGAACACGTCGACCATGTCGGCGACCACGGTTTCCGACTGCCCGACTCCGACCGTCTCGACCAGGATCACGTCGTAGCCCGCCGCTTCGCAGAGCAGCATGGTCTCGCGCGTCGCCCGCGCCACGCCGCCCAGGGTGCCGGCCGACGGCGATGGCCGGATGAAGGCGTTGGGATCGGAGGCCAGGCCCTCCATCCGTGTCTTGTCGCCGAGGATCGAGCCGCCGGAGCGGCTGGACGACGGATCCACGGCGAGCACCGCGACCCGATGGCCGCGCTGGGTCAGGAAACGGCCGAACGCCTCGATGGCGGTGCTCTTGCCGACTCCCGGCACTCCGGTTACCCCGATTCGGTGGGCGTGGCCGGTTTCCGGCAGCAGCGCTTGCAGAAGCTCGCGCGCCTGCGTCCGGTGGCCCGAATTGGTGCTCTCGACCAGGGTGATGGCGCGTGCCAGAAGGGTCGCGTTGCGGTCCCGGATTCCGGCCGCCATTTGGTCCACGGACACCTTGCGGCGCTTCATCACCGGCGGCGGCGTATGCCTCGGCTGACTGGAATCGATGGACACGGACATGGTTCGAAACTCTCCATGGTTCGATCGACCGTAGCTCCCCGAGGGAGAGCGCCGGGACGCGGGAAACGCCGTCCGGCGGACTCGCCGCGCGGGGGCGACGGCCATCGGACGCCAACACACCATTCCCGCGCCGGGGTCTCGATTGCGATTCCGAAGGCGGACTGACCCCGCGATTGGGGGCGCCCTTCGAGGCTCGCCGCGCCCACGCCCCGGGACGAGGGCGGCGCAAGCCTGAAAAAGCTCATTCCTCCATGTTGTCCAGGCCGGCTCCGTCCGACATGCCCGCGCATCGGGCCTTGAACGACGAGGCCGGCCGTTGCGTCGCCGCCTAGTGTTCCAGCGCCTCGCCGAGCTTGTCGAGCAACTCCAGCGCGGCGTCGGCGATCACCGTGCCGGGCGGATAGATCGCCTGGGCGCCGGCCGCGTAGAGGGCCTCGAAGTCCTGCGGCGGAATCACCCCGCCGACCACCGTCATGATGTCGTCGCGGTCGAGCATGGACAATTGCTCGCGCAGGTTGGGCACAAGGGTAAGGTGGCCGGCCGCCAGGGACGACGCGGCGACCACGTGGACGTCGTTCTCGACCGCCTGGCGGGCGACCTCCTCCGGGGTCTGGAACAGAGGCCCGATGTCGACGTCGAAGCCCAGGTCGGCGAACGCCGAGGCGATCACCTTCTGCCCCCTGTCGTGGCCGTCCTGGCCCATCTTGGCGACCAGGATGCGCGGTCGCCGACCCTCGCGGGCCTCGAAGGTCTCGATCTTCTTGCGGACCTCATCGATGTTGGTGCCGTGGCCCACCTCGCCGCCGTAAACACCGGAAATCGCCTTGATCACCGCCTTGTGCCTCCCGAAAACCTTCTCCAGGGCATCCGAAATCTCGCCGACGGTGCACTTCGCGCGCGCCGCCTGGACCGCCAGTTCGAGCAAATTGCCGTCGCCGTCGGCGCCGTTGGTGAGCGCCTCCAGGGCCTGCGCGACGGCGTGGTGGTCGCGCTCCTTGCGCAGCCGGTCGAGCTTGTCGATCTGCGCGCCGCGAACCGCCGAGTTGTCGACCTTCAGCACGTCGATGGATTCCGACTCCTCGAGTTGATGGAGGTTGAGTCCGACCACCGTCTGGCGGCCGGAGTCGATCCGTGCCTGGGTGCGCGCCGAGGCCTCCTCGATGCGCAGCTTCGGAATGCCGGCCTCGATCGCCTTGGCCATGCCGCCCTGCGCCTCGACTTCCTGGATGTGGGTCCAGGCGCGGGCCGCCAGATCGTGGGTCAGGCGTTCGACGAAATAGCTGCCGCCCCAGGGATCGATCACCCGGCAGGTGCCGGACTCCTGGGCCAGGTAGAGCTGGGTGTTGCGGGCGATGCGGGCCGAATTGTCGGTCGGCAGGGCGAGCGCCTCGTCGAACGCGTTGGTGTGCAGCGACTGGGTGTGGCCCTGGGTCGCCGCCATCGCCTCGATGGAGGTGCGGGTGACGTTGTTGTAGACGTCCTGCGCGAGGAGCGACCAGCCGGAGGTCTGTGAATGGGTGCGCAGCGACAGCGACTTGTCGTTTTGCGGGTCGAACTCCTTGACCAGCTTCGCCCACAGCAGCCGCGCGGCGCGCATCTTGGCGACCTCCATGAAGAAATTCATGCCGATCGCCCAGAAGAACGACAGACGCGGCGCGAAGGCGTCCACGTTGAGTCCGGCGGCGACCCCGGCCCGGATGTACTGCACGCCGTCGGCCAGGGTGTAGGCCAGTTCCAGGTCGTTGGTGGCGCCCGCCTCCTGCATGTGATAGCCGGAGATGGAGATCGAGTTGTAGCGCGGCATGTTCTTCGACGTGAAGGCGAAGATGTCGGAGATGATCCGCATGCTCGGGGAGGGCGGGTAGATGTAGGTGTTGCGGACCATGAACTCCTTGAGGATGTCGTTCTGGATGGTCCCCGAGAGTTGGTCGTGGGGCACCCCCTGCTCCTCGGCCGCCACGATGTAGAGGGCCAGGACCGGCAGAACGGCGCCGTTCATGGTCATCGACACGCTCATCTTGTCGAGCGGAATGCCGTCGAACAGAATCCGCATGTCGTAGATCGAATCGATCGCCACTCCGGCCATGCCGACGTCGCCGATCACCCGCGGATGATCGGAATCGTAGCCGCGGTGGGTGGCCAGGTCGAACGCCACCGACAGGCCTTTCTGGCCGGCCGCGAGGTTGCGCCGGTAGAAGGCGTTGGAATCCTCGGCGGTGGAGAATCCGGCGTACTGGCGAATCGTCCAGGGGCGCTGGGTGTACATGGTGGGGTAGGGGCCGCGCAGGAACGGCGGCAGGCCCGGCCAGGTGTGCAGGAAGTCGAGTCCGGCGATGTCGTCGGCGGTGTAGAACGGCTTCACCGGAACGCCTTCCGGCGCCATCCAGACGTCGCCCTGCGGCGCCGGGGAGTCGCCCGGCGGCTGCCAGGCGACGGTGGTGAAATCGGGGATCGCGGTCATGACGGCAGCACTCCCAGGTCGCGAAGGGTTTGCGTCAGGGTGGCCAGAAGGTCGTCGCCGAGGGCGATGAAGCGGTCGACGCCGGCCGCCCGGTCGGCGTCCTCGCGGTCGCCGGGCCGCCCGGCCACGAACAGGATTCGACACCCGGCCGATTTCAGGGCCGGCGCGAAGTCGGCCACCTGCTCGGCGTACTGGTCGTCGCTGCCGCACAGGATGGCGATCTCGGCGCCGCTGTCCTTGAAGGCGGCGGCCATCGCCGCGGGGTCGGAGAACCCGGAGTTGCTGATCGCCTCGATCCCCGCCGCCTCGAAGTAGTTCTTCGAGAACGAGGCGCGTCCGGTGTGCTGGGCGACCCGTCCCAGGTTGGCGAGGAAGATGCGCGGCCGCTGTCCGGTCCGGTCGCGGAATGCGTCCGAGGCGTCGCGCAGGGACTCGAAGTCCTCGGCCAGCCGGTGCGCCGGCATCGGATCGGCGGCGGTCGGCGAGCCGCCCATCGCGTTCATCATGGCCGGCACCGAGGCGCCGCTTCCGGAAGCCAGGGCCAGCGCCGCCAGCAGGGCGCCGCCGCCCGGTTCGGCGTCGTCCGGCAGATCGCCGGCGGCGGTCGAGGCGGCGGCCCGCAGGGCCTCGCGGTCGACCGTGTCGGCCGCAACCGGCCGCTCGTGGACGTCTGGGAATTCGGATACCCCGGTGAGCGGGTCCTTGCGCCGGGCCAGGGCCTTCTTGCGGGCCGCCAGGGTGGCCGCGACGCGTTCCTTCAGCCAGCCGTCGGCCAGGATCGCGGCCATGCCGCCGCGCCCCTCGATGTCCTGGAACAGGCTCCAGGCACTGGCCGCCAGATCGGCCGTCAGGCGCTCCAGGTACCATGATCCGCCGGCCGGGTCGGTCACGCGGCCGAGGTGGGATTCCTCGCGCAGCACCAGCTGGATGTTGCGCGCCACCCGGCGGCTGAACGGGGTCGAGAGGCCGAGCGCGGCGTCCATCGGCAACGCGGTGATGGCGTCGGCGCCGCCGAGCGCCGCCCCGAACGTGGTCGCCGAGGCGCGCAGCAGGTTGACCCACGGGTCGCGGCGGGTCAGCACGCGATGCGCGGTGGCGGCGTGCAGGCGCATCGGAACGGCGGCGGCCTCGACCCCGCAGGCCTCGGCCAGCCGGCCCCACAGCAGCCGCGCGGCGCGCAGCTTGGCGATGCTCATGAACAGGTCGCCGTCGACCGGCAGCGCCACCTCGATGGTGGCCAGGGCGCGGTCGGGCGACATGTCCTCGCGCGAATCGAGTTCCCGCAGGTAGGCGGCGGCGGTGGCCAGCAGGCAGGCCAGCACCTGCACCTCGTTGGCCCCGGCGCCGTGGTAGGGCGCCATGTCGAGCCGCAGGGCGCGGGCCGACGGCGCCTCGCCGGCCACGTAGGCGGCGAGGTCGGCCATCTGGGCATAGGCGGCGTCGAGGCCCTGGGGCAGCGATCCGGTGGCCGCGAGCACGCCGAGCGGATCGGCGCCGAACGACGGGCGGCCGATTTCCGGGTCGTCGCCGCGGCGGGCGAACAGGCCGAGCAGCAGCGCCGCATGGGCGGCGAAGGCGGCGCCCGGCCTGAGGGCGAGCGGCGTGGTGTTCAACTCGACGCCGTCGAGGGCGCGGTCGAGATCGTCCAGGACGCGGACCAGGCATCCGGTCTCGCCGTCGGCGTCGAGGCCGAGCCAGATGGCGTCGACGCCATGCGCCAGTTCGTCCTTGATCGCGAGGTTGCAGGCCGCCGGGTCGGGATGGTCGATGTACTGCCGGATCTGCCACGGGCCGGCGCGCCCGAGCAGGGCGTGCGGCAGCCCCTCCGGCGCGTCGCCGGGGGCGTAGATCGGTTGAACGTCCAGTCCCTCGTAAGTCCGGGCGATCAGTTTCTTCTCGAACGGTGCGCCCTTGAGGGCCTTATCGACCAGGGCGCGCCATCGGTCGTAATCGGCCCTCGGGAAATCGGCGGCAAGGGTAAGCAGGGTGTCCGTCATGGCCAGCGTTCCTTTGCCCAAAAAACGGCCGCATGAATACGGCCGGTCCGCCAACTCTCGATCATCGGGCCGGGAACGTCAAGAACTGTCCTGTCCCGCGGCGCTTGCGCCGCGTCTCGCCGTCAATACGACATGCGAAGAGTGATTGCCGTGCCGGGGTCGTCGACGCGCACCGCGACGTCGCTGAAATCCGGCCGACCGGTGAGCACGGGCTGGTTGCTGAACGCCCATCCCTCGGTTGGAATCATGCCGAGGAAACGGTCCAGGATGCCGTCGTTGTCGGCGTCGTGGAACACCAGCAGCGCGTAATCGCCCGGTTCCAGGTCGGAAAACGCCAGAACCGCGCGTCCGGGTCGCGACGAAAACTGCGTCGTGTGCAGGGCGCCCTTCAGATCGGGAAAGGCCTCCGGTCCCTTCCACAAGTAGGCACGAATGACGCCGCCCTCGTCGCGCAGTCCATCCAACGTCACTTCCAGGTCCGCCGCCCCGGCGGCCCCGGCAATCGCAATCACTCCCGCCGCGAGACCAGCGGCGGCCCACACCCCAGTTTGGCGAATCATCGTCACCTCATGTTATTCTGTTGCCAACAGGGATGCCTAATTTCACCCGGGCAGGTCAAGAGAAAGCTCTCCCGACGGCGACTTGCGCGTCGGCCTGGGGCGGCCTATTGAGGGGTCATCGGGGTTTGGCAAGTCGGGGAACGGCGATGTGGCGTGAACGGATCGGTCGGTGGATCGAGGGACGACAAGTGCAGCGGGTGATCACCGCGCTGATCATCCTCAACGCGGCGTCGCTGGGCATGGAAACGGCGCCCAGCATCGCCGAACCGTTCGGGCCCTGGCTGCACGTCTTCGACAACTTCGTGCTGGGCGTGTTCGTGATCGAAATCTCCGGCAAGCTGCTGTACCGGGGATGGGGGTTTTTCCGCAACGGCTGGAACGTCTTCGACTTCGTGATCGTCGGCATCGCCCTGATGCCGACGTCCGGATCGCTGGCGGTGCTGCGGGCGCTCCGGGTGCTGCGCACCCTGCGCCTGCTGTCGGTCATCCCGTCGATGCGGCGGGTGGTTCAGGCCCTGCTGTCGGCGATTCCCGGCCTGGCGTCGGTCAGCATGCTGATTCTGCTTATCTTCTACGTGGGCGCGGTGCTGTCGACCAAGCTGTTCGGCGAGCGGTTTCCGGATTGGTTCGGGACGATCGGCGAATCCATGTACACCCTGTTCCAGGTCATGACCCTGGAGAGCTGGTCGATGGGCATCGTGCGCCCGGTGATGGAGGTCTATCCGCAGTCCTGGGTGTTCTTCGTGCCGTTCATTCTGATCACCAGCTTCGCGGTGCTCAACCTGTTCATCGGCATCATGGTCGATGCCATGCAGTCGCAGCACGTGGCCGAGCAGGAGCAGATCGATACCCATATCGACGCCCAGACGTTGCTCCTTCGGGCGGAATCCGAATCGGTGCTGGCCGAGATCCGGGCCCTGCGCGAGGAGGTGCGGGAACTCAAGGGGGCCCTGGCCGGCGACCGGCCAAGCTGAGGCTGGCCTCGCCCATAGCCCGCGAGCCGCAAAAAAGCCCGCCGGATGGCGGGCCCCGAGAACATTGTCCGCCGGCGTGGCGAATCAGGCGGTCCGGCGGGCCGCCGCCTTCTTGACCCGGCGCTTGAGGCGTCGCGCCTCGTCGGTCAACTGGCTGTCCGAGGTGCTCAGCAGAAACGCGTCGAGGCCGCCCTTGTGCTCGATGGTGCGAATGGCCTGGGTGCTCAGGCGCATCCGGACCGGCTGGCCCAGAACGTCGCTCATCACCGAGGTCTTCTGCAGGTTGGGCAGGAACCGGCGGCGGGTCTTGTTGTGGGCGTGACTGACGTTGTTGCCGGTCATCACGCGCTTCCCGGACATCTCGCAGCGTCGTGCCATGGTCGCGAGTCCTCAGACATCAATACAAATACACCAGCGGCCGCCCTCCGGCCCCGGAGAGCGGCCTTTCTAGTGGAACCGGCGGCAAAGGTCAAGCCCCCGGCGGCGGCGGGGATCAGGTCAGGAGACGGCGCGACACCACGCCCAGGATCTGCCCGTCCTTGACCACCGGCAGATGGCGGAAGCCGTTGTCGTTCATCAGCTTAAGCGCATCGGTAACGCTGGTGTCCGGGTCGATGGTCACCGGCTCGCGCGTCATCACGTCCCGCAGTTCGCTCAGATCCGCGTTCCGGCGCGTCGCCACGAAAATGCGTAGCGCGTCCCGTTCGGTGAAGATCCCCAAGAGCTGGCCCTCGTGGGTCACCAGGACCGAACCCACGTTGCGTTCCGTCATCACCCGTCCGGATTCGCGGACCGTCGCCGTCCCCGGCATCTCCACGATCTCCTGCCCATTGACCAAATCGCCGACTGTCTTGTCCATGTCGTGTCGTCCTCCCAAGCGCCGGTCCGGCTCGCTCCGGACCCATTGTCTATTTTCGTCGTCCGCGCGCGCGGTTTCAAGACCCCGCTGATATCGTCCTCGGCGCGCGGCCTCGATGCTTGATCAACCGGGGTTTCGGGCGTATGACCGAAAACGCGACGCGCAACGGGGACTCCGGCTTGGACGCCAAACCGAACGTACCGGCGCTGGAAGTGCTGGAAATCCACAAGAGTTATTGTGGCCAAGCGGTCTTGCGCGGCGTTTCGATGCGTGCCCACGACGGCGAGGTGATCGCGATTCTTGGATCCTCGGGGTCCGGCAAAAGCACGTTCCTGCGCTGCATCAATTTTCTGGAGGTGCCGGAAAGCGGCGCCGTGCGGGTCGGCGGCGAGGAGGTGCGGGTGCGCCGCCGCAAGACCGGAGGGCACGCCGTCGACCAGAAGCAGATCAACCGTCTTCGGGCGCGCATCGGCTTCGTGTTCCAGTCGTTCAACCTGTGGCCGCACCGCAGCGTGCTCGGCAACATCATCGAGGCCCCGGTGCACGTTCTGGGGCTGCCCAGGGCCGAGGCGGTGGCGCGCGCCGAGGCACTGCTGGACAAGGTCGGAATGGCCGACCGCCGCGATCTTTACCCGAACCAGCTTTCGGGCGGCCAGCGGCAGCGCGCGGCGATCGCTCGGGCGCTGGCCATGGAGCCCGACGTGATCCTGTTCGACGAGCCGACCTCGGCGCTCGATCCGGAACTGGTGGGCGAGGTGCTGGGGGTGATCCGGCGGCTGGCCGACGAGGGCCGCACCATGTTGATCGTCACCCACGAGATCGGGTTCGCGCGCGAGGTGTCCGACCGCACCCTGTTCCTGCACGAGGGGCGCGTCGAGGAGGAGGGACCATCGGGGCGGATGTTCGCGCGGCCGGACTCGGATCGGCTGCGCAGGTTTCTGGCCAGCCATCTGAATTGACAGTCTTGGGAGCCCCCCGCGCGGGGGCGCGAAGGAGGACATCATGAGGACATTCGACAAGCTTTTCGCCGTCGCCGCGATGATTGGCCTGATGATCGCCGGCGGGTCGGCGGCGGCCGCGGAGCCGCTGCGGATCGGCACCGAGGGCGCCTATCCGCCGTTCAATTTGGTCGACGAAAACGGCGAGTTGCAGGGCTTCGACGTCGATATCGCGAAAGCCCTGTGCGCCGCCATGGAGACCGAGTGCACCTTCGTTAAACAGGACTGGGATGGCATCATTCCGGCCCTTCTGGCCGGCAAGTACGATGCCATCGTCGCCTCCATGTCGATTACCGAGGAACGTCAGAAAGCGGTCGATTTCACCGAGAGGTACTACACCAACAAGCTGCGCTTCATCGCCGGGAGGGACCTGGAGCTCGACATCTCGGCGGCCGGCCTGAGAGGCCTCAACGTGGGCGCCCAGCGGGCCACCATCGCCGGCGAGTTCCTGGAGGAGCACTATCCGGACGCCAACGTGAGGCTTTACGATACCCAGGAAAATACCTATCTGGATCTGGCGACCGGTCGTCTCGACGCGGTGCTGGCCGATGCCCTGGTCAACTATGAGTGGTTGAACTCGGACGCCGGGACCGCCTACGAATTCAAGGGCGCGCCGGTGTTCGAGGGGGATCGGATCGCCATCGCCCTGCGCAAGGGCAACCCGGATCTGGTGGCCAGATTCAACGCGGCGATCCAGAAGATTCGAGCCGACGGAATCTATCAGCGGATCAACGCGAAATACTTCCCATTCGATATCTATTGACCTTGCTGCCGCGCGTGGCTTGGCCGCGCGCGGCGCGATTTCGATGATTCCCGATCTCCATGGATTCGGTCCGGTCCTCCTCGAAGGCACCCTGATGACCGTCCGCCTGGCCGTCGCGTCCTGCGCGGTGGGCATCGTGCTCGGCCTGCTGGGCGCCGGCGCCAAGTTGTCCGCGTCGCCGATTCTGCGCGCGGTCGGCGGCATCTATTCCACGGTTCTGCGTGGCATTCCCGAGCTGCTGGTGGTGCTGATGATCTATTTCGGCGCCTCCACCGTGCTGATGGCGGCGGCGCGCCCGTTCGGCCATGCCGGCTATATCGAACTCAGTCCGTTCGTGGCCGGGGTCACCGCCCTCGGACTGACCTTCGGGGCCTATGCGACGGAGGTGTTCCGGGGCGCCATCCAGGCGATTCCGCCCGACCAGGCGGAGGCCGCGCGGGCGCTCGGGATGGGGCGCGGCCTGACCTTCCGGCGGGTGATCCTGCCGCAGGTCTGGCGGCTGGCCCTGCCGGGGCTCGGCAACCTGTTCATGGTATTGCTCAAGGACACCGCCCTGATCTCGGTGATCGGGCTGGAGGAACTGATGCGGATGACGGCTTTCGCGGTCGGCCGAACCAAGGAGCCGTTCACCTTCTATCTGGCCGCGGCGCTGATCTATCTGCTCCTCACCGCGCTCACCACCCTGGCCCTCGCCGCCATGGAACGGCGGGCCGGACGCGGCCACGGGAGGCGCTGACATGGACGTCGCGCTGATGGTCGACAGCCTGCCACGGCTCGCCCGGGGGATGCTGACGACGTTTGAACTGGTGGCCCTGTCGGGAGTCGCCGGGGTCCTGCTGGCGGTGCCCGTCGCGCTGGCCCGGGTGTCGAGGCGGGCCTGGGTGCGGGCGGTGCCGCTGGGCTACATCTTCTTCCTGCGGGGCACGCCGCTGCTGGTGCAGATTTTCCTGGTCTACTACGGCCTGGGTCAGTTCGAGACGGTGCGCGAGAGTTTTCTCTGGCCGGTGCTGCGCGAGGCCTACTGGTGCGCGATCATCGCCTTCAGCCTCAACACCTCGGCCTATACGGCGGAAATCCTGCGCGGCGCCATCCAGGCGGTGCCGCCCGGCGAGGTCGAGGCGGCGCGCGCGCTCGGCATGCCGCGCGCCATGGCCATGCGCCGCATCGTCCTGCCGCGCGCCGTGCGCATGGCGCTGCCGGCCTACGGCAACGAGGTGATCCTGATGCTCAAGGGGTCGGCCCTGGCCAGCACCATCACCCTGCTCGATCTCACCGGCGCGGCACGCACCATCATCGCCAAGACCTACAAACCGTTGGAGATTTTCCTGGCGGCCGGGGTCCTGTACCTGCTGATGACCTTCGTGATCGTGCGTCTGGTCCGTTGGGCCGAGCGGCGCCTGGCGCCGCCGGCCGGGTCGCGATCCTGACCCGGCCCGGCCGGCGGCCGCTCAGTTCGCCCGCTCGGCGCGTTCCGCGATCACCCGGTCGGCTTCCCGGCCGACCAATTCGTTCAGGTGGTCGATGCGCCACGAAAAGGTGCCGACGCCGAGAGTCATCGAACGCAGTTCGACGATCATGTCGTGCATTTCGGACTGCGGCAGGTGCACCTCCACCTCGTCCCACCCGGTCCAGCCGTCCTTGGCCTGGAAGCCGAGGATTTGGCCGCGCCGGCCGCTGACCAGGCGCTGCACCTTCGACGTGAAGTCGTTGGGGATCGCGATTTCCACGTGGCAGATCGGCTCCAGCAGCACCGGATTGCACTCCGGCATGCCCTCGCGCATGGCCAGGGCGGCGGCCTTGCGGAACGCCATGTCGGAGCTGTCCACGGTATGGAACTGGCCGTCGGTGAGGGTCACCGCCACGTCGACCACCGGGAATCCCAGCGGGCCGCCGGACTCGCAGTATTCGCGCACCCCGAATTCGACCGCCGGGATGTACTGCTTGGGCACCGCGCCGCCGGTGATTTTTTCCTCGAACACGATTCCTCCGCCCCGCTGCAACGGTTTGATGTCCACGTGCACGTCGCCGAATTCGCCGTGACCGCCCGATTGCTTCTTGTGGCGGGCGTGCTTGGAGATCGCCTTGCGGATGGTCTCCTTGTAGGCGACCCGTGGCCGGTCGGTGGAGGCGGCGATGTTGAACCGGTTGCGCAGCCGGGCGACGGCGATCTGCAAGTGCACCGAGCCCTGGCCCCACAGCAGAAGCTCGTGGGTATCCTGGTCGTGGCCGTACCCGAGCGATGGGTCCTCCTCGCCCAGCTTGGCCAGCGCCCCGGTCAGCTTCACCTCGTCCTCGCGCTTCTCGGCCGCGATGGCGAGGGCGAACAGCGGAGTCAGCGGTCGCGGCCATTCCAGCGCCCCGGCGGCGCCGGACGGCGACAGGGTGTCGCCGGTGGCGACGGAGTCCAGGCGGCCGAGGCCGACCACCTCGCCGACCCCGGCCCTGGCCGACTTGGTCGGCTTGCCGACCTCGAAGGCGAACAGGCCGGACACCCGGCCGGCCGACAGGGTCATGCCGTCCGTCACCTCGCCGCGCATTACGCGGGCGATGGACAGCTTGCCGGTATGCGTCGCGTGCAGGGTCTTGAACACCTGGGCAATCGGCTCGCCGTCGTCGTCGAATCCGAGCCGCTCGGCGGTCGCCCGCGGCTCCGGCGCCTCGTGGCGCAACGCCTTCAGGAGCCGCGTGATGCCGTTGCTATGCAGGGCCGAGCCGAAGAATACCGGCACCACGAGGTCCTGTTGCAGGTCGCGGGTGATGGTCGCGTACACCTCGTCGACCGGCGGCGACACGTCGTCGAGCAGTTCCTCCATCAGGTGGTCGTCGAAGTCGGCCAGCGCCTCCAGGAGCTGCTCGCGCTCGGTGTTCTCGCGGTTCTGCATGGAGTCCGGCAACGACACCAGGGCCGACGGCTTGTCCTCGCGGTACTCGTAGGCCCGCTCGCTGACCAGATCGATGAAGCCGGTGATTTCATGGCCGTCGCGGATCGGCACCTCGCGCAGCACCAGGGGCCGTTCCGAGACCACTTGCAGGGCCTCCAGGGTCGCCTTCACGCCGACCGAGGCGTTGTCCATCTTGTTGATGAACAGGAAATGGGGAATCGAATGGTCGTCCAGGAACTTGAGCAGCGGCCCGATGGCCAGGGCCTTTTCCTCGCCCGGCTCGCAGACCACCACCGCCACGTCGACCACCATGAGGGCATTCAGGGCATCCTGCGACAGTTCGACGCTGCCGGGGCAGTCGATGAAGGTCCAGTGCTCATCCAGATAGGCGCAGGTCGCGATGTTCGGTTCGGTGCTCATCTGCCGGTCGCGCGCTTCCGGCGTCGCGTCGCCGACCGTGTTGCCCTCGGTTACCCGGCCGCGCCGCCCGATCGCGCCGGCGGTCGCCAGCATGGCTTCGAGCAGGGTCGTCTTGCCCGCCGTGTAGGGGCCGACGATGGCGGCGGCGCGTGGCGCCGAGGTGTGCTTCTTCTGCGGCACGAGGTTCCTCCTGAAACGATTCATTATGACGGTAGTATGTACCGAAGCCGCACAGTACCCCACTCAGCGGCCGTCGCAATAGGAAATAGGCGCCCGCGAGGGCCGCCGCGCTGGCCCCTGGGCGACCTCCTCAGACCAGCGGCACGAAGGCCACCGGCAGGTTGCGCCGGGTCGTGAAGGCGCCGGCGGAATCCTTGCCGCCGACCGTCAGCCACTGTCGCTCCCACGGCCTGCCGAGCGGAATCACCATGCGTCCACCGGGCGCGAGCTGGTCGATCAATGGCGGCGGGATGCGTTCCGGGGCGGCGGTGACGATGATGCGGTCGAACGGCGCCTCCGACGGCCAGCCCTCGGCGCCGTCGCCCCGGCGCAGGATCACGTTGACGATGCCCAGGTCATCCAGGCGCGCCGCCGCCGCCTCGGACAACCGGGGAATCGTCTCGACGCTGAAGACGCGCGCCGCGAGGCGGGCCAGCACCGCCGTCTGGTAGCCGCAGCCGGTGCCGATCTCCAGCACCCGATGGGTCGGCGCCAGATCGAGCAGGTCGGTCATCAGGGCGACGATGGTCGGTTGCGAGATGGTCTGCCCGTGGCCGATCGGCAGCGGCCGGTTGACATAGGCCCGATGGCCCTGCCCCGCCGGCACGAAGCGATGGCGCGGCACCGCTCCCATCGCCGCCATGACGGCCGGCGCGAACGCCGCGCGCCCGATGAGCGGCGCCATGTCGCGGGCGTCGTCCTCGATGGAGTCGAGCATGCGGTGCCGGGCGCGGATCAGCGTCTCGTCGTCCGGCGTCGTCATGGCGTCGTCTCAATGGGCGTGCGTCTTGACCTGGTTGCGCTGGCGCTGATTGTGTTCCTTGATCTGCCGGCGGGCCGCGTCAAAGGCGTCGCGCAGGGTGATGAAGAGATCCTCGTGCTGATGCTTGTCGTCGTTGTCCAGCCGCACGACGATTTCGCGGCCGGGCACCGAGATGTCCAGCCGCACGCCGAACAGGCGGCCTTGATGATTATGGCGGTGCGGCGCCTCGACCACCACGCGGCACGCGGTGATCGAGTCGCAGTACTGTTCGAGCTTGGCAACCTTCTCCCTGATTTTCGCCTCCACCGCGTCCGAGTGCTGCAGTCCGTGGAACGTGATTTGCAATGGCGTCTGCATCGGGAGTCCTTCCTCTCAGGTCGTTGTCAAACAACGGTAAAGTATATCCCCTTATGGGAGTCGCCCAAACCCCAAAAGGCGCCGCCAGCGCGCCCGGAGCAACGCCCGGCGGGCTTGCAATCGGGATCGTGCCGTCACATATCTCTTGCCGCCCGTGACGGGCGGCACCCAACGGCAATCTGAATTCAACGGAGGCAAGCGACCCGACATGGTGAAGGAAGAACTGAGGTTCGAGGCCGAGGTCAGCAAACTGCTCGATATCGTGGCCCACTCGCTTTATTCCAACCGCGAGATCTTTCTTCGGGAGCTGATCTCCAACGCGTCGGACGCCTGCGACAAGTTGCGCTACGAGGCGCTCACCACGCCCGGCCTGCTGGATGGCGATGGCGCCTTCGGGATCGGTCTCGGGGTCGACGCCGAGGCCGGAACCCTCACGGTGACCGACAATGGAATCGGGATGAGCCGCGAGGAGTTGATCGACAACCTGGGCACCATCGCCCGATCCGGGACCCAGGCCTTCGTCGAGCGGTTGTCCGGGGATCAGAAAAAGGACACCAACCTGATCGGCCAGTTCGGGGTCGGTTTCTATTCGTCGTTCATGGTCGCCGACCGGGTCGAGGTGATCAGCCGCCGGGCCGGCCAGGACGTGGCCTGGCGCTGGACCTCGGACGGCCGTGGCGGCTACGGCCTGGAAGAGGCGGCGCGCGACTCCCGCGGCACCACGATCATCCTGCGCATGAAGGACGACGCGAAGGAGTTTCTGGAGGATTTCCGGCTGCGTTCGGTGGTCAAGACCTATTCCGACCATATCGCGGTACCGATCCGCATGGCCGGCGACGACAAGGAGCCGGTGAACACCGCGTCGGCCCTGTGGACCCGGTCCAGGAACGACATCGGCGAGGAGCAATACAAGGAATTCTATCACCACGTGGCCCATGCCTTCGACGAGCCCTGGCTGACCCTGCACGGCAAGGCGGAAGGTGTGGTCGAATACACCAGCCTGCTGTTCGTGCCGTCGAGCAAGCCGCTCGATCTGTTCGATGTCGACCGCAAGCAGAAGATCAAGCTCTACGTCCGCCGGGTGTTCATCACCGATGACTGCGAGGGCCTTCTGCCGCCCTATCTGCGGTTTCTGCGCGGGGTCGTGGATTCCGAGGATCTTCCCCTCAACATCAGCCGCGAGATGTTGCAGCACAACCCGGTGCTGGCCAAGATCAAGTCGGGTCTGGTCAAGAAGGTGCTGGGCGAGCTGGCCCGCAAGGCGACCGACGCGACGGACGATTACGCCACGTTCTGGGACAACTTCGGGGCAGTGCTCAAGGAGGGGCTCTACGAGGACTTCGCCAACAAGGACAAGCTGCTGGAACTCGCGCGGTTTCGCTCGACGACGGCCGACGGGCTGGTCTCGCTGGCCGACTACGTGGGCCGCATGAAGGATGGCCAGGACGCCATCTATTATATCACCGGCGAGGACGTGGCGGCCCTCAAGCGCAGCCCGCACCTTGAGGGTTTCCGCGCCAAGGGGGTCGAGGTGTTGCTGCTGACCGACCCGGTGGACGAGTTCTGGCTGCCGGCGGTCGGCCGGTTCGGCGACCAGCCGTTCAAGTCAGCGACCAAGGCGGGTTCGGACCTGGACAACGTGGCGGCGACCGAGGAAACACCCGATGCGGCGCGCTCGGAAGAGGCCCCGGCGCCGCAGGTCGAACGTCTCGTCGCCGCGTTCAAGGGCACCCTCGGGGAGGCGGTGAAGGATGTCCGTGTCTCGCACCGGATGACCGACAGCGCGGTCTGTCTGGTTGCCGACGACGACGACATGGACATGAATCTGGCCCGCATGTTGCGCCGCCATCAGCGGATCGACGACGACATGCCGCGCATCCTGGAACTCAACCCCGGCCACCCGCTGGTCCGGCGGCTGGCGGAGTTGGCCGACGGCGAGGCGACCTCCGCGCTGCTCGAGGATGCCGCGCACCTGCTGCTTGATCAGGCGCGTATCGTCGAGGGCGAGCCGGTGCCCGATCCGGCCGCCTTCGCGCGGCGCCTGGCCGACGCCGTGCGGCGCGGGCTGGCCTGACCGGGGGCGCCGCCTCATCTCCGGAAACCGCGCCGAGTGGATCGGATCCAACGCTTGGTACCCAAGCTTTGGATCGGTCGATCCACTAAGCTATTGATCTGGTGGTTCGATTCAGCCAACGGATGGGACTCATC
>JANQIL010000037.1 GCA_028282245.1 Magnetospira sp.
CCACATTCCATACCCTCCTTCGCCTGAAAGGGCATCGAATCACACTATATCTGGATTGGGAATCCCCCAGCGAGTCTCCGCATTGGGCGGCTGGTATAAGCTATTGATCTGGTGGTTCGATACCAACGGATGGGACTCATCCGTTGGTATCGAGCCACTAGCTCTTCCCCGCCGTGCCGCGCGCCGCCGCCTCCAGGCCCAGCCGGGCGAAATCGAGGAAAACGTCCGGATCGTCCATCGCCGCCTCGGGGCAGCGCCAGTAGGACATCCGCACCGGCCGCCCCCTTGCCCGGTAAACGAACGGTTCGCTGCCGGCGGCCGCGAACCGTTCCTCGGTGATCCCGTCGGCCTTGAAAAAAAGTTGCTCGTCGGCAACCAGGCCGAACATCCGCCCGTCCAGAAAAAGTCCCCAGCTACTGAACATCGCCTTCGCCCGCACGTCGCCGAGGGGGGCCAGTTGATCCAGCAAATAGATCACGAAGGGAGTCGGCGGCTTGCCCATGACCCAGCCTAGTGTCCCGAATCCGAAGTTCGGAGCATTGTTTGGCGGGCGGTTTCGAACTTCGGATTCGATGAGGACACTAGGTAATAATCTGATTCTAGAGTGGTTTTGGAGTCGAAGTTCGCCATGAAGTTTGCCCCGAGTAATGTCGCGAACTTCGAATCCACCACACTAGAACGCGAGGCATGGCCGCGCAACACCACCGCCTGGCGGCGCCTGAGCGCGTCCGCGCGGCCGCGAAAGACCGCCCGGAAAACCCGCGCGGCCTTTCGCGAGACGCCAATGTGCGGGATACTCGTGTCCGACCCCCTGTGTCGCGACGGAACGGTATTAAGGACTCCCCGCAATGAGCCAGTCGTTGGAACTCCTGGATCGTCCGGACGTCCTGCGTGTCCTGTTCCATCCCAGGCGGGAGCCCGGGCGGCTCGTCGACGACGGCGGCGGCCAGGCGGTGCGAATTCCGGCGGCCCCGAACATCGATCTGGCCGGGCGGTTGTTCGCCGCCGGTCCGACCTCGCCGGTGATCCTGTATTTTCACGGCAACGGCGAGATCGCGGCCGATTACGACGGCATCGCGCCCATGTATCGGCGGATGGATTTGTCGCTGCTCGTCGTCGATTACCGGGGCTACGGGCGCAGCGACGGGGTTCCGACGTCGGGTACGCTGATCCCCGACGCCGTGGCCGCCTTCGATGGAGTCCCGGACATCCTCGGCGCGGCCGGTCTCGATCCGGCGAATCTCCTCGTCATGGGCCGCTCGCTGGGCAGTGCCGCCGCCATTGCCGTGGCCGTTCACGGCGGATCGCGGCTGCGCGGCCTGATCCTGGAGAGCGGATTCGCCGATACGTTCGGGCTTGTCGAGCGGATCGGCGGACCGCGCCTCGATCCGGCGACCGAGGCGCGGGACGGATTCAACAACGCGGGGAAGATCGAAACCGTCACGGTTCCGACCCTGATCATTCATGGCCAGGAGGATTGGATCATCCCGGTGGACGACGGGCGGACCCTGTTTCGGCGTTCGGGCGCCATGGACAAGAAGATCGTCGAGATTCCGGGGGCCGGGCACAACGATCTGATGCTGGTCGACCCGGCGGCCTACTTCCAGTCCATCCGCCGGTTCGTCGATCGGGCCATGTCGTAGTCCGTGCCGCCCTACGCTTCCGATCTCCGCCCGATCACATGGTAGCTTCGCGCAACGCTGCGATAGGGTTCCGTGGAACCCGCCAGCCACTCCGCCGCGAAGCTTTCCTCGGTGGTGCCATCCTCGAAGACGCCGACGCCGTACCAGACGAACGGATCGATGCCGACGGTCCTCAACTCCGATTCCAGATCCCGACGCGATATATCGATGCCCGGAATGCACGTCGGGTCACACTGGCGCCCCGACGAGATGGTTGCGATAGCCTCGCGCCAGCGACGTTGACGGCCCAGCCGCATCGCCCGCGCCTCCGGATTGACGCAGACCACGGAGAGAAGGCCTCCCGCGCGCAGGATGCTTGCGAGATCGCGAACCAGGCCCCGCCAGTCCGGCTCGTACATCAAGACGCTATGGCAGCAGACGACGTCGTAGGGGGCGTGTTCGCGAACCGCCCTCGCGGTGCCTTCCACCAGGGTCAATCGCCGTCGAGGGCCGGGATCGAGCGCGTTGATCCGCCGTTCGGCCATCCGGAGCATGGAGGGGTCCAGATCGACGATCGTCACCGAGTGTCCAAGCTCGGCGAGCAGGGTGGCCTGATTGCCCGCCCCTCCGCCGATGTCGGCGATCCGGCACGCCCCGTCCGGAAGGCAGAATTCGAGACCGGTCACGATGAGTCGCGAGGTCTGCTCGTCGATCGACTCGAGGAAACCCTCCCTGAAAAGCTCGGCGCTGTCGGTCCAGATATTGGCGTGGGCGCCGCTCACCTCGCTCCCACCGCGTCCGCCATCACGTCGCATTGCCGCATGAGCCCGCAACAGTCGTCGCTGGATTCCGGAGAGAAGACATCCTCGTCGGTCGTGAACGAGGGGTGAGGGTTGCTCGACGGCGGAATGTCGGCGAGGTCGACCACGAACTCCCCGTCGGCCCAGACAAGACCGCCATTCGCGATGAGGTCGAGATGAATGGGGCATTGGTATTCGACGACGCTGCGGTCCTGGTTATGCTGACCGAGGCCGAGATGCACTCCGGGGCACCTTTCGTTGACATGCGAATTCAAGGGGATTGCCGTCTTGACCGCGAAATTCGTTCCGAATCCGAGCTCTCCGACCCTGTGGCTAAACGCGGTCGCCAGCGCCGTGTCGATAAAGGAGAGTATTTCCTTGTTATCGCAGGCATATTCGATGATTTGACCATCCTTCAGATCGAGACGGATGGGCGCGCCGCCGAGCCGCACGTCGTTTTCGGTGATCGTGTTGATGTTGTAGGCGAAGTCCGCGACGAAGTGGCCCTCGACCGAAACGGGATAGGTCGCCACCTCTCCGGCGGGAAGTATGACGGTTCCGCCGGGCTTGATTTTTCCCCTGTTGCTTATCCAGCGATGCCGGGAGGATTCCAGGTCGACCGTGAAATCGCTGCCGCTAGGCGTGGTGATGCGCAACGATTTTGCCTTGATGATCCGCTCCAAAAGATACGTGTTCCGAGATTCGAGTTCCTTTGGCGTCGGCAGGAGTCCGACCGAGAACAGTTCCGGCCCCGCGCTGATGGCCCTGAGCGAAACCACGTTGTCCGGCGGATAGTTGCCCATCGCGCGCAGGACGGACGTCGTGTGCGACATGGTGTCGCGCTCGAAGCTGAGCAGAACGAGGCGGCGCCGCAGTTCGGAGGGCGCGGGAAGCGCCTTCAGAAGGCGGCTCTCGAAGTCGGGATCCTCGATGGGAGTCATCCAGACCCGCACGTACGCGATTCCGCGGTGTTCGAGGGCGGCCGAGACCCAGGCCGCGGATTCGAAGGCGTCGGATGTATAGAGAATGGCAACGAAGTCTTCCTTGTGTATCTCCGCATATGAATCCAGAAGAGACTCAACACCTTTCCATATATCGAGCATGCTATGCTCCCCCAGCGTAATTATTTACAAACAAAAGGAGACCCCAAAATAAATGAGGTCTCCTTGTTGTGGCTACTTCACGCCATCGCCTGGCAACAGAGCCTTGCCGCTGGTGTCGTAGCTGATCTTCCAGGCGGCGGGTCCCATCGCGTTGCCGACGAGATTGCCGCTGGTGTCGTAGCTGATCTTCCAGGCCGACGGAAGCTTGCCGCCCCCCAGCTCGGTGGCGTGGTCGCGCAATTCCGCGATGCTGATGCCGCGTTCGGCCTCCGACCTCTTGACCTCGGATACGACGCTTTCCGTTACGCGGCCAATCAATACCTTGAGTTCTGCCTCGTTCATGATGGTGATATCCTACCCGTGAATGTCCGAAATAAGTTGAGAGAAGCGGTCGGTTGCTTCGCATCTCTCGCTCACCCTACGCATCGTCGCATAGTCAGCGCAGTCTAATCGCGAATTGGAAGGATTTCAATTATTAAATCGAGAAAGTACCATCATTACATGTTCTTACGGTAGGCATGCCCCGTCGATCGGGGCTTGAGGCGGTATCTCGGCACCGGGCGTCGGAGTGGTGAAAAAGATAGGTTTGCCAGACGACTCGCCTTTATGGACCGATGTGCCTCGGCATCCCGAACCCCGTCGCGACGGCGGACCGCTGCCCGGGATCACGAGTCCGCATGACGTTGACGTCTTCCGCACGGCCGGTGGTATGATTCACCCGTTTTGACGCGGCCGGATCACGTTGATCGCGTATGATGAAAAACCCGATGAAGGATTCGGATTTCCGAACCCCTCGCCGGGCGTGGCCTCCGCCCATTCCGCGAGGGCCGTCGCCGCGACGGCAACCCGATACGGTACCCGAATCGATGATTCGGAACCCGTGTGGCGAGATGAATTGACGAAGGGATTCGAGTCGTGATCGACGCACACGCGCCCCTGAGCGCCGATTTCCTGATCACCGCCTTGATCGTGGTGCTCGCGCCGGGCACCGGGGTGGTCTATACCCTGTCCTCCGGCGCGTTTCAGGGAGCCCGGGCCAGTATTCTCGCCGCCGCCGGCTGTACGCTCGGCATCGTGCCGCATTTGCTGGCGGGGGTCCTCGGGCTGGCCGCCCTGCTGCATGCCAGCGCGGTCGCCTTCCAGGCGGTCAAGCTGGCCGGGGTGGCCTACCTGCTTTATCTCGCCTGGGAGATGTGGCGCGGTGCCGGGCCGTTGCGCCTGGACCCATCGCGCCGCGCGACGCCGACCCGGGCCCGGACCGTGGTCGTTCGCGGCGTCCTGATCAACATCCTCAATCCCAAGCTGTCGGTGTTCTTCCTCGCCTTTCTGCCGCAGTTCGTGCCCGAGTCCGGGCCGGACACCCTGTCCCGGATGGCGCTTCTCGGCGGTGTGTTCATGGCGATGACGTTCGTCGTCTTCGTCGGCTACGGGCTGACCGCCGCCGTTTTCGGCGGCCGAATGCGCGGCTCCGACCGGGCGGTCCTCTGGGTCAGGCGACTGTTCGCCGCCGCCTTCGCCGGGTTCGCCGCCAAGTTGCTGTTGGCCAATCGCTAGTGTGGTGGATTCGAAGTTTGCGACATTATTCGGGGCAAACTCCACGGCAAACTTCGAATCCAAAACCACACTAGAATCAGATTATTACCTAGTGTCCTGATCGAATCCGAAGTTCGAAAACGCCCGCCAAACAATGCTCCGAACTTCGGATTCG
>JANQIL010000047.1 GCA_028282245.1 Magnetospira sp.
CATCTGTTTCGGGCCGAAGTTCGCGCGTCCTACGCGCTCGAAAAGATGTGGGGCGCCCCGCCCGCGGCGCAGGGCGGCGTGAGCGCGTGACCTAGCGTCAGCGGCTCCGCGGGACCGCGCCCTGCATCGAGCGCGGCCGAAACAGGCGCGGTAGCAAATGCTTGCGGTTAGGCGACGCTCGACTCGCCGCGCTCGCGCACTTGCACATACGCCATCCGGCAGTGGCGCGCGCAATACGGCTTGCCCGGCACCGCGCTTTCGCCGCTGACGCTAGTGGATCGGATCCACCGCTTGGTACCCAAGCTTTGGATCGGTCGATCCACTCAGCTATGGATCTGGTGGTTCGATTCAGCCAACGGATGGGACTCATCCGTTGGCATCGAACCACTAGGCCTCGTTGCGTGGCGAGTTGTTGGCGCAGTGCAGGATGCCGACCAGACAGGCGACTTCACGCAACGCCTTGTACCCGAACCACAGGGCGATACCGATCAGGGCATAGAAAGCCAGATACCAATACAGCGCGGACATGGCCTCAACTCCTCGTCGTTTCCGGTCCGTCGGCCGGGGCGGAGAAGACCGCCATAGGTGAACATTCAAGTTATCTAATATTAGAGTTTAGTAATGTTATGGCCGGAATTCAAGGGTCGATTGCCCACGACGCCGCTGGGCCGCCATGCGTTACGCGCAGAGGTCGCGCCGGCGGCTCGTGGTCGGGGTTCTTCCCGAAACGCCGCCGCCGATCCGTTTCACCCCCGCCGCTCCACCGATTGCGGGTTTACGGCTTCGCCGAAAACTTGTAAAAATTAAAATGCGTGAAACCTAATCCGTCACTCTGGCTAGGCGGGCTCATACGTTAATAAGAGGTGGCCGGTTCCCGATGACTCGCTGGCGCATTGGCGGAAGCACCAGGAACGTGATCCGATGGGGCGTCGTTGGCCTCGGCCTCGCGGTCGCGCCACTTGATTTTTCGGCCGCCGATCCAGCGTCATCCCCGGCCTTGCGCGCGCAGGGGGGACTGGGAGCCGGTTACGACCCCGGGGCGGGCGCCGGCTTCGGTCAACCCGACGAGACCGGGGGATCGCCTGACGGGGAAATGCTCCCGACGGTGGTTCCGGAGGCCGGTGGGGCGCCACGCGATCAGTTTTCGATAAAGGACTTGCCGCCCCCGACCGATCACCGGGCCCTGGACCTGTACGGGCGGCCGGGATCGCCGGTTGACATGGATCTTGGTCGCGTCCTCGAACTCTATGGCGTTGCCCCCACCGTCCCCCCGGCGGCGGCCGGGGACCCGCCGAAGGACGACGCCACCGCCACGGGCGACGATGATGCGACAAGGGAGGCCCTGATCGCCGTCGGCGCCGCGTTGCGGCAGCAGAAAACCGATAAGGCGCCCGCTCAACCGCCCGGCTCCGGGGCCGCCGATCCGGCTCTTTCGCCGCTGCTCGCGGACCTTGCCAAGGATTTCGCGCGATCCATGCTGGAGCCGATCGTCGAGGACGACGGAACCGTTTCCATTTCGGTGCCCGGGCTGGGCCGGGTCGGGCTTGATCGCGATCGGGAAAACCTCTCCGAAAACGTGATGCTCGGCAACCCGGGGAGCGCGAGTTCGACCGCCTTCGGGGGCCTGCCGACGAGAACCCAGCCGCCCGTTCCTCGTGACTCCGAGGACGGTATCGTCGGCTTGATCAAGGAGTTTCTGGTCGATTGGGTTTTCTACGCGTTCGCCGTGACGGTGGTGATCCTCCTGATGATCGTGCGCCGGTTGGCCTATAGCGGCCACTGATCGGCAGGCGCCGGTCCGGGGTCCGCGACCCCGACGTGGACGCGCCGCTCCGTCGAATGATCGGGTCGTCCGTGCACGGGAGAACGCCGTGGGGTCGGGTGGCGCCCCCGAGGAAAGCGATTTGCCTTTTCGCCGACCCGCGGATAGGATGCGGCAACCACTCCGGCAAACCAGGATCATCTTGATAAATGAGCGGCTTGTGTGGATGGCTTCGGCTCGCGGAACGGCTTGGCGAGGACGCGTCCGCGCTTGACCGAATGGCCGCCGGTTTGCGGAGCCCCGGTGACGTGCCGATCCGGCGTTGGCACGGCCAAAGGTCGGCCTTGTGCGTTGCCGGACCGGACTCCGAGACCAGCTTCCATGGGGAACCGCAGGCGGCGGCGGCGCTGGTCGGCTATCCCGCGTGGCGGGACTCCGAACTGGCGCGCATCGCGGCGGACCAGACCCACGCGGCGGCGCTTTTCACGGCCTACCGCCGCGACGGATCGGATTGCCTGCGGCATCTGGGTGGCGCCTTCAGCCTCGCGGTGATCGACGAAACGTCCGACAAGGGCACGCTTGCCATCGATCGCATGGGAATTGGCCGCTGCTGCCATGCCGCCATTGACGGTGGCGTGGCCTTCGGGACCACCGCCGACAGCGTGCGCGCGTTTCCCGGCATCGGGGACGCGATCGCGCCGCAGGGCATCTTCAACTACCTGTTCTTCTACATGATCCCCGCGCCGGGAACGGTGTTCGCGGCACAGGACAAGCTGATGGCGGCCCAGTTCCTGGAGGTCGCGGCCGACCGGCCGGATCCGCGACCGCGACACTACTGGCGGCTTTCCTACGCGCCGGACCGAGGGGCCAGCCCACGGGATTTGGCGGCGGCGCTGCGCGATCACCTGCGAGCGGCCCATGCCCGGGCTCTCGAGGGCGAGGATCGGGCGCGGCTGGGAACCTTCCTCAGTGGCGGACTCGACAGTTCCACGGTGACCGGGCTTGTTCGCGAGGCGGTCGGCGACGGACTGCGCGCGTTCACCATCGGGTTCGATGTCGAGGGCTATGACGAGACGGCCTACGCCGCCATCGCGGCCCGCCACTTCGATGCCCGGCACATTGTGTACAAGGTCACCCCGCAAGACGTGCTCGACCTGATTCCGAAGCTCAACGCCGCCTACGACGAGCCGTTCGGCAATGCCTCCGCGGTGCCCAGCTACTACTGCGCCCGTCTGGCCCGGGACAACGGCATCGACGTGCTCTATGCCGGTGACGGGGGCGACGAAATTTTCGCCGGCAACGAGCGGTACATCCAGCCGCGATCCCTGGTCGCCTACGACAAGGCCCCCGGAGCCGTCCAGTGGGCGGCTCGGGCGGCCGCCTTCTGCCTGCCTCCCGGCCTTGCGTTCGGCAACCGGGTCCGGCGGTTCGTGGGGCGCGCGCGCAAGCCCCTTCCGGATCGTCTGTTTCACGACTACGGGGGCAATGCCTGGAAATCTGAGGCCGTTTTCGATCCGGCGTTTCTTGCCCACGTCGACACAGATCTGCCGATCCGCGTTGCGCGCCAATCGTTCGACCGGACCGCCTCGGTCTCCGACGTGCACCGCCTGATGCACATGGATCATCAGATCACCCTTGCCGACAACGATCTGCCCAAGGTCAACCGGATGTGCGAGTTGGCCGGTGTCCGCGTGCGCTATCCGATGCTTGACGACGACCTCGTGGCCTTCTCGGGGACCGTTCCCGAGGATATCCTGCTGCGGGACGGGTGGCTGCGCGGCTTTTTCAAGGACTCGCTGCGGGATTTCCTTCCGGAACAGGTGATCACCAAGAAGAAGCAAGGCTTCGGCCTGCCGACTCCGCATTGGCTCCGCGCGCACGGTCCGCTGCGGGACTACTGCCTTCAGTGCGTCGATGCGTTCGGACGGCGCGGCGTGTTTCGCGACCGGTTCGTGGATGCCCTCAAATCGTCGCTGACCGGCGATCCGGCGCCCGACCTGATCGGCACGTGCTGGGACGTGATGATCCTGGAGCAGTGGTTGCAGTCGCGAAACCTGAATTTGTGAGTCGGCGCATCATCGAGCCGCTCGGCATTCATGACACCCGAGCCATGCATTCGATGCCGCGCCATGACTCCCTTGCTCCGCCCGTCTCCGGAATGGTAGCAATAGCCCAATGCCCCGCGCGCTCGGCGGTTCCGTGCGCGGTGGGCCCACAAGCTGGGATCGGAACTCGATGACCACCACCACTCTCGACGTCAAGGGTCTGAGTTGCCCCTTGCCCGTTCTGCGGGCCAATAAGGCGATGAAGGAAATGATTCCGGGCGATGTCCTGGAAATCCTGGCCACCGATCCGGACTCGCCGGCCGATTTCGAGGTGTTCTGCGAAAGCACCGGCAACGAGTTGCTCGGCGTCGAGGACTCCGGCGGCGGCTTCGTGATCCAGATCCGCAAGGCCGGCTGACCGGCCGGCCTCGGGGTCTCCTTCCTATTCGGCTCCCCGCGCGACCGCCTGGATGGCTTGTCGGCGTTGACGCTTGGGCTCGGTGGTCGTGACCACCAGGTTGAGAAGCGGCGGAATGATCAGCAGGGTCAGCAGCGCGGACAGCGCCAGCCCCCCGAGCACGACCGAGCCGAGCCCGCGATAGAGCTCCGAGCCGGCGCCCGGGAACGCCACCAGCGGCAGCATGCCGAACACCGAGGTCATGGTCGACATGAAGATCGGCCGGATGCGGTTGCGGGTCGCCTCGACGATCGCCTGGCGGATGTCCATGCCCTCGCCGCGGAAGTTGTACAGGCTCTGGTGGACCAGCAGGATCGCGTTGTTGACCACGATGCCGATCAGGATCACGAATCCGAGCATGGTCAGCATGTCGAGCGGCTGGTGGATATAGGTGTTGAGAACCGCGAGGCCGCCGATCCCGCCGGCCGTCGCCAGCGGCACCGAGAACAGAATGATCAGCGGATAGACGAAGCTCTCGAACAGCACCGCCATCACCAGATAGACGATGATCACCGCGATGGCGAGTTGCCACACCATGGCGTCCCAGGCCTCGACCAGCTTGTCGGCGGTGCCGGCGAGGCGCATCCGCACGCCGTCCGGCAGACCCTCGGCGCGCAGCGGCGCCAGGACCTCGGACTCCAGGAGATCCATGGCCGCCTCCAGGGCGACGGTCGGCGCCGGCCGGAGTTGCAGGATCACCGTGCGCTCGCGTTCCACGTGGCGAATTTCGGTCGGTCCCGAGGTCACCTCCACGTCGGCCAGGGAGGTGACCGGCAGGATGGTGCCGGAGGCGGTGACGATGGGCAGGCCGGCGATGCCCTGGGTGGCTTCGACCCGGCCCTGCGCGCCGATCAGGGTGAGGTCGATCCGCTCGCCGTCGACCGTGATCTCGGCCACCCGGAGGCCGTCGTTGAAGGCGTCCAGGGTGTCGCCGAATTCGCGCGCCGTGACCCCGTTATCGCTTAACCGTACCGGATCGGGGTGCACCCGGACCTCGGGCGCGCCCAGTTCAAGGCCTGGTTGCGGGCGAAGCTGGTTGCCGTCCGAGCGCGGCAGGATTGCGCCGATCATGCCGGTCGCGCGGACCGCCACGTCGAGCACGTTCTCCAGGTCGGGGCCGGAAATGTTGACGTCGATGGTGCGTCCGCTGCCCACCGAGCGGCCGAACAGCGACGGCTGAATGATGAAGCCGAAGGTGCCCGGTTCCTTGAACACCGGCCGTTGCAGGACCGGGATCAATTCGGCCACCCGGTCGGGTTCGGTGCTGGTGCCGCCGAGAAAGGTGGTGGAACGGCGGGCGACGAAGAAGAAGTTGTCCATCTGCGGCGGACCGGACGGATCGGCGGCCGGCGGCGCCTCCGCGGTGCCGGTCTTGGTGGGGTCCAGGTCGGGGCGCCACAGATGGCGCACGCTGTCCTCGATCTCGCGGGCGATTCCCGTGGTTGTGTCCAGGTTGTAGCCGGGCGGCGGCATCACGATGCCGAACACCAGGTTGCGGTTGCCTTCCGGCAGGTATTCCAGTTTCGGCAGAAAGGTCCAGGTGGCGGTGCCCGCGATCCCGCACGCCAGGGCGACGACCATCAGCGACAGGCTCCGGTGGCTGACGATTCGCTCCGTGGAAGCGAGGGTGAAGCGCGTGAAGGTGGCGGCCAGCGGATCGATCACCGGCAGCCGCCGCGTGCCCGACGTCTCGGACACGGGGCGCCGCAGCAGGGCCTTGGCCAGGGCCGGGATGACCGTCACGGCGACCAGAAGGGAGAGCATCACGGCCACCGAAATGGCCACCGCGATGTCGCGGAACAGTTGCCCGACCTCCAGTTCGAGAACCAGGATCGGGATGAACACCATCACCGTGGTCAGGGCCGAGACCAGCACCGCGCCCCACACCTGTTGCGTTCCCTCGTAGGCGGCGACCCGGCGCGGGCGGCCGCTCTGGCGAAGACGGTAGATGTTTTCCAGGACCACGATGGCGGCGTCCACCACCATGCCCACGGCGAACGCGATGCCGGCCAGCGAGATCACGTTGATCGATCGCCCCATGGCCGCCATGGCGACGAACGAGCCGATCACCGACACCGGAATCGCCAGACTGATGATCAGGGTCACCGAGCCGGATCGCAGGAACAGCAGCAGCACCGTCGCCGCCAGCAGGCCGCCGACCCAGATGTTCTGGCGCACCAGATCGATGGCCGAGTTGATGTATACCGTCTCGTCGTAGACCTGCTTGAGCGTGAGCTCGTTGCGCGGCAGCGGGCCGGCGTTCAACTCGGCCAGCGCGGCGCGCAGCCCCTCCATGGTCTCGATGACGTTGGCCCCGGTCTCGCGGGTCGCGTTGATCGCCATCGCCGGCGCGCCGAAATGGCGGATCACCGCGTCCGCCTCCTTGTAGCCGAACCGCACCTCGGCGATGTCGCCGACGGTCACCCGGGCCAGCCGTCCGGTTCCCGAGTCGCGCTCGCTGCGCAGCAGCACGTTGCGCACCTGCTCCAGGGTGGTGAATTCGCCCTCGCTGCGCACCACGTAGCGCCGCTTGCCCTCGTCCACCGACCCGGCCGATACCGAGGCGTTGGCGGCCCGAAGGGCGTTGACCACCCGGGGCACGGTGAGTCCGTAGCGGGCCATGCGGGACGGATCGACCACGACCTCCATTTCGCGCTCGACGCCGCCATAGACGTTGATTCCGGAAACCCCGGGGACCCGCTCCATGCGATCCTGGATCACGTTCTCGGCGAAATCGCCGTAGGTGTGGATCGGGGTGTCGTTGCCGGGCAGCCGGGTGAGGATGAACCAGGCGATGGGCTGGTCGTCGCTGCCCGCCGTCTCCAGGGTCGGCTCGTCGGCCTCCTCGGGATACCCGTTGACCCGATCGAGTCGGTTGGCGACCAGCATCAGCGAGCGGTCCATGTTGGTGCCGACCGCGAACTCCAGGGTGACCGTGGCGCTGCCGTCCTCGGAGCGGCTGGTCATCTCGTCCAGGCCCTCCAGGCCGCGCAGGACCTCTTCCTGGCGGTTGACGATCTCGCGCTCGACCTCGGCCGGGGCGGCGCCCGTCCAGGAGGTGTGCACGGTGATCGTCGGCTTGCGCACGTCGGGGATCAGCTGGATCGGGATGGTCTGAAGCGCGACCAGCCCGAACAGCACAACCATCAGCACCGCCGCGATGACGGCGATGGGGCGGTCGATGGCGGTACGGATCAGGTTCATGAGCCGGTGCCCTCGGACAGCGGACCGGGCGACGCGACCGCCTGGCCGGGGCGGAGCCGTTCGTTGCCGCGCACCACCACCATGTCGCCGACCTCGAGTCCGGATTCGACCACGAACCGGTTGCCGACCGCCAATCCGACGTCGATCGGCTGCGGTCGGGCGGCGCCATCGATCACCTTGAACACCATCCGCTTGCCCTTCTTTGTGAGCACCGCGTCCTTGTGCACGGTGACCACCTCGCGCCGCGATCCGACCGGGACGTACAGGGTGACGCTCTGGTTGGCCGCCAGGGCGACATCCTCCGCCGATTCGAATCGCGGGGTCAGGCGCACCGCGCGGGTCCGCGTCAGCGGGTTCTCGTTCGGAACGACGGCGCGGACCGTCGCCGCGATATCACGGCGCGCGCCGAGATCGAATCCCACCCGGGTTCCGGGTTCGAGGCCGCCGACCCGGTTCGACGGCACGTCGACCTCGATCTCCAGGGTCAGGTTGTCGAGCAGGGTCACCACGGCGGCGCCGGTCATCACCCAGGCGCCCAGTTCGGTGTGGCGCTCGGTGATCACGCCGGAATAGGGGGCGCGGATCTCGCTGTCGCGGATGTCGACCTGGGCGCGGGCCAGGGCGGCGCGGCTGCGCGCGATGCTGGCTTCCGCCTCGGCGACCGAGGACAGGGCGGTCTCGTATTCACGTTTCTTGTCGTCGTAACGGGCCTGGCTGAATGCCGCCGACTTGCGCAAATCGTTGATCCGCGTCAGTTCCTGGCGCAGCAACGCCGCCTGGGCCTGCGCGGTGCGCTTGGCGGCCCGGGCCTGGGCCACCTCGGCCTGGCGCAGTTCGGCGTCGAGTCGGGTCCGCTCGGCGTTCAGGGTGGCGATCACCTGACCGGTTTCCACGTGATCGCCGACCTCGACGGCGAACATGGCCACCGGCCCCTGGGTCCGCGCCGCGACGACGCCGCTGCGGCGCGGAATCAGGCGGCCCAGCAGCGGCACGGTCTGGGCCAGCGGCTCCAGGCGCACGGCATCGACGCCGACCAGGGCCGGCTGGTCGCCCTGCTGGGCGGCGGAGGACGCGACAAAGGCCACCGCAATGGCGATGGCCAGGATCAAGGCTCGAAGGGTCATCATCTCTGCTCTGTTTGATCGCGGCCGGGTACCACCGCGTCTCGGTCGACCGATTAAAAAACACTGTTAAGTCCTGCACGGCCGCGACACAATAGCGCGCGTTGGTCCATCGCGAAAACGTGAGCGCCCCGGAACCGCCATGCCCACCCTGCTCTATACCCATTCCATCTTTCTGGAGCACGAGATGGGGGCGCACCACCCGGAGCGGCCGGACCGCCTGCGCGCCGTGCAGCGGGCCCTCGAATCGGAGGAATTCGCGTTCCTGGGGCGCGCCGAGGCGCCGCGCGCCGATCCGCGTCTGGCCGAGCTGGTGCATCCGGCCTGGTATGTCGAGGACCTTCTGGAGCACATCCCGACCAGCGGCTACCGGCACCTGGATCCGGACACCGCGGTTTGTCCGGCGACCGGCGAGGCGGCCCTGCACGCGGTCGGCGCGGTGGCCGACGCGGTCGGCCAGGTGATGACCGGCAAGGCGCGCAACGCCTTCTGCGCGGTGCGCCCGCCCGGCCACCACGCCGAGCCGGAACATGCCATGGGGTTCTGCTTTTTCTCCAACGTGGCGATCGGCGCCCTTCTGGCGGCCAAGAAGTACGGCGCGCGGCGAGTCGCGGTGGTCGATTTCGACGTCCATCACGGCAACGGCACCCAGGCGGT
>JANQIL010000078.1 GCA_028282245.1 Magnetospira sp.
TCGGCCTGATGAAGGCGGTCGACAAGTTCGAGTACCGCCGCGGCTACAAGTTCTCGACCTACGCCACCTGGTGGATCCGCCAGGCGATCACCCGTTCCATCGCCGATCAGGCGCGCACCATCCGCATCCCGGTGCACATGATCGAGACCATCAACAAGCTGGTCCGCACCAGCCGCCAGATGCTGCACGAGATCGGCCGCGAGCCGACTCCGGAGGAACTGGCCGAGAAGCTCTCCATGCCTCTGGAAAAGGTGCGCAAGGTCTTGAAGATCGCCAAGGAGCCGATCTCCCTGGAAACTCCGATCGGCGACGAGGAGGATTCCCACCTGGGCGACTTCATCGAGGACAAGAACGCCGTGCTGCCGCTTGACGCGGCGATTCAGTCCAACCTGCGCGAGACCACCACCCGGGTGTTGTCCAGCCTCACCGCGCGCGAGGAGAGGGTGCTCAGGATGCGGTTCGGGATCGGCATGAACACCGACCACACCCTTGAGGAGGTTGGCCAGCAGTTCAGCGTCACCCGCGAGCGCATCCGACAGATCGAGGCCAAGGCGTTGCGCAAGCTCAAGCACCCCAGCCGCTCGCGCAAGCTGCGCTCGTTCCTCGATACCTGAACCGAAACCGGACCTGACGATCGCGCGTCCGGCCACCGAGGCCGGACGGCCCTTGGCCACCTCCGCGCGGCGCCTTGGGGGGCTGCCGGGACCGGAGGGCTCAGGTTTCCCATTCGCGGATCAGGACGATTAGGATTGACCGGGCGAGGCGTCCGAACAGGCTGCGGGCCTCGCCGGACACCACCGCCCGACCGACCAGTTGGACCGATGGCGGCGGTCCGTCGAGCGCGATCCGGATCCGGTAGAGCGCCCGCTCCGGCACCAGTTCGGCCCCCGAGACCCGGCTGGCCAGCGGGCCGCCGTGCGGCGAGGCCAGGGAGTCGTCGGCCAGGGCCCGGACCGGCGCCCGGTCGATGCCGGCGACACGGCCGCGCACCGGCGGAAAATCCGCCGCGTTCGGATAAAACGTCGTCTCGGACCCCGTGCTCAGCCGGTCCAGGTCGTCCTCGTCCACGTAGGCATCGGCCACCGCCGGCGCGTCGGAACGCACCATGGCCAGCCGCTGTTGCGGGGCCAGCCATTGTCCCGGCCTGAGATCGGGCATCGGGTCGAGCAGGACGCCGTCCATTGGCGCCGTCAGCACCAGCCGCGCCGCCTCGGCCACCAGGGCCGCGTGCTCGGCCTCGGCCTTGGCCAGCCGCTCGCGGATCACGACGCCCTGGGCCCGGAGCGCGGGATCGAGCGTCGCGGCGTTCAATTCGTGCTCGGCGCCGGCCTTGCGGGCCTCGATCCGCCGCAGGCGGTGGGTGAGTCCCGGCGCGGAAAACACGAACAGGGGCGTGCCGTCGGTCACCGCGTCGCCCCGTTGGACCGCGATCCGCTCCAGCCGCGCGGGGAAAGGCAGGCGGAGTTCCGCCGTCGCGGCCCCCTTCATCACCGCCGGCGCCGAAATCCGCGCCGTCCATGGCACGAGGCCGAATCCCAACCCGAGCAGGATCACGGCCAGTGTCCAAGAAATCCGTCGGCGGGCCGCGATGGCATGGCGGAGACGGCCCCATTCCTGTATCTCGCGGACGATGGGAAGAACCACGAACCATCCGATCTCGACGACGAACAGCACCACCCCGGCGACCTTGAAGAACAGATGATAGACCAGCAGGGCGATGCCCAGAAACAGAACCAGGCGATAGGCCCAGGTGGCGATCGCGAACGCGATCAAGGCGCGCCGACGGGCCGTCGAGAGCGGTTCCGGCGGCGGGGCGCCGAGCCCGAACAGCAGTTCGCGCAGCCGCCAGCGGGCGAGGGCGAACGAGCGGGCGTGGAGATTCGGCATCTCCAGCGCGTCCATCAACAGGAAATACCCATCGAACCGCATGAAGGGCGACAGGTTGATGGCCAGCGATGATATCCAGGTCACCGCCGCCAGTATGAAGGCCGCCTGTCGCGCCGGGCCGTCCGGCAGCAGGGCCCAGGCCACGGTCGCCCAGGCGGCGACCGTCAGTTCGGCCAGCATCCCGGCCGCTCCCACCGCCATGCGGCGGCGGCGCGAAACAAGGGTCCAGGCCTCGTTGACGTCGGTATAGAGAACCGGCAGCATCACCAGGAAGGCGACCCCCATGGTCGGCACCCGGCAGCCGAACCGCTTCGCCGCATAGGCATGGGCCAGTTCATGAACCACCTTGACGCCGGACAGGGCGACCCCGAAGGCGATCAGCCCGGACGGGGTGAAGGTGGCCGCGAAGGTCGCGGCGAACAAATCCCATTGGCGGTGGATCAACAGCAGGCCCAGTCCCAGGACGACCAGGGTGAGAATCAGGAATCGGCGCGATCCCAGCCACGCCACGCCGCCCAGCGTGGCGCCAAGAAAACGGTCGGGACGGATCAGTGGAAGGCGAAAAAACAAATAGTTATGGAGCAGCCAGCCGAGACTTGATCGTCGGGCCGCCGCCGCGTCGCGAACCAGCCGCGCGGTTTCCTCGGGGCGCGCGACACGGGTCAACTGGTTGCCGGTCAGGAAATCGGCCAGATCCTCCACGTCGCCCGGACCGACGTCGAGCGTGGTGTTGCCGCGCACCGCCGCCGCCACCGCCGCCGCGCCGCCGAGGTCCCAGCGGGCCAGCATCTCGAAGGCCGGCCAGCCGATGCGGAAGAATCGGTTGCGCAGCGGATCGCGAATGGTCCAGGTGGGCGCGCCGTCGGCCGCCGGCGGTCCCCGGTGCAACGACAGGTCCTCGCGCAGCGGCGGCAGCACGCCTAGAGTCCCAGGGTCCGGCGGGCCACCGACAGCGGCTTGCGGAACAGCCAGTAGGCCAGCGGCACCGACCGTCCATCCAGCCGCGCCGTTCCCTTGAGTCCGAGGCGTGGCCGTTCGGCGTGGTCCGCGATGTCGGCCCGCGCCCGATGCGCCAGCAGGCCATCGGGCCGCAAGGTCGCGGCATAGGCCACGTAGCGCAGGCGGGCCGCCACCGGATTCAGCGGATCGGTGTTCAGGAACAGGGTCACCGGGGCGCCGGGCGCGAGGGCGATCATGTCATGCGGCGCCAGCCACGCCTCCACCTCGGTGTCGCCGGGGTCGGCCACCGAGAGCACCCGTTCGCCGACCGACACCGGCCGTCCGATCCATTCCGACGGCGCGTCCAGAACCGCGGTTCCATCGCGCGGCGCGGTGACCGAGCACCGTTCGAGTTGATCGGCCAATCGGGCGACCTCGGCCTGACGTTCCTCGACGCGGCTGCGCAGGACCGCCAGCTCGGCCTTGGCGCGGGCATCCGCGAAGGCCTGCTGGGTCGCCCGCTCGAATTGCGCCCGCCCAGTGGACAGTGACTTGCGGGCGATTTCCAACTGTCCGGACAGGCTGGTCCGGTCCAGTTCGAACAGGACCTGGCCGGCGGTGACCGTTTCGTTGGGCCGCGCGAGAACACGCCGCACCACCCCGTCGAGCGGTGCCCGCACCACCGCCGGGTCGCGCGCCACCACCTCGGCCGGCGCCAGCACCGAAAGCCGCACCGGTAGCGCCATCAGGCCCGCCAGCAGAAGCGCGGCCAGCCACCGCCAGCGCGGGACGCGGCGCAGGGCGCGGCGGATTCGGGCTCCCGGCCCCGGCCGGTGCCGCCAGGCCCAGGCCATTCCGTAGATCTCCGCCACCCGTTCGAGCATCCACAGGTCGGCCGCGCGCCAGGGAGACTCGCGGGCGAAAAGCAGGCTGCCGATCCGGTCTCCATCCGGGGCCGGCAGCGGGATCAACGCCGCGTGCGCGGGCAGCCACTCGGACCATTCGTCGCGATCGCTTCCGTCCAGGGCGTCGGCGGACAGGCCGTGCGCCGGCTGGTCGGCCAGGCGGCGCAGCAGCCGGGTCAGCCACAGGGCGCAGGGTCCCGAGCGGTCGAGGCCGGACACCCCGGAGACCGCCACCAGCCCCTCGTCTCCGGTGAACAGGACGGCCTGACGGTAACGCACCAGGGACCGGGTTTCGTTGACCATGACGAATCCCAGTTCGGTGGCGTCGGCGGTGCGTCGGGCCCGCTCCTCCAGGGCCAACAGGGCGGCCAGGGGAACGTCGCGCGGCGCCTCGGTCATCGATCCAGCCGCACCCGGCCGGTCATCCCGGCCAGCAGGCCCCGGATGTCGCCATCGATGGACGCCGCCACCGTCAGGGAATGGCTGACCGGGTCGATCCGGGCACCCAGGCGGGCGATGGTCGCCGGGTAGGTGAGCCCGGTCTCGTCGACATGGACGCTGATATCCTGGCCCGGCGCGAGGTCGGCGATCCGGGCCGAGGGCACGATGAACGCCACCTCCAGGGCGCCGTCGTCGAGAATTTCGAGGATCGGCTGCCCGGCCTGCACGTACTGATGGGGCGAGGCCTGGCGGTTCACCACCCGGCCGCCGAACGGCGCCGCGATCGCGCACTTGGAGACCACCGCGCGGGCCGAACTGAGCTTGGCCCGCGCCTTGGCCGCCTCGGCGGCGGCCAGTTCGGTCTCCAGGGTGCCGGCCGAGTTCAGCGCCAGCAGCCTCTGATGCACGGCGCGGGAGCTTTCCGCCGCGTCGAGGGTCGCCCGCGCCTCCTCCAGACGGGCCTGATGGATCACGCAATCGAGGGTGATCAGAACCTGCCCCGCCGTGAAGCGATCACCCTCGCGCACCGAAACATGGTCGATCTTGCCGGCGATCTCGGCCGATAGAATGGTCTGGCGGACCGCCACCAACTGCGCCGGAATCGACGCATCAAGGGCCTCCTGGGCCGACGCGGTGGCGCAGGCCGACAGCAGGGCGGCGGCGAGGAGGGCCCGGGCGGGGGTCATGGGGTCAGCGCGGCGACGCGTCCGTGGCCGCCACGGTGTCGACCACGAGCGGGCCGCCATCCGGTTGCCGGGGGCTGGGCGGCGGTCCGGACAGCGCATCGGAGACGGTGTCCGGAACCGTCGCCGGGTCGGCATCGGCCTCGGGCGGCGACCACGCCTCGCCGTGCTCCAGGCTGGCCAGCCGCGACCCGATGGCCCGCGCCAGATCGGGCAGGTCGCGGCCGCTCGTCCGATCGGGGAGCGGATCGACGCCGACGGTCGCCAACAGCTTGCCGTAGGCCATCTGAACCTGGGCGAAGGTCTGGTAGCGCCGCAGCTCGGCCGCGATGGCCGAGGTCTCGGTGGTGATGCGTTCCACGTCGTTGGTGGCGCCGCCCTGCTGCCGGAGGCCGGACGCCTCGGCCAGCCGGGTCTCGATCCGCCACAGCCGGTCGGCGCGGTCGAACTGCCGGCCGGCGCTGGCGAGCTGATGCGACACCACGTGCACCTGGGCCAGCACCGCCATCCGCAGGGCCAGCCGCCGCGCCTCGGCCACCTGTTCGGCCGTTTCGGCGTGGGCGATGCGATCCGGCGCCGACAGGAGGTTGAGCAGGTTCCAGGTGATCTTGGCGCCCCACTGGTTCCAGTGGTTGTCGTGCAGAAACGAGTTGCTGTCGTACTGGCGGCTGAAATCGAAACTGATGCCGGGCAGAAGCTTGAGGAGTTCCTTGCGGGTTTCCTCCGTCGCGATGCGGCTTCGGTAGACCTGTTCGCGCAGATCCGGATTGTTGGCCAGCGCCGCCCGCTCAAGCTCCTCGATCGGCATCGGCACGTCCGGAACCCGCATGTCGGCCGGGTCGGAGGCGGCGATTTGGAAATCGGTCCCCGGCGGCAGGTTGATCAGGGCCGCCAGTTCCGCCTTCGCCGAAACCATCCGCTGATCGATGCCTTCCAGTTGCCGGATGTTTTCGAGCAGGGTTTTCTGCATCCGCAGCACTTCGGTCGGCTCGCGCAGGCGTTCCGCCTCGACCCGCGCCATGTCCGACAGCGCGCGCTCGGCCTCGGCGATGACCGCGATCACGCGCTCGCGCAGGGCCTGCGTCGCCGCCGCCCGCCAGAAGGCATGGCGCACTTCCTGGGCCAGGTTGGCCACCGCCTTGCGCCGCCGCTCGGCGGCGATCAGCGCCCGGTCGGCGTTCTGGTGCGCGGTGTACCAGCTCACCCCGAAATCGAGGATGTTCCAGGTCAGCCCCAGGTCGGCGGTGAGGAGATCGCGGTCCGTGGAGTAGGTCGGGTTGGCGTCGGACGCGACCTGGGTCACCAGATCCTTGCTGCGGGTGGCATTGAAGGCATCACGGCCCGCGTAGCCGGCGTTGGCGGTCAGTTCGGGCAGCAGGTCGAAGCGGTCGAGATCCAGTTGCCCAAGGGCCAGCGCCTCCTCCATCATGCGGGCTCGGCGATCCAGGTTGTAGCGCAGCACCCGGGCCAGGGCGTCCGGCAGGGTGAGCGGGCCGGCCAGCGGCGGCTGGTCGGCGAACATGGCCTGGCGGTCCGCCGCCGCCCGGGACTCGAACTCGGTCTGCGTGAGTGGCTTCGGGACGATGGCGCAGGCACCCAAAACGGTGACGACGGACATCGCGCCGATCACCCGAATTTGTAACCAGCGTTCGCGAAACGATACGGTCATGCCGCGCGGGATCCCCAGAAAACCAACATAAATTAGCATGAACGACCGGTTATGCAATTATTTTACGACCACCGCGACACTTCGCGCGCCGCGGCCAGCAACGCGGCCTGGTGCCGCGCCGGTCCGGCGGCATGGGCGAGGCGGAGTTCGGCCGAGAAGCCCGGCTTGGCGGGGGGCGCCGATCCGGCCGAGCGCCCTTCGGCGCCGGATCGGTCGGGGCGTTGCCCGGTGGCGTCTCCGGGCGGCGAGGCCGGGGGGGGTGCGTCCGGCGGCTCGGCGCCCGGGGTATCCGGCTGCGCGACCCCTCCGGAGACGGTGATCCGGATGACGGCCACCGCCTCCCGCCCCGACTGGTCACGGGCCACCACGCGGACCGTCAGGTCGCCGCTCGTGCCCGGCGGCGCCTGGCCGACGAACGTTCCGGTTCGCGGGTTGAACAGCAGCCAGCCGGGCAGCGCGTCCCCGTCGGCCTGGGTCGCCGACAGTTGCACCAGGGCGCCGGCGTCCGTGTGAGCGAAAATGTCGTTCGGCAGGATAATGGTGAAGCGCCCGTCGGCGGCGACCGGCGTCGCGTCGAAAACCGGCCGCAGGACGACCAGCGCGTCGCCGCCGCTCGCCACCGCGCTGGACAGCACCGGCACCGGATATCCGACGGAGGTGGTCGTGGTGTCCGGGGCCTCTCCGGCGCCCGGCGCGTCGTCGCGGATCACCGTGACCACCGTCTGCGGTGGCGGATCGGCCGGCGGCGGATCGGCCGGCGGCGGGTCGGCCGGCGGAATGGGCGTCGGAGGTTGCGTCGTCGTCGGCGTTTCGGGCGTTGCCGGCGCCGCCTCGATCGTGATGTCGAAGGTGTCGCTGGTCGACAGGCCGAGCCCGTCGGTGGCGGTGACCTTCACCGAGATCGTGCCCTCGGTCGTTGGGGTGCCGCCGAACGCGCGGGTGGCCGAGGTGAAGGTCAGCCAGGCGGGCAGGGCGCTGCCGTCGCTCAGGGTGGCGCCGTAGGTCAGGCTGTCGCCGTTGGCGTCGCTGAACGCCGAGCCCGGGACCTGATAGGAAAACGCGGAACCGACGTTCGCGGTCTGATCCGGGATCGCGGCGGCCACGGCCGGGGCCTCGTTGATGTCGATGGTGGCGGTTGCCGTCGATCCGCCCAGGCCGCCGTCGTTGCCCGCCGTCGAGGCCTGCACCGTGAAGCTGCCATCCGTCGCTCCCGAGGGCGTGAACCTGAGGCCGGCGCTACCCTCGGCGAAGGTGATGAAGTCGCCGTCGTTGATCTGGGTGGTGCCGTCGTTCTTGTAGAGGGTGCCGCTGGTGATTCCGGTGATCTTGAAATGGGTCACCTCGGCGCCGTCGTTGGCGTTGCGCGAGATCACCAGACCCGAGGCGGATTGGGTCGACGGGTTGGTCTGGGCGTCGGTCACCGACGGGGTGTCGGCCACCGGGGTGATGGTGACGGTGGAGGTGGCGGTGTTGCCGGTGAGCGCGCCGTCGTTGGCCGCCGTCGCCGCCTGCACCTGGAAGCCGCCCGCCGTGGTGGAATCGGCGGTGGGCCGGAAATAGACGTTGGTGGTCGCCCCGGCCACGGCGATGAAGTCGCCGCTGGAGATCTGGGTGGTGAATCCGGCGTCGCTGTACAGGGTGCCGCCGGAGATCGAGGTGATCTTGTAATGGGTCTGCGAGACGTCGCCGCGCTGGATGGCGATGGCGCCGGAATCGGTGTCCTCCGCCGTGGTCACGTTGGCCACCGCGATGCCCACCGAGATGGTGGCGGTGGTCGTGGACCCGCCCAGGCCGGTATCGTTGCCCGCCGTGGAGGCCTGCGCGGCGAAGCTGCCGTCGCCGCCGCCCGAGGGGGTGAACCTGAGGCCCGCGTTGCCCTCGGCGAAGGTGATGAAATCGCCGTCGTTGATTTGGGTCGTGCCGTCGTTCTTGTAGAGGGTGCCGTTGGTGATGCCGGTGATCTTGAAGTGGGTCACCTCGGCGCCGTCGTCGGCGTTGCGCGAGATCACCAGCCCGGAGGTGGTCTGGGTCGACGGCGTGGTGGAGGAATCGGTCACCGACGGGGTGTCGGCGGTTCCCGTGAGGTTGATCGTCACGTTGTCGGTATCGCTCAGGGCGGTGTCGTCGGACACCACGGTCAGGGTGGCGTAGCCGGTGCCGGAGGCGTTGGCGGTCGGGGTATAGGTGACGGCCGCCAGCGCCGCGTTAATCTGCGCCACCGTGCCCTGGATGGAGACCGAGTTGGTGCCGTCGCCGGTCACCGTGGCGCCCGAGCCGCCGGTCACCGACAGGGTACCGGTGCCGCTCGCCACCGACAGGGTGGTGGTCAGGGTTTCGCCGGTGTCCGGATCGGCGATGGACAGGGCGTTGCCGTTGCCGGCCGAGAACACCAGGTTGGTGTCCTCGGTCCCGGTCTGGGTGCCGGGGACGGTGTTGACGGGAGTCTCGTTCACGTCGGTGACGGTGACCGTCAGCACCGTGTCGGTGGTGTTGCCCGCCGAGTCGGTGGCGCGCACCGTGATATTGTGGGTGGTGTTGGATTCGAAATCGAGCAGCGAGCCGTCGGCCACGGTGACCGCGCCGCCGCCGCTGATCGCGAACCGTCCGCCGGCGGTGTCGGTGAGGGAATAGGAGGACGCGCCGGAGGCGGAGACGCTGCCGACCGCCGTCGTGTTGGCGGCGTTCTCGGCCACCGAGAGGCTGCCGCTGGCCGATCCCGGCGCCACGCCGTCGACCACGATGGCCTTGTTGGCGCCCAGCGAATTGGCGGCGCCCGGGGTGGCCAGGGTCAGGGTGGCGTCGTTGCCGGCGGTATCCCGGATGGTGCCGCCGTTGAGGGCGAGGGCCGAGGTCGCGGTGTAATCCAGGTCGGCCGATTCGTCGCCCGACTGGATGGTGTAGGTGAAGGTCAGGGTGTTGGTGCCGCTGCCGCTGGCGTAGTCCACCGCGCGGTCGGTCGAACCGGTCTCCAGGGTGAGTTGCGGTGTGCCGGTGACGGTCACCGCCTCGTCGAACTGCACGGTGACGCTGATGGTGTCGCCGATCTTGTAGGTCCCGTCGGCGGTGGACGACGATACCGAGGCAACAGTCGGGGCGGTGGTGTCGACCACGATCGCGTTGTTGGCGCCCAGGGACCCGGCGGCGCCGGGGCTGGCCAGGGTCAGGGTGGCGTCGTTGCCGGCGGCGTCCCGGATGGTGCCGCCGTTGAGGGCGAGGGCCGTCGTCCCGGTGTAGTCCAGGTCGGCGGTCACGTCGCCGGCCTGCACCGTGTAGCTGAAGGTCAGGGTGTTGCCGGAACTGCCTGTATAGGTCGCCGTGCGATCGGTGGTGCCGGTTTCCAGGGTCAGGGTCGGGGTGCCACCGGTCGTGTTGACGGTCACCGCCTCGTCGAATTGCACGGTAACATTGATGGTGTCGCCGACCTTGTAGGCGCCGTTGGTGGACGACGACACCGAGTCGACGGTCGGGGCGGTGGTGTCCGGCGCCTTGAGGTCGGTCAGGGTCAGTTTCTGGATCGCGATGGCGCCGATGCCGAAACTGTTGTCGGAATTCGTCACCTCGTCGATGGAAAACTTGATCTTGGTAATGTCGTTGAAGCCGGAGAAATCGGCTGAATGAGCACTGAGATCCTGGAAGCCGCCATCGGTCAGGGAGATAAGGGACGTCTGCCCGGTGGAGACGGTGCCGCCACCGGCCAAGTACCCCGTCACCGTGATTTTCGACGTGCTATCGTCGTAGATGCCAAGGATCTCGATGTCGGAAACATCGAAGGATTCCAGTGTCGTGCCGTTCGCTTTTATGATAAGGGCGCCAGAGGTCTGCTTGTTGTCGATATCCTCAATGTAGAGGGCACTGCCTGTTCCCTTCGAGTTCGTGCTGAACAGCTCGAAGCTCCCCGATACCTCCTTGACCAGAAACATCGCCGTTCCGCCGTAATCCGGGCCAGAGGCGACGTAGCCGGTGTCGGACCCGACAAGCCTCCCTTCGGCTGCGGTCCCCGGAACGTACGGACCCAGGGTATGTTGCCACGTCGTGGCCAACGACCCCTCCGGCACCGGCGCGGTGGCCCACGGCGTCACCGTCACCACCCCGGCCGTTACTTCCAGATCCCAGTCGCCGCCGAGATCGGCATGGCCGGTGGCGTCGTCGGAGGCCGCCACGTCGGCGCCGGTGAGAACCGCCAGATCGTCCAGGAAGGCCTCGCCCTCGGTTCCGGCGCCCACGTCGCAGCCGTACAGCAGGATGTCGCCGTCCGCCGACAGACTGCCGGAGATCACGGTCAGAAGCTCCGAGTGATCCGCCAGGGTGTCCGCCGACAGCACCGCGTCGCCGAGCCGCACCTCGCCCGCGCCGCCGTGCGATAGGATGTGCAGGGCGTCGATGTCCTGGCGGCCCTCCAGGGCCTCGGCCAGGGACTCCAGCCCGTCCCCCTCGCCGGAGATCAGGATCACTTCGAGGCCGGCCGCCTCGGCGGCCTCCACGAGGCCTTGATGGTCCGCCACCCCGGTATCGACGACGGCGACCTCGGTACGGCCGGACGGGGCGTCGGCGGGCGCCTGCTGGGGCGCCTCGGCGGCGGTCGCCACCGCGGCGGCGTCGAACATGAGGCGCGGTTCGAGGGCCAGGGCCAGCGGGCCGCGCGGGCGGGCGGCGATCCGGCGTGCCGGGTCGCGGTCCCGGTGGCGTTGGAGGATTCCCATCGGCGCCGCCTCCGCTAACCGGCCCGCCGCGCCACCGGCCGGAGGTCGTCTCCGGCCGGTTGCGCGGCGATCACGTTGGCCCGGCTGCCCGTCACGTCGCGCCAGAAGTCCATGTCCCGGAACTTGTTGAACAGATCGGGCGGCAGCACCGTGCGGCGCTCCTCGAACGCCACCCGGGGCCGCACCCGGTGCAGCCCCTTCAGCCCCAGGGCGGCGTCGAAGGCCGGGGCGTCGAAGTCCACGTTGCCGATGTCGTGTCCGTCATACCAGGGCTCGTCCAGGAATCCGTAGACCAGACGCAGCACCTGTTCCGGCGCCCGGCACAGGAATTCGTAGTCCACCACCAGCAGCATGTCCGCCTGCTCGCCGTAGAAGGCCTCCTTGAGCGCCGCCCAGGGATAGCCGACCAGGCGGTTGGGCCGGGCGAGGGCCTCGACGCGGCTGTACACGGTGGCGCCGTCCCGATCGTTGCCGAACAGGCGGGTGGTTTCGTAGGGGTCGCGCCGGATCAGGCGTTCGAGGCTGTCCATGATCCAGGACACGTCCCGCACGCAGGCGACGACCCGGGCGTCCGGGAACAGGTCGCGAATGAGCGGCAGCTTCGAGCACCAGCCCCGGTTGGTGTCGAACACCACCGGCCGGTCGGTCACCGAGGCGTAGTAGGCCTCGAACAGGGAGCGCAGGATTTGCGGCCGCTGCGACTCCTGCATCAGGAGCGAGACCTCGCTGCCCGCGCCCATGATCTGTAGGTTGGCCGAGATCAGGGGATTGAGGGCGCTCGATATGGAGGCATGAAAGCGCGGGTTCTGGCGCAGCAGGGCGGCCAGAAGAGTCGAGCCCGAACGCGGCAGGCCGGAGATGAAGTGCAGTCTGGGTGTGTCCATGCCGATCAATGGCCCTTTCGCCAGTGCGTTTCGCGACGCAACCCCGCCAAGCATGTCTTATTGGTAGCACACTCCGCCGTCGCCGTCATCCGAACACCTTCCCCGCCTCGGCGCGGACCCGGCCGCGCCCCCGCCCGGGGCGCGACCGGAACGCGGCCGGTCGGGGCGCGATCAGTTGGGGCGCGGCGGAAAGGCACCCTCCATCGCGACGCAGAAGCGGATGCCGAGTTGCGGCGGAATGGTCGGGATCGCCTGACCTCCGCCGTTCTCCTGCACGATGACCGAGCCGCCGACGGGCAGGCCCGACGCATCCACCTCGACCGAAACGCCCGCGACCGTAGCGCTGTCGGTGCCGGGCGCATCGGTGGTGTAGGGCCCGTCGGACGCGCGGCCGCCGACCCCTCCAAGGTAATAGGTCGTCGATGACGCCGGTGTGTTGGTCCCCGTCCCGGGGCCGGGCACCACATCGACGGTTCCGGTTCCGGTCAGGGTGCCACCGCCGCCACCATGTGGGACAAACATTGCCTGGTGGGAATGGGTGGGCATGATAAGGGTGCTTGAGGGAACGCTCACCTGGCCTCGTATTTGACCTCGAACGACCGTCGGCAGGCCTGGACCCGTCCCGAGTCCGGCCGCCGTGCGACCGCGCAGATCTGGAAGATTGAAAGTATTTCGTCCATCTCCACCATAAGCATTTCCCATCAAGGCGAACAGCGCGCTGAACTGGGAGATTTGAACGGACTGTCCCCCCGCCTCCGCGTAGCCGCGCGGACAATAGGTGGCCGCCGTCATGCAGACCGAGCCCAGGTAGGGCGAGTCCGAGCAGGCGCGCGCGCCCTGCGGCAGGGCGGTGGCGGCCGCGCAGGCGGCGGCGAGGACGGCGAGTTTGGCGTGTCGGTGGCGGATCATCGATGCGGTCTCCCTATGCCGTGTTTTGGAGCGGAACACCCTCCGGGATCCGGTATGGATGACGGTCCCGGCGTCCGGATGCCCCACGGTTCCTCATTGTGGGGTGGTGTTCGGGAGAAAAAGCCTATCATAAAGTATTCGTGGGCGTTAGGCGTGAATCGAAAAGACGATCCGCCTATAAATAAAGCACGCCAAAAATGCAGTTCCGTCGCGGATCGGTCGGGCGCCCCGGATGGCCCGGGGCGCCCGCGACGCGCCGGGCGCTTAGGAGCGCGGCGGGAAAAGGCCCTCTGTCGCGACGCAGAAGCGGATGCCGATTTGCGGCGGAATGGTCGGAAGCGGGAGTCCTCCACCGTTATCCTTCACGACGACCGAGCCGCCGATCAGACTCG
>JANQIL010000097.1 GCA_028282245.1 Magnetospira sp.
GCCTACAACTGCAAAAGACTGGCCCGCCTCAGGGCCGCATGAGCCCCGCAACGCAAGCCAAACTCATGGCCTCACGCCCAAATCCGACAGACTGCTAGCTCTTGAATCAAAGCTTCCGCATCCATTCCACTCCGATACTCGCGCGCTATCAAGCGACCAGCCACGACAATGCTAAGCGGCAGGCCCTCAAGAGATTTGATCAGTTCCATACAAGAACTATCAGAATAATCCGCTTCGTCGGTGAGAATACGAAATAAAATAGCGGCATATTTATTTGACAAAGGTTGAATACTAATTAAGGAATTTGATGATGGCATAAAATCATTAACAACTTCGTTTAATCTTGTCGAAATTACTGAGCAACAGTTTTCGTCTTGAACTATGAATGGCCACGCATCAGACGACTTCCAAACATCATCAACAATAATTAATGACCTCCGATTCATAAACAAATTATCTAAATGTTTTGAAGCCTCATCGATTCCTGGCAACTTTAAAAGGTTTTCATCACCAAGTATACGCCCCCATTCTGACATTTTATTAATAAGGTGAGGAGATTGATTGAGGGCTGTCCAGAATATACCATCAGGAAACGCAGCCGCTAAATCCAGATCATTTGCAAGTTCTGCTATTAAAGTTGTCTTACCAACGCCTGGATATCCAGTCAGAATAAGAGGTTCCCTGATACATTGCTTTCCAAGAATCAGCTCTTTTATTCTATCCACGTCCTCATCTCGGCCAATAAACCTTCTTGGAGGTCTTGGAATCAGTCCGCGGCTAGAGCGAGTAAAATCGGGCGCCCCTTCATCTAACATAGAAATGATTGCTTTTCTTGCATCTTGTATATCTTTGCGATCATGTCCTTCAAGAATGTTTCTTATAGCAATTGCGAGTTTTCTCTTCGCTTCGGGGTCAGTTGGATCGGTGGCAAGAGCTTTGAATGCTTCAATACCCTCTTTACCGGGATTTTTCTTCAATGACTGGTAAATTCTATTAATGCCTTTTGTTCCGTATTGAAGTAGGTGTGGAATAGAATGTTTGATGGTCGCTTCCACTGTCCAATGAGTAATCTCACTACCTTCTGGCAGAGATTCTGCGATCATCCTCGCAAGCCAGTTAGCAAGATTTACCATTCACATTATTTCACACGTCTAAAACAGATTGATATATTACGCTCGTAAAAATTTATATATTCATATTGTATATGAAAAAATTAGAATAACTTTATAAATACAATAATTTTACTCTGAATCAACAATGACCAAACAAAGTAGCTACTCTACAATAAAATCACAAGATTGGAAAGAAAGATGGACAACGATATGGCGTATATTTTGTTGAGGCACATATTCAAGTGCTCAAGATAAGCCCCTCATTGCATGTTGGTGCCATTTTCCTGATCAAGCTGACGCTCCGGCAACTGCAAACGGTACTGGTGATGGCCAGCCCCGTTGCCGTAGCGCATCGGCCTGCCACGCCCGGCATTGTCCAAGGCCGTGACCAAATTGGTGTAGCTCAAGGTACCGCCATAGGCGAGATAGGCGCCAACGCTTGACAGCGCGCGCGGTTGGGCCTATACGCGAGGCCCCCAAGGCGGAGTAGCTCAGTTGGTTAGAGCAGCGGAATCATAATCCGCGTGTCGGGGGTTCAAGTCCCTCCTCCGCTACCATCCCAAGCCCTTGGAAAATTGATATTTCCAGGGGCTTTTTGCGGGAAAAACGGTGTAGCGGTCACTGCGGCGGGGCATTTACGGGCGCATTTCGAAAAGCGCGGCGGCGGAATGAAGCGCGTCAGCGACGTGGCGGCGGACCGTAGTGTAGACGCATCCGGAGGTAGGCGGCGGCCCAGGGGTCGATGTGCTCAATCGGCTTACCCATGCGTGAAGTCCCCCTATCCCAGCGATACAGGGTCGACGGCGCCAGCCGATGGCCGGTCATCACCTCGATCTCTCGCATCAAATCGGATCGGGAAAGCCCAAGCCGATCAAGTGCCGCGCGGAATTCGGCGGGGGTCATGCGTCACAGCCTTCACGCATTTTCACTCTGAACAAAATAGATAAAAAAACAAATAAAATCAGGATTCTATGCGGTCCATGCCGGATATCTTTAACGATAATTGAGACCGTTCTCAATCATTTCAAAAACTTCATCGAGAACATCGGAATATGGAATTCCTTTTTTTTCTTTCCAAAGCTCATACGCCACGCTGGAGGCAAATTCCAATACATTGGCGACCGCCATGGGGCGACCATCAAGCCGTGGGTCGACGTTCATCCTTTCGGCGACAGCCGCCGCCAGGGCGTTCTTGCTCTGCTGCGCCTGCTCAAGGCTGCGCGCGCATATGAGCGGATGACTTCGGATCAGGGTCCTAAGGGTTTTGAACCTGTCGCCGTCGACGCCGTAAAATCCTTCCTCGCAGCCCCTTGTGACCTCCACCGTCGCGTGCCGCAGCGCGGTCAAGGCCGGCTCCGCAGCGGGGCGCGCGGTCAGCGCCTCCACGATCTCGTCGTGCTCGACCGCCTGATAGTCGAGCACGACATCCTCCTTGGACGAGAAATAGCGGAAGAAGGTGCGCGACGAGACATCGACCTTGTCGGTAATGTCCTCGATGCGCGTTTCATCGAATCCCTTGCTTTCGAACAGTTCATAGGCCGCTTCGATAAGCGCCTTGCGCAGTTCCAGCTTTTTTCGCTCTCTTCGCCCAATATCCGAATTTTTTTTCACGGTCAGCCTCATGTTCGTCAACGCATGTCTCCCTCAAAGCCACGTGTGGCGTTCTTGGCTGATGGGCTCGGTCCGATAGCTCGCTCCTTGGTTGCCTCCCAACGCCGCCGTTTCCGCGAGCGGCGGCGAGGCTTTCGAGCCGCCGAAGCGTTGCCGCCGACCGATTCCGTCACGGATGGGTGGCGGCCCGCCGGCTGCGTATAGCCCGAAAACGCCCCAGGCTCCAGACTCTAACTCTAAACGGAACGCGAAGTTCACGGCAACAACACGGCTTCATGGCAATAATAAATAAATAATCATCTTTGCGTGTATCTGTTCCTGCGCCTGAAAATCATTGAATTGACCGAAGCAAAAGGGCCCTGGCGTCGTATTTCCGGTGCTACCGTTTTGTGTGCGTCTCTAGTGGATCGGATCCAACGCTTGGTACCCAAGCTTTGGATCGGTCGATCCACTAAGCTATTGATCTGGTAGTTCGATTCAGCCAGCGGATGGGACTCATCCGTTGGCATCGAACCACTAGCATGCGCGCCGGTACGGTTTCACGATCTCGCCCGAGGACCCCCGCCTTGAAGTGATCGTCCTCGGCCGCGCGACACCTCGGAAACATGTCCGGCGGGTCCGCGTCATCCCGTTGAGCGCCGAGACGAGCGCCCGCCAGGCGCGAAAACCAGATCGGCGGACATTCGGCGCTTCGTGAACTCGGTTCGCCAACCGGATATTTCCATCACAGATAATATTTATAATAGAAATGTCTATTGAAATACAATCAATTTCACTTTCATGTGTTTATTGGTAGTGTAATTTAATAACACTCTCTTATTGATATTCATACTTTTAGGTTGCTTTAATGTGTCATTGTAAGACAGAATTCTTTTGACGACATTTGTCAATATATGCCACATACGAACGCGCGACCAGACGGGGACCGAGGTGCCCTCCCCCCATCACGGACGCCGATGAACCGTGAAGTGGTAACCAGCCAGTTCGTATCTGCCGAAACGTTATGGCGGTGAAAGCTCATGACCCACATTCCGACCATCGCCTCGTACTCGTTGCCGACCACGGGCGATTTGCCCGGCAACGTCGCCAAGTGGAACGCGGACCCGAGCCGCGCGGTTTTCCTCATCCACGACATGCAGCGCTATTTCGTGCGCTTCCTTGACGCGCGGATACGCGCGCAATTGATCAACAACGCCGCCCGGCTGAGGCGACGAGGCGTCGAGATGGGCGTACAGATCGCCTACTCCGCGCAGCCCGGAGGCATGAGCGAGGAACAGCGAGGCCTGCTGAAGGATTTCTGGGGACCTGGAATGCAGGTCGAGGCCAATGATCGCGATATCGTCGACGAACTCACGCCAGACCGTAACGACTGGATTTTCACGAAATGGCGCTATAGCGCGTTCTTTCATTCGGACCTGCTGAACCGAATGCGCGAAACCGGCCGCGATCAGTTAATCATCGGCGGGATCTACGCCCATGTGGGCGTGCTGATGACGGCGATCGATGCCTTCACGAACGATATCCAGCCCTTTCTGGTCGCGGACGCCACCGCCGACTTTTCGGAGAAGCATCATCGCCTGGCTCTGGAATACGCGGCCCAGCGGTGCGCCTTCGTCTCCACATGGGAAGAGGTGCTGCCATGAGCGCGATCATGCGAAGACTCAAGAACTCGACAAGATTCCTTGAGTCGATCATTTCACCGCACCCTCCTCCTTTCGCGTTGCTGCACCGGCCCGCGACCAACGGCCCGAAACGGATAGAGGCCATTCTCGGTGACGTCACGACACCAGGCCGGCTTGCCGAGTTGCAAGTCGGAGGAATTTCAGGCAACACCGTCTCGTCGGCGCACGGTCTCCTCGCGCTCATCCCCTACCGCCAGATCGCGGAGCGTGGTTTCGACTGCGTGAACGACTTCGAGCCGCTTATCGCGCTCAGAATCAACGCAAGCAAGCTGCTGCCGCTCGGCGACGTCGTTCGAAAGTTGCCGGACGAGAAAATCGATGTCCGCGACGAGCATTACGACCTGGATGATGACGCCTATGCGGAACTCGCGGACAGGATTATCCAGGATGAGATCGGAGCGGGCGCGGGCGCCAACTTCGTCCTGAAACGATCCTATATCGCGAACATCCCCGGCTTCGAGATCAACAAGGCCTTGTCCCTGTTTCGGAGACTGATCTCTCACGAGGCGGGGACCTATTGGACATTCATTGTTCACACGGGCGATCGAACCTTTGTCGGCGCAACGCCCGAGCGGCACATGAGTCTCTCGAACGGCGTGGCGACGATGAATCCGATCAGCGGGACATTCCGATATCCACCATCGGGACCGACGCTCGACGGAGTCCTGTCATTCTTGAATGACAATAAAGAAACCGAAGAGCTCTACATGGTCGTTGATGAAGAGCTCAAGATGATGGCTCGCATCTGTGAAAGTGGCGGGACGGTTCATGGGCCGTACCTAAGATCCATGACGCGATTGGCTCATACCGAATATTTCATCAAGGGAAAATGCCACCTCCCGCCCAGCGAGATACTCCGGGAAACCCTTTTTGCCCCGACAATCATGGGCAGTCCGCTGGAAAACGCTTGCCGGATCATAAAGAAGTACGAGCCACGGGGACGCGGCTATTACGGTGGCGTGATCGCGCTGATCGGACGTGACAAACAGGGCGGGCACGCCCTCGATTCATCGATCCTGATCCGCACGGCCGATATCACCAAGGATGGCGCGATCCGGATTGGCGTCGGCTCGACGCTTGTCCGCCAGTCGGACCCCATCTCCGAGGCCGCCGAAACCAAGGCGAAAGCGGCGGGTCTGCTTGCCGCGCTGCAAGGCGGCGGGTCGGATCCAGCCGGTTCGTCGCGCTCCCGTTCCGGGGAAGGGCGCGCGGACTCCGCGACCCCTCTCGAAGCACATCCGGCCGTTTGCGGAGCGCTTCAACAGCGCAATCGGAGCATCTCCCCCTTCTGGCTGGCCGAGGCCGACGCGCGAAAATGCCCTCGTTTCAAGCTTCTCGGGCTGAGAACCCTGATCGTGGACGCGGAAGACACGTTCACGTCGATGATTCGCCACCAGCTCCAATCCCTGGGGCTGTCCGTGCTGGTTCGCCGTTTCGACGAACCGCTTGACCTCGAAAACTTCGATCTCGTGGTGATGGGGCCGGGTCCCGGGGATCCGGTCGACAGGAACGATCCACGGATCATTGCCCTGGACGACACGATGGACAGGCTTCTCGCCGAACGGCGCCGTTTCCTTGCCGTCTGTCTCAGTCACCAGATTTTTTGCCGCAAGCTTGGCTTCGATCTCGTTCGCAGGGCGCGACCGAACCAGGGAACGCAGCAGACAATCGATCTTTTCGGCGAGATGGAACTGGTCGGATTCTACAACTCCTACTGCGCCCTTGCCCACGAGGACCGAGCGGAGATCCCCGGGGTGGGTCCGATCCAGGTCAGCCGGAACGCCGAGACCGGAGAGGTTTTCGCCCTGCGGGGCTGTTTCTTTTCCACCTTCCAGTTTCACGCCGAATCCGTGCTGACCGAAAAAGGCGAAGCGATCTTCGAGAATCATCTGCAATACATAATTGCAAACAGCGAGGATGCGCCTTTCCAACCGCACGAAGAACTCCTGGCATCTTCCGCATGAAAGGTTTTGAAACCTATGTCGAACGTCACGGTTGAACAAGTCGGTAATCGCCAAGCCTGGATGGGACTCGTTACTGTTCTTGGGCCTGTACTTTTGGTGTCCATGGACGGATCGGTTCTATACCTTGCGATGCCCCACCTTACATCGTCCATCACGCCAACGGCTGATCAGGCGCTCTGGATTCTCGATATTTATGGATTCGTTGTAGGTTCATTGCTGATTACATTCGGCAATATCGGCGACCGCTTTGGCCGGTTGAAACTGGTCATGGGCGGCGCGACCATATTCGGCATCGGCTCGTTGGGCGCGGCGTTCTCGACCACGCCCGAGGCACTGATTGGTTTTCGCGCGCTGATGGGCCTGGGCGGCGCGACGCTCTTGCCGTCCGGCCTGGCGATCGTCAGCGCGCTGTTTCCCAATCCGCGAGAGCGCGCGCAGGCAATCGGCATATTCGCCGCGACATTCGCGACCGGGTTCGCCATCGGACCGGTCCTGGGCGGGCTTCTGCTGCGGTCGTTCGAATGGGGCGTTGTCTTCCTGATCAACGTGCCCGTTGTCATCGCCTTCCTGATCGCGGCGCCGATCCTGCTGCGCGAGGTTCGCTCGACGCATTACGGCCGCATCGACCTCGCCAGCCTCGTGCTGTCGTTCGCGGGGATATTGCTGTTCACCTATTCCATCAAGATGGCCGCCGCGTACGGTTTCTCCTGGGGCCAGTCCATCAGCGGCATGATCGGAATCGTGGCGCTCTTCTGGTTCATCGGCAGGCAGCGCAAGATCGAATATCCGCTGATGGATCTCGGCTTGTTCCAGGACCGCGTCTTCGCGATCGCCATCCTGACCGGCCTGCTGTCCCTCGTGGTTTGGTCCGCCGCCGGCTACCTGGCGGGGATCTATCTGCAAACGGTGCTTGGATACGACGTGCTCACGGCGTCATTGCTGACCTTGCCCGGCGCGGCGGTGCTCACCGCGACCTGCATCCTGACGAGCCGGGTCGTTGAACGGATCGGCAGAAAGGCGGCGCTCGTCGCGGTCTATCTGGTGATCAGTCTTGGCGTCGGACTGTTTCTTTTCACCGACAGGGAAACAGGGGTGTTCTTCTACGTCGCCTCGACGATCATCGCCGGAATTGGATACGGCCTCTCTTTCAGCCTCGTCGCGGAGATTGCCGTGTCGGCCGTTCCGAGCGAGCGCGCCGGCGCCGCCGGGGCGATCGCGGAAACAAGCAATGAGCTGGGCAATGCCCTCGGCATCTCCCTGCTGGGTTCGGTCGCCGCCCTGTGCTTCAGGCTGTTTGGTCCGGAGGTCGCGAGCACGCTCGACGAGACGCTCGATTATCCGGCTCTTTCGGCCGAAACGATCATCGTTGCCAAGGACGCCTTCATGACCGGCCTGCACGTTGCCATGGGCATCGCCAGCGTGGTCATGCTCGCGGTCGGAATTATTGCCTTGCTTTGGCTTCCCAAGCGACTTCCGGAATAGGACCTGGGCACCTCGCATCCGAATCAGTGCGCGAAACTTCCGAGCTTCAAGAAGAGGATATTGCCATGCATCTCGCTAGGCGTATGGAAGAAGTGATGCTCAAATATGCCGATCGCCCCGCCATCGGAGAGCGCGAGAAAGCCTTCGTCCGCGATGCATCGTCCTCGCGCACGTTACTGGAATACAACCCGGTCTACATAACGATTACGTATCGGGAGTTGTGGGAAAGAATCCAAGGCGTTGCCGCGGAGCTTTTCCACAACCACCACCACCCGCTGAGGCCCCGGGAGAAGGTCGCGATACTTGGCTTTACGAGCGGCGAGTACGCGAATCTCGATCTTGCGTGCATCCGGCTGGGAGCCACAGTCATTCCTCTTCAAACCGCGTCCTCGATGTCCCAACTGGAAGCGATTCTCGCTGAGACCGAGCCGGTGATTCTGGCGGCAAGCATTCAATATCTGGAGATCGCGGCGCGGCTTGCGCTTCGCAATCGATCCGTTTTCCGCCTGATCGTCTTCGATTATCATCCCCGGGTGGACGAGCACCGGGAGGCGTTCGAGGCGGCCAGCGCCCTGCTGAGGGAGGAGACGGGACCGCATCTCTCGTCGCTTGCCGAAATTCTCGAAAGCGGGGCAAATCTGCCCGAGGCCGACTGGCCATCCGAGTCGCAGGCCGACGACCGATTGTCGATGCTGATATACACCTCCGGAAGCACGGGATCGCCGAAGGGCGCCATGTACACGGAGAAACTGGCGTCCGGAATGTGGGGGGGGGCCTGGTCGCAAATCTTCTCGGATGAGCCGACGGTCAATATTCACTACATGCCGATGAGTCATGTCGCCGGCCACTCCTCCCTGAAGAACACGCTGTCACGCGGCGGAGCGTGCTACTTCACGGCGAAAAGCGATCTTTCGAGCCTCTTCGAGGACCTCGCCTTGGTGCGCCCGACGGAGTTGTCGCTCGTCCCGCGAATCTGCGAGATGATCCACCAGAAATTCCACGGCGAACTCGCCCGAAGGATGCTGGCCGGAGGCGACGAGAAATCGCTGGACGCCGAGATACTGGAAGACATGCGCACCGAGCTTCTCGGAGGCCGCGTCGGATGGGCGAGTTGTAGTTCGGCGCCCCTCTCGGCGGAGCTATATCGTTTCATGAATAAGCTGCTGGGGATTGATCTGCATAATGTCTATGGATCGACCGAGGCGGGTGTAATCTGGGTGGACGGCCAGCTCCTGCGGCCACCGATCGTCGATTACGAACTGCTCGACGTGCCGGAACTGGGGTACTATCGCTCCGACACGCCATACCCTCGCGGAGAGTTGCTCCTCAAGACGGAATCGATCATTTCGGGCTATTACAAAAGGCCCGACCTGGCGGAGGAGCTTTTCGATCAAAACGGCTACTACCGGACAGGCGATATCGTCGCCGAGGTTGGCGAGAACCATTTGATCTTCGTCGATCGGCGCAAGAACGTGATCAAGCTCTCCCAGGGAGAGTTCGTCGCCACCGCCCGGCTGGAGACGGTGTTCGCGGCCAGTCCGCTCGTGCGGCAGATTTTTGTCCATGGCAAAAGTGAGTGGTCGGGCCTGCTTGCGGTCGTGGTTCCGACACCGGATGCCCTTGAGCAATTCCGTGGAAACGAAAACGAGCTGAAACGGCTCGTGAGCGAGTCGTTTCGCGAGATCGCGAAGACCGTCGAGTTGAGGCCGTACGAGATTCCCCGCGACCTCGTCATAGAGTCAGAGCCCTTCAGCCAGGCGAACGGACTGCTTTCGGACCATGGAAAGCCGTTGTGGCCGAGGATCCGAAGCCGATATTCCGAGGAACTGGAGCAGATCTACGCGACTCTGATCTCGCGGGAAATCGATCAACTGAAGGATATCCATCGGCTGAAGGATACCCAGAAGGTCATCGATACCGTTCAGCAGGCCGTTCGGGGAATCGTCGGAAGCCCGAGCATAGAGATCGCCCCATCCGCCCGGTTTCAGGATCTGGGCGGCGATTCCCTGTCGGCGGTTTCTCTTTCGACCGTGCTGGAAGAGGTTTTTGGTGTACGCGTCCCGATCGATATGATCGTCAGTCGCGGCTACGATCTCCAGAAGCTGGCCGATTACATCGAGGAGAAGCGACGATCGACGGTCGATCGTCCCACGGTCGCGTCGGTCCATGGCGTCGGAGCGACGACATTCCATGCCACGCAATTGACCCTGGAGAAGTTTCTCGACACGGCGACGATTTCCGGCGCATCGGCCCCGCCCCGGCCGGCCGGGGCGATCCGGACCGTGCTGCTGACCGGCGCGAGCGGCTATCTCGGGCGCTTCCTCTGCCTTCAGCTGCTAAGGGAGCTGGCAAAGGTCGACGGAAAGCTCATTTGCGTCGTCCGCGGGAAGGATGCGGCGGCGGCGAGCGAACGCCTTGCGTCCGCCTTCGACACGAACGATGAGCATCTGACGCGCGAGTACCATCGCCTGGCCAGCGGGCACCTGGAGGTCTTGACGGGCGACATGGGCGATCCAAGGCTTGGCTTGGACGGGGCCACCTGGGAGCGCCTGGCGGAGGACGTCGACCTCATCGTCCATGCCGGAGCCCTCGTCAACCATGTCCTTCCCTACAGCCACCTGTTCGATGCCAACGTGCTGGGGACGGCCGAACTCATCGGGCTTGCCCTGACGGGTCGCAAAAAGCCGTTCGTGTTCGTATCCAGTGTCGCCGTCGCGGTTCCGGTCGAGGGGCGCCCCGCGTTGGATGAACGGAGCGACATACGGGTCGCGTTGCCCAGTCACAGCATCGACGGCAGCTATGCCAGCGGATATACGACAACCAAATGGGCGGGAGAAGTTCTTCTCAGGGAAGCCAACAGCCAATTTGGTTTGCCCGTCACGGTTTTCAGGTCGAGCATGATCCTGGCGCATAGGGAATATGCCGGGCAACTCAATGTCCCGGACATGTTTACGCGCCTGTTGATCAGCATCCTGAACAGCGGCACTGCGCCGGGAACCTTTTATGAGAATGACGCGGCAAACAATGCCCATCGGGCGCACTACGATGGCCTTCCGGTGGACTTCACCGCCTCGGCGATCGTAACGCTCGGCCTGAACAAATCGCAGGGATACGAGACATTCAACCTCGTCAATCCGCATGACGATGGAATATCGCTCGATACGGTCGTGGATTGGCTGGCCGAGCTTGGCTATCCTATCAATCGCGTGGACGACTATAAGATCTGGTTCGACCGGTTCAAGCAGGCCTTGGAGGCGTTGCCCGATCAAGAGCGGAAGCACTCGCTGTTGCCGCTCATACATGGGTTCGACCAACCGCTTGAGGTGGTCGCCGGATCTCCCATCCCCTCCAACGAATTCAGCTCGGCCGTGAAACGGCTGCGGGTCGACCCAAGGGGCAAGGGGATTCCGCACCTGACGCCGTCGCTCATCGCGAAATACGTGGCCGATCTGGAAGATCTGGATCTGATCCCGCCGCCAGTGGGTCCGGAAATCCACCATTTGCCAAGGCGGGAATACTCCTTCGACGTGGTGTGAAACGGAGTCCGGATGATCAATTCGGGATCCGTATCGAGTCGCCATTGCGGCAACGACCCAGCGGGCGGAACCCGCGCCCGGCGAGGGGCAGGAAACCCGAATCAATTATTCGGGTCTGGTGCACGGTTCACGCGCCCGCCAAATCGGCCAAGCGGGCCCGTGCCGCCAGGCACAGGCCGAATACGCCGCCGGTCCCGGCAAGGCCCTCGATGAAGCAGGGCTCGCACCAATTGTGCAGAAACCGGCAGTCCCGGCAGGGTCGATATCCGTGATAGGGCACGGCGCCCTTGGACTCCAGGATCCGCGCAACGCTCGGATGCGACAGGATGTGGCCGAATCCGTGGTCCCGAATCGAAAACCGACGCGCCGAAAGACGCGACCGGACTTCCGGAGTCCGCATGATCCGGGCGCAGGGATCGAGTTGACCGTCGCTGGTCACCGCCCACTCGCCGGTCACCGCCGGGCAGCCGTTGTAGCGCAGGGGAAGATCCAGGCCATGGCGGACGTTCAGATAATGCAGCACCAGCGGCGGCACGACGAGACTGGTCTCGATTCCGTACTCGGCCAAGCGCAGGTAATACGCCTCGATGAACGCCAGCTTCTCTTCCACGCTCGGGCTCAGTTCCCGTTCGCGATCACGGGCCGCCCCTTCCAGTTGCACGAACGAAAGGGTCAGGATATCGCAGCCCATCGCGGCGAAGTGGGAAACGATGTCCAGCGGCGGGCGCAAGGTTTGCCTGGTCAGGACGTAGTTCACCCGGACGCGGGTTTTGCCGCTCTTGCCGCGCACCGCCCGTTGCAGGTTCGCGAGGACCGTGTCGTAGACCCCGGGATCGCGGAGTTGACCGTAGGTGGCCTTGTCGATTCCGTCGATGCTGACGCACAGGCTCGCCAGCGTGCCCTGCTTCAGGAGATCGAGACTCCGATCGTCGATCAGCGTTCCGTTGGTGACCACCTCCACCGAGACGCCGGCGGCGGCGGCCGCGCCCGCCAAGTCCGGCAGATCATCGCGGAGAAGCGGCTCGCCGCCCACGAATTGCAGGTTCGCGAGGATCACCGAGCCGTCGGTCAGGTTGGCGAGCACTTTCCGGGCCGTGGCCGGATCGAGGCTTTCGCGGCGCTCCGACGATGATCCGAAATAGCTGCAATGCCGGCACCTGAGATTGCACTTGTGGTGCACGATCCAGCGGACGGTCACCCGGGGCTTGACCGGAAACAGGGTCCGTGAGTCGGGCCGGTCCCGCGAGACCGACGGCGCCGGCACGCCCGCCGCTATCGCAACGTCTCGGTGCTGCAACGGTCGCTGCAGCACTGGGCGCCGTCGCCGGCGAACACCGCCCGCTTGGCCTCCTCGTCGCCGGTGAGAACCTCCCGCAGGACCCGCCCCAGATCCTCGTCGTCCAACCCCGCGAACCCGTTTTCGGAGACCATCTGCTCCATGGCATCCACCACCGGCCTCATCACCTTCGGCTTGTCGAGAATTTTCCGGGCAATCTGCTGAATTTCCTGATCGGATCGGGCCGCCACCGCATCCTCCCTTATGTGGCTCGGACAAATTGCGAGTGCATACCGTACATCCCTCGCGCGCGATCCGCAATTATTCCCGTATGCCGACCACCATGTCGCGGCGGGCGGGGAGCGGCGCGCCTCAGCCTCCCCACGGCTCCGGCTCCCGCGCCTGCTCCAGCAGCCAATCGGCCAGCGCCGCCACCTTGGGATCGCCCGCCCGATCCTCCGGCGCCACCAGGTAGTAGGAGAACTCGGCCGGCCGCGAGATCTCGAACGGGCGCACCAGGTGGCCGTCGGCCAGATGCTGGGCGACCAGGCGCGAACGCCCGATGGCCACCCCGACTCCATGCCGGGCCGCCTGGATGATCGCCGTCGAATCGTTGAAGAACAGGCCACGCGGGAGAGTGTCCTCGGGAACTCCGTGATCGCGCAGCCACGGCCCCCAGGTGATGCTCGGCTCCTCCTTGAGGGCCTCCCAGTCGTGCAGCAGGGTGTGACGCGCGAGATCCGGCCAGTCGCGCAGCGGCGGATCGCCGTTCAGCAGGCTGGGCCTGCACACCGGGGATACCGTCTCGCCGAACAGCCGGCGCACGCGCAGGTCCGGATAATGTCCGAGCCCATAGCGAACCGCCACGTCCACGTCATGGGTGTCCCAGTCCGTGAGGCGGATTTCCGATACCACCCGAAGGGCGATGTCCGGGTAACGGGCGTGGAACTGCCCGAGGCGCGGCACCAGCCAAAGGGTGGCGAACGACGGCAGGGTGCTGAGGGTCAGGATGCCCGACAGCTTCCGTTCGCGCAGCGCCGCCTGGGCCCGCGCCAAATGATTGAACGCTCCGGTGAGTTCGGCCGCATAGGAGGCGCCGGCCTCGGTGAGGACCAGACCGCGCGCGCGGCGCTCGAACAGCACCAGGCCGAGACCGGCTTCCAGGGACTTCACCTGGTGGCTCACCGCCGCCGGGGTGACGCCAAGTTCCGCCGCCGCCCGCGCGAATCCACCATGCCGCGCCGCCGCCTCGAAGGCCCGCAGGCCGTTGAGCGGCGGAAGCCGTCGTGCCATGGCACCGACCTCCATGGATTAATTTTTCTAATCCTATAGACGAAAAAGTCTCGTTTGTCAGCCCATCCCGATCCAGCGATAGTAGACATGAAAGTGTCATGAACCGACGACACCCTACCCATTGGAAGGACAACAAAAAGAATGGCAGCTACTTGCAACAGAACGATCGACCGACCGCCCGTCCGAGGCGAGCCCCGGGCCGGCCCGAACCGCCTCGGAAAAGCCCTAAATTTTTTAAGGCTTTGGCGAAAACGGTACCGGGGACGGCACGAACTGAGCCGTCTCGACGATCACATGCTGCGCGACATCGGCCTGACCCGCGCCGAGGCGGACATGGAAGCGGCCAAGCCGTTCTGGGAAGGGTGACAGGGAGGTGCTCACGCCCGCTCGATCAATTCGATCTTGTAGCCGTCCGGGTCCTGGATGAAGGCAATCACGGTGGTGCCGTGCTTCATCGGACCCGGTTCGCGGGTGATCGTCGCGCCGGCGGCGCGCAGGCCGTCGCAGACCGCGTGGATGTCCGGCACCCCGATCGCCATGTGGCCGAATCCATCTCCCAGGTCGTAGGGCGCGTCCCGGTCCCAATTATGGGTCAGCTCGACCACCGTGTGGTCGGCCTCGTCGCCGTAGCCCACGAAGGCCAGGGTGAAGCGACCGCCGGGGTAGTCCTTGCGGCGCAGTTCCCGCATGCCCAGCAGACGGGTGTAGAAATCGAGCGACGCCTCCAGGTCGCGGACCCGGATCATGGCGTGCAGCATGCGGAAGGTCGAGGTGTCCATCGTCATCTCCGTTTCTCGATCAGGGCAAGCACCGCCCACGCGGCGCGGCGCCCGGGCGGCTCGCCGCCCCATCCCATCGCCTCCAGGGCCGGGCGGCAGGCCGCGATCTGGGCGGCACGGGCCGCCGGATCGTCCAGCAGGCGGCCCACGGCGGGGCCGAGATTGTCGGCCACGCAGGCACCGGTCAGAAACTCCGGCAACACCTGCCTGTTTTCCATGATGTTGATCAGGCTGGCATACTCGACCTTCACCAAACGCCGCACCAGCCACGCGGTCAGCCCGTTCACGCGATAGGCGACGACGCTCGGACAGCCGGCCAGGGCCAGTTCCAGGGTCACCGTGCCGGAGGCCGCCAGCGCGGCGTCGGACGCCGCGAAGGCGTCGTGTTTTTCCGCCGATCCCTCGACGACGATGGCGGGCAGCGGCCAGTCGGCAACCGCCCGACGCACCGGATCGGCCACCGCACCCAGGGTCGGCGCCACCACCCACAGTCCGCGCCGCGCGGCGGCGAGCCGTTCCACGGTTTCGCCGAACACCGGCAGGTGGCGGCGCACCTCGCCCAGGCGGCTGCCGGGCAGCACGCAGAGCAGCGGCGCCGACTCGGGAATCCCATGGCGGGCCCGGAATCCCGCCCCGTCGCCGGAGTCGGCTCCGGCATCCACGACCGGATGGCCGACGAAGCTGGCCGCAAGGCCCTCGCGCTCGAAATAGGGCGGCTCGAACGGCAGAAGAACCAGCAGATGATCGAGGAAGGCGGCGATCTTTTTCGCCCGACCCGGTTTCCAGGCCCACACCGTCGGCGCCACGTAATGGACCATCATGATCCCGGCGTCCCGGACCCGGCGCGCCAGCCGGAAGCAGAAGCCGGGCGAATCGATGGTCAGCAGCACGTCGGGGCGTTTCGCCCGCACGTCGGCCTCGGCCGCGTTCATCCGCCGGATCAGGCGCGGCAGATGCGGCAGCACCTCGGCCAGACCCATGACCGACAAGTCGCGCATCGGAAACAGGCTGTCCAGGCCCTGGGCGGCCATGTGCTCGCCGCCGATTCCGGCGAACCGCACCCGGCCGCCGGTTTGCTCGATCAGCTCCGCCATCAGGCGCCCGCCCAGCAGATCTCCCGACGGCTCGCCCGCCACCAGATAGATCAATGGGGACTCAGACTCCATCCGGCACCTCGCCGTCGTCCCCCACGCCGACCACGAACAACCCGGCCGTATCGGCCGCCCGGACCATCGCCGGACGGTCGACGACGAGGGTCGCGCCGGCTTCCAGCGCGATGCCGCGCAGGCCGGCGGCAACGGCCGCCGTCACGGTATCGGAACCGACCGCCGGCAGGTCGGCGCGCCGTTCCTGTTGCGGCTTGCGCATCTTCACCAGCACGCCGCCGGGACCCTCGCGACGCAAGGCGGCGCAACGGGCGAGCAGCCCGTCGGTGCCCTCCACCGCCTCGACGCCGAGCACGATCCCCTGCTGCACCACCGCCGCCTGCCCCACGTCGAGCCGCCCCAGTCCGGCCGCCACCTCGGCGCCACGCCGGATATCCTCGCGCGCCATGGCATCGGGCGCGTGGCGGCCAAGCACGCCGCGCGGCGCCAGCAGATCGGGCAGAAGATCGTCCACCCCGAGCACCCGGAACCCCTCCGCCTCCAGTTCGCCGACCACCGCGCGCAACAGGCCGTCGTCGCCCAGGGCCTTCAGCCCCACCTTGGCCAGGAAGCGGACGGCGCGCCGGTCGGGCAGCAGATCGAAAAGTCCCGGCCGGCGTACCCCGCCGGCCATCACCAGGTCGACCACTCCGGCGGCATGCAGTCGCCGCAGACCCTCGCCGGCCGCGCCGAGGCGCACCCAGGCATGGTCCGAGCCCTCGACCACCGCCGGATCGGCCTGGTCGCGCAACGCCAGGACGAAACAAGGCCGGCCGGTGGCCCGGCAGGCCTCGATCACGCGCAACGGAAGATCGCCACGGCCGGCGATCAGGCCCAGGACCCCGGCGTCCTCACAGGTCATGCCCGTCGTCGGGAAGGCAGACGCCACGCGAGCTTTCGACCCGGATGAAATCGACGATCTCGCGAACCGGCTCGTTGGTCTCGAATTCCTCCATCACGTCGGCCAGGCGTTCCGGCATGGTGCCCTCGCGCGCGAAGATCAGTCGATAGGCCTTGCGGATGTCGTGAATGGTCTCGCGGCCGAAGTTGCGCCGCTTCAGGCCGATGATGTTGAGCCCCGACAGCCGCGCCCGGTCACCCATCACCGAGCCGTAGGGAATCACGTCGCGCTCGACCCCGGACATGCCGCCGACCATCGCGTGGCGGCCGACGCGCACGAACTGATGGACCGCCGACAGCCCACCCAGAATGGCGAAGTTGCCGACCGTAACGTGGCCGCCGAGGGTGGCGTTGTTGGCCATGATGACCTGATCGCCGATCGCGCAATCGTGGGCCACGTGGGCGCCGACCATGAACAGGCAGCCATCTCCGATCCGGGTCAGCATGCCCCCACCCTCGGTGCCCGGATTCATGGTGACGTGCTCGCGAATGGTGTTGCCGGCACCGATCTCCAGGCGCGACGGCTCGCCACGGTATTTGAGATCCTGCGGCGGATGGCCAATGGACGCGAAGGGAAAGATCCGGGTTCCGGCGCCGACGCGGGTGCGCCCCGCGATCACCGCATGGGAGACCACCTCCACGCCGTCGCCCAGTTCCACGTCGCCGCCGACCGTGCAGAACGGCCCGATCCGTACTCCCGTCCCAAGCTCGGCCCGCGACTCGACGATCGCCGTCGGGTGGATGTCGGTCATGCCTTGTCCCGGATCATCGCCGCGAACACGGCCTCCGCGACCACCGTTTCGTCGACCCGGGCGACGCCCTTGAACTTCCAGACATTGCCACGGCTGTGCTGGCGGGACACATGGACCAGGACCTGGTCCCCGGGCTCCACCGGACGCCGAAACCGGGCATTGTCGACCGACATGAAATAAACCAGCTTGCCCTCGGCGTCGGCCCCCAGGGTATCAACCACCAGAACCGCTGCGGTCTGGGCCATGCTTTCGATGATCAGGACGCCGGGCATCACGGGCTTGGCCGGGAAGTGGCCCTGGAAGAACGGCTCGTCGACGGTCACGTTCTTGACGCCGGTGGCTTCCTGCCCCGGCACCACATTGATCAGGCGATCGACAAGCAGAAACGGATAGCGGTGCGGAATCATCTCGATGATCCGCCCGATCGGAATGGTTTTTGTGGGCTGTTGCACGGTGTTCCCCGCGTCCATGGCTTACTGGTCTCCCTTCTTTTTCGCCAGTCTAGACAACACCGCGATCTGCCGCCAGAACTCCTTGACCGGCAGCGCCGGGCTCCCGATCACCGTCTGTCCGGCCGGAATATCCCGAAACACCCCGGACTGGGCGGCAACCCGCGCGCCGTCGCCGATGCTCAGGTGCCCGGCCATCCCCGACTGGCCACCGAACAGCACCATGTCACCCGCCTTGGTGCTGCCGGACAGGCCGGTCTGCGCGACCACCACGCAGCCTCGGCCGAGTTGCACGTTATGGCCGATTTGGACCAAATTGTCGATTTTCGTTCCGGACCCGATCACCGTGTCCGGCCCGGCCCCCCGGTCGATGGTGGCGTTGGCGCCGATCTCGACATCGTCGCCGACGATCACCCGGCCCAACTGCGGCACCTTGAGATGGCCCGCCGGGCCGAGCGCGAAGCCGAAACCGTCCTGCCCGATGCGCGCGCCCGGATGGATCGTCACCCGGTCACCGATCAGGCAGTATTGAAGGGTGCAATGGGAACCGACATGGACATCCTCGCCGATCGTCACCCCGTCGCCAATCACCGTGTAGGCGCCGATGTGGGATCGCGCGCCAACCGTCACCCGCGCGCCGACGATCGCCCCCGGCTCGATCCGGCAGTCCGCTCCGACGCTCGCCGAGGGATCGATCCGCGCCAGGGCGTCGATTCCGGCGGGCGGGCGCGGCGCCGGGTGGAAGGCGACGGCGATGGCAGCGAAGGCGCGGTAGGGATCCTCGGTGAGCATCAGCGCCATGCCCTCCGGCGCGCCCGCCGCGTGCGCCGGCCGGACCACGCAGGCGCCGGCCCGGCTGTCCCGGAACTCGGCGCGGTACTTGAGGTTGTCGAGAAACGAGATGTGATCGAGTTCGGCCCGATCCAGCGGCGCCACCCCGGCGAACAGCCGCTCGGGCGACGCTCCGTCGCCCAACGCGGTATCGCTCAGGGCCGCCAGATCGCCCAGCGAAAATGGCCCGACGGTGGCGAAAAACCTGGAATCCGGCATCGCCTACTGCCCGGCCGGCCACTCGACCCGAACTTGAACCTTTGGCAGAACCTCGTCCAGCCGGGCCAAGACCTCGGGCGCGAGATCAAGCGATTCCGGGGCCACCACCACCTCGCGGCGGCGCAGCAGCAGGGTGATCCCGTGTTTCTTGGCGATTTCGGCAACCACCTCGCCAAGCGCGTTCTGAAACGTCTGGACCGCGTCCTTGTCGGCCCTGGCGATGGCCACCCGCTTGGCCTGCACGCGGCGTTGCGCGGCGACCATCCGATCGTTGAATTCCTGGCGCTTCTGCTCGTAGACCTCGGGTGACAGCAAGCTGCGCTGGCGGGCCAGTTCCATGTTGGCCTGACGCAGTTTCTCCTCCTCGTCCCGCGTCTCGGTCAGAATCTTCTGGCGCAATTCCTCCAGTTGCCGCCCGATATCGGCTCGTGCCTTGGCCTGATTGTAGATGCGCTCCATGTCGATGACCGCGAACTTGAGCTGGATACCCGGGCGACCGGGAGCGGCCTCCTGGGCCCGGGCCGGCACATCGACCGATAACGCGGCGATCACGGCAAGCAACGGGAGGGCGAAGGGCGATAATCTCATGAATCAAAACCTCGTGCCGAAATTGACTCGCATGGTTTCCTCGATATCGAAGCTTTCCTTGAGGACCGGGACCCCGAAATCCACGCCGATCGGCCCGACTGGCGATTCCCAGCCGATGCCGGCGCCGATCGAGAGACGGAAGCCGCCGGTATCCTGAATCCCATCGCTCGACGGTTCGACCTGACCGAGGCTGCCGAAATCGCTGAACACCCGTCCGCTGATCCCGAACTCGTTGGGCAATCCGAACGGAAACCTCACCTGCACGCTTCCGGTGTACTTCCACTGGCCGCCCAGGGCGTCCTCGGTCGCCCGATCGCGCGGCCCGATGCCGGACGCCGCGAAGCCGCGCAAATCCTGGCCGCCCACGTAGTAGCGATCAACGATGTTCACGTCCTCGCCGAGCCCGTAGATATAGCCGGTTCTACCGGACAGCGAGAGAACCCATTCGTCGGCCAGCGGATAGAAGTATTCGCCGGTCAGGGTGTTGCGCAGATACCGACGGTCGCCGCCCAGGCCACCCAGATCGGTGGCGAGACGGACATAGTAGCCCTCGGTCGTGTTGAGGACGCTGTCGCGGCGGTCATAGAGCAGACCGTGCGAGAGCTCCGACAACAGGCTGTCGCCCTCCTGCTCCCGAACAAAGGTGGAGGCGCTGTCGTCCACGTTGTCGATCTTGGTCTGCTTGAGGGTATAGCGCCAGTTCTCGCTCAGGTGCTTGGTGATCGGATAGCCGGCCCTCAGCGCGCCGCCGGTGATCGTCTGGTCATGGGACTGCGTATCCTGCTGATCGGTCGACGTATGGAACAGGTCGAACCCGGCGGCGACCTCGCGACCCAGGAAATAGGGCTCGGTGAATGCCAGATCGATCTTGCTCTGGCGTTGCGCGATGGTGGTGGAGAGTCTCAGGTTCTGCCCGCGTCCGAGCAGGTTCGCCTCCTGAACCGAGATCTCGCCCAGGGCCCCGTTGGTGGTCGAGAACCCGGCCCCGAAGGACAGCGAGCCGGTCGCCCTCTCCTCCACGTCGACCTCGATCACCGTCTTGTCGGGCGCGCTGCCCGGCACCTGCTCCACCTCGACCTTTTCGAAAAAGCCCAAATCATTCAATTCCTTGCGGGAATCCCGCAGGCGCGCGACATTGAACGGATCGCCCTCGACCAGCCGGAACTCGCGGCGGATCACGCGATCCTCGGTGCGCACGTTTCCGGTCACGTCGATCCGCTCGACGAACGTTCGTGGTCCCCGATTGACCTCGAACGTCACGTCGATGGCACGCGCCGCGCGGTCGCGCTCCACCCGTGGACGCACATCGACGAAGGCAATCCCGAGCTCGCCCACTTCGTAGGTCAGGTCGGAGACCGTCTCCTCCACCTTGTCGGCGGCATACCAGTCCCCGGACTCGATTTCCACCACGTCGGCGACCCGGGCCACGTCGAAGTTCTTCAGGTCGGATGTCAGTTCCACCTTGCCCAGCCGGTAACGCGGCCCCTCGTCGAGGGTGAAGGTGACGAAGAAGTCCTCGCGATCGGGAGTCATCTCGGCAACCGCAGAGAGGACCTGGAAATCGGCGAATCCCTCGTTGATGTAGAAGCGCCGCAGCAGCTCGCTGTCGAAGGTCACCCGGTCGGGATCGTAGGTATCGTCGGCGGTCAGGAAACGCCACCAGCGGGTTTCCTTGGTCAGGATCTCCTCGCGCAGCCGGGAATCGCTGTAGGCGCGGTTGCCCACGAAGCGGACGCGCTCGACCGACGTCGCCTTGCCCTCGTTGATCTCGAACACCAGATCGACCCGGTTCTGGGGCAGTTGGATGACCTTGGGGTCGACCGTCGCCGCGAAGCGTCCGCGCCGTCGGTACAGGGTGAGGAGGCGCTGCACGTCGTTCTGAACCTTGGTTCGGGTATAAATGACGCGCGGCCTGAGGGTCACCTCGCTCTCAAGATCCTTGTCCTCGATTCGCCGATTCCCCTCGAACGCGATCCGGTTGATGACCGGATTTTCGACCACCCGAACCACCAGGGCGTTCCCGCGCCGCCCCATTGCCACGTCGGCGAACAGACCGGTGGCGAACAGCTTTTTCAGGGAACGATCGATACGCACCTGATCGAAGGGATCGCCGCGCCGCACCAGCAGGTAGGAGCGCACGGTCTCCTCCTCGATGCGTTGCGCGCCCTCGACGACGATATCCGAGATCATCCCGGACGCCTGGGCAAGCAACGGACGTTCGGCGGCCAACAGAACCAGCGCGGCGACCACGAAAACGGCAATCGGCCGGAACAACACGCGCCTCCCCTTCACGCCGGACACCACCTTGGATCAGGAGGCCAAGTCCTTGAAGAACTGGACGACCTGCAAGTTCACCAAATCGTTCCAGGTGGCGAAAACCATTAAAGCCAATACCAGAACCAAGCCGAAACGGAAACCGTATTCTTGGGCCCGCTCGCCCAGCGGCTTGCCGCGCACGGCCTCGATCGCGTAGTAGACCAAGTGCCCACCATCCAGCATCGGGATTGGGAAAAGGTTAATCAGGCCCAGATTGAGAGACAGCGCGGCAAGCAGGAACAACAGCTTGTCGAACCCGACCTGCGCGATGTCGCCCATCAACTTGGCGATCATCAGCGGCCCCCCGAGGCCCTCGGTGCCTCGGTTCCCGGTCAACATGTCGCCGACGAAAACCAGGATCTGCCACGTCATGTCGGCCGTCTTGACGACCGCGACCCCCATCGCCTCCAGAACCCCGTATCGCTCGGTCTCGATCTGCGACGGATCGGGCCTCACGCCCAGCAGGCCGCGCCGCTCGGCGCCCTCGCCGGTGGCCCGTGGGGTGGCCGCCAGGGTCATCGTCTCGGTGCCGCGCTGGAGCGTGAAGACAAGCGGGGTATCGGGATTGGATTCCACGATCTCCTTCAGGTCGACGAACCAGTGGACCGGCTTGTCGCCGATCGCCACCACCCGGTCGCCGGCCTGGAACCCGGCCGCCGCGGCGGCACCGCCGTCGATGACCTCGCCGACCCCGGCCAGCGGACGGTCCTGTCCGACCACGCTGAACAGACCGGCCAGCAGAACGATGGTGAACAGGAAGTTGGCGGCCGGTCCGGCGAACACCACGGCGGCCCGCCGGCCGAGCGACTTGTGATGGAACGCGTCGTTCCTTTCCGCCTCGGTGAGCGGCCGTTCGTTGCCGTTTTCGTCCAGCGTCGTGCCGCCGCCCTCGCCAAACATCTTGACGTAGCCGCCGAGCGGAATGGCGCTGAATTTCCAGCGCGTGCCGTGGCGGTCGTTAATGCCGTAGAGCTCCGGTCCGAAGCCGATGGAAAACACCTCGATCCGCACGCCGGCCCAGCGGGCGACGCTGTAGTGGCCGAACTCGTGCACGAAGACCAGCACCGACAGGCCGACGATGAACGTCAGCGGATACTGAACCAGCAGATCGAGCAATTCCATGGCTCGGCTTTCCTCTTCTTCATTGGGCCGCGGCGGCGGTCATGCGCTCGGCCGCCCGGCGCCGCGCCCAGGCGTCCATTTCCAGGATTTCGTCCAAGGTGGTGATTGTGCCCCCCGGCGCCGCTTCCATGGTGTCCTCCACGACCCGGGCGATGTCCAGAAACCCGATCCGCCGGTCGAGGAACCCGGCCACGGCGACCTCGTTGGAGGCATTAAGGACAGTGGGGATCGCGCCGCCGCCTTGCAAGGCCTCGCGGGCCAGCCGCAGGGCCGGGAAACGGACCGGATCCGGCGCCTCGAAGGTCAGCCGGGCAATTCGCGCCAGATCCAGTTTCTCGACCGGGGCCGGCATGCGATCGGGCCACGCGAGGCTGTAGGCGATCGGCGTTCGCATGTCGGGCGATCCCAACTGCGCCAGCACGCTGCCATCCTGATAGGCGACCATGCTGTGGATCACCGACTGGGGATGCACGATCACCTCGATCGCCGATTCCGACACCGGGAACAGGTGCGAGGCCTCGATCATCTCCAGCCCCTTGTTCATCATGGTCGCCGAATCGACGGAAATCTTGGCGCCCATGCTCCAGTTGGGGTGCGCCACCGCCTGGTCCGGAGTGGCCGCCTCCATGAACCCCATGTCCTTGTCGCGAAACGGCCCTCCGGAGGCCGTAAGAATGATCTTCTCGACCCGTTGCGGGCGCGCGAAGTCGAACACCTGGAAAATCGCGTTGTGCTCGGAATCCACCGGCAGCAGGGTCGCGCCGCACCTGGCCACCTCGGCCATGACGATGTCGCCGGCGCAGACCAGCGTCTCCTTGTTGGCCAGGGCGACCACGGCGCCGCTCCGCACGGCGCGCAGGGTCGGCGCCAGGCCGGCCGCGCCGACGATCGCCGACATCACCCAGTCGACCGGACGCTCGGCCGCCTCGGCCACCGCGTCCGGACCGGCCGCCGCCTCGACGCCGCTGCCCGACAACGCGGCCCTGAGATCGCCGTAGCGGTCGGGATCGGCGACCACCGCCATCCGGGCCCCGACCCGGCGCGCCTGTTCCGCCAATTGCGCCGCGTTGTGGTTTGCGGTCAGCACCTCGACCCGATACGCCGCCGGATCCCGCTCCAGCAGGTCGAGCGTGTTGCGGCCGATCGATCCGGTCGAGCCGAAGATACTGATCGCGCGCCGCCCCTCGCCCTTCAGTTCGCGGTCAGCCATCCGTCGAATCCTCCCATGATCACCAACATCAAGGCCAACGCCGTCGCCGCGGCGAGCAGCCCGTCCACGCGGTCGAGCAGCCCCCCGTGCCCAGGGATCAGTGATCCGCTGTCCTTCACCCGGAACCGCCGCTTCACATAAGATTCGAACAGATCGCCGCCCTGCGCAACCACCGCGAGGCACATCGCGAGCCACGTCAACAGGCCGGTCGGACCAAGGTCGGACGTCAGGTCCGCCGCCAGCCCGACGGCCCCGGCGCAGATCATTCCGCCGATCAGCCCGGCCCATGTCTTGTTGGGGCTGATCCTTGGCGCCAGCCTGGGGCCGCCGATCAGGCGCCCCGCCACGTAGGCCCCGGTATCGGTCGCCCAAACCACGCCGAGCAGCCAAAGCACCGTCCAGGCGCCCCACGCCGGATCGCTCCTCAGCCACAGGAACGCGGCCAGCGGCACTCCCAGATAGAACACGCCGGCCGAGGGCCACAGGGCCGGACGGTCCATGGCGAGGGAGAGCCCGATGACCATCATGGCACCGCCCGCGAACAGCATCGGCAGCCATTGGAACTGGCCCAGAAGCGTCGTCGCCAGGGTGCCCAGCAAGGCCAGGATCAGCGGCAGGGACCCCAAGCCGCCGGCCCCGAGGGTCGAAAGCCGCCACCACTCATAACCAAGAATCACTGCGCAGAGCACCACCAGGGCCTCGAAGAACGGCGCTCCCAGCGCCGTCGCGGCCACCACCGGCGGCGCCAGAACCAGAGCCGACGCGATGCGCGTCCAGGCGCTTCGCGGAGGTGTTTCGCCGGTCACCGTGCCGCCGGCCGGGTCGGACATGGCCATCGTTCGGCGCTCAAACGCCGACCGCGCCGAAGCGGCGTTCGCGTCCACGGAACTCGGACACCGCCCGCTCCAGGTCGCGGCCGCCGAAATCCGGCCAGAAGGTGTCGAAAAAGACGAACTCCGTGTAGGCCATTTCCCACAACAGGAAATTGCTGACACGCTGCTCTCCGCCGGTGCGGATCAGCAGATCCGGCGGCGGCAGGTCCGCCGTCTCCAGGGCGCCTCCGAAGCTGTCCGGATCGATGGCGCGCGGATCAAGGAGGCCGGCCGCCACCTGCTCGGCCATCCGTCGGGCCGCCGCGGCAATCGCGGCGCGGCCACCGTAGTTGAGCGCCATCACCATGGTCAGGCCGGTATTGTCGCGGGTTTCGGTTTCCACGTTGTCGATCAGGTCCACGATGTCGGAGGACAACGCGGCGCGATCGCCGATCACCCGCAGGCGCACGTTGTTCTGATTCAACCTTTCAGCCTCGCTGCGCAGGTGGAACCGCAGCAGCCCCATCAGGTCGCGCACCTCGGCGGGCGGGCGTCGCCAGTTCTCGGACGAAAAGCTGTACAGGGTGAGGTGCGAAATCCCCAGCTCCGGCGCCGTCTCGACCACCTGGCGCAGAGCCTCCACCCCCTTGCGGTGTCCGGCCCCGCGCGGCAGGCCGCGCGCCCTGGCCCAGCGTCCGTTGCCATCCATGATGATGGCGACGTGCAGATGCGCCTGCGCCTCGATACTGATTTTGGACGCCGTTTCCATGGTCAGACTTGCAGAATGTCCTTTTCCTTGTTGGCCAGGGCCTCGTCGATCCTTCGTATGCTGTCGTCGGTCAGACCCTGAATTTCCTTACCGTAATCCCGGTGCTCGTCCTGCGATATCTGGCTATCCTTTTCCATCCGCTTGAGTTCGTCCATGGCGTGACGGCGCACGTTGCGCACCGCCACCCGGGAATCCTCGGCGTACTTGCCGGCGATTTTCGTGAATTCGACGCGGCGTTCCTCGGTCAAGGGAGGAATCGGCACCCGGACCAATTGTCCGTCGGCCTGCGGATTGAGCCCAAGGCCGGCGTCCCGGATCGCCTTCTCGACCGATTTCACGGCGCTCTTGTCCCACACCTGCACGGTCAGCATGCGCGGTTCCGGCACCCCGATGTTGCCGACCTGGGTAATCGGCATCGCGGAGCCGTAGACCTCGACCTGCACCGGTTCGAGAAGGCTGGCGGCGGCGCGCCCGGACCGCAGCCCGGCAAACTCCTGATGCAGCACGGCAACCGCTCCGTCCATGCGATGGGCAACGTCCTTTTTCAGGGATGTGAAGTCCGAGTGTTGCGTCATGGATGCTATTCTTTCCTGCCTGCCGTCACGTTCGATTCATCCTCTATGATCGTAAAGCGGCCCTCGCCGCAAACCACCCGGGCCAGTTCGCCCGGCCGGTGCACATCGAAGACGAGCATGGGTATCCGGTTCTCCCGCGCGAGAGCGACCGCCGTCTGGTCCATCACCCGCAGATTGTCGGCCAAGACCCGGGCATAGGTGAGGCGCTCGTAGCGTTTCGCGTCCGGGACCTTCTTGGGATCGGCATCGTAGACGCCATCCACCTGGGTTCCCTTGAGCAGCGCATCGCAGCCGGTCTCGGCGGCCCGGAGCGCCGCCGCCGTGTCGGTCGTGAAAAACGGATTGCCGGTGCCGCCGGCGAACAGCACCACCTCGCCGCGATCGAGCCGGCGCACTGCCTCGCGATGGGTGTAGGGCTCGCAAACCGTGGGCATCGACAGACCCGACATCACGGTCGCCTTGACGCCCCGGGTCTCCAGGGCGCTGCCCATGGCCAGCGCGTTCATGATGGTGGCCAGCATGCCCATGTAGTCGGCCGAGGTGCGCTCAATGCCCCGCGCGGCATCCGACATGCCGCGAAAGATGTTGCCGCCGCCGATCACCAGACCGACCTGCACCCCCATGGCGTGCAGGGACTTGACCGCTTCCGCCGTCGCGGCGACGGAGGTCGGATCGAGCCCGAACGCCTTGTTGCCCATCAATCCCTCGCCGGACAGCTTGAGCAGGATGCGTCGGTATTTCGGCCGTGCCGGCATGATCCCGTCCCGTGGTTCGGTCTGGCCCCGCCTCGGAGCCGTGGGTCGCCGCGACCGCCGGCCCGCCCCCAGAGGCAAGCGGCCCGGATCATACACAATCCGGGCCGTGCGGTCTTTCACAAAATTGGCACTTTGGCCACCCTACCGGCCGGCGGTGGCGGCCACCTCGGCGGCGAAGTCCTCCTGCTTCTTCTCGACACCCTCGCCGAGCGCGAAGCGCACGAAACCGGTCACCTCGATCGGCGCTCCGGCCTCCTTGGCGGCGGCGTCGATCACCGCCCGCACCTTGCTCTCGCCATCGATCACGAAAATCTGCTCGAGCAGGCAAACCTCCTCGTAGAATTTACGCAACCGGCCCTCGACCATCTTGCCAATGATCTCTTCCGGCTTGCCGGAGGCCCGAGCCTGCTCGCTCAGCACCTCGCGCTCGCGCTCCAGGGCTCCGGGGTCGAGGTCGTCGCGCGACACGGCCTGGGGATTGGCCGCCGCCACGTGCATGGCGATCTGCTTGCCGACCCGTTCCAGGACCGCCGACTCCCCGGTCGACCGCAGACCGACCAGAACGCCGATCTTGCCCAATCCCGGAGCCTGGACATTGTGGATGTAGGCCCCGATCGCCCCGGCGTCGACCGCGATCACGCCGGCGCGGCGCAGGATCATGTTCTCGCCGATGGTCGAGATCTGGTGAGTCAGCTCCTCGGCCACCGTGCGCCCGGTGTCCGGATAGGCGGCGGCGCCCAGGGTCTCCACGTCGCCGTCGGTCCCAACGGCCAGCTTGGCGACCTCGGTCACGAACCCCTGGAAAACGTCGTTGCGGGCCACGAAGTCGGTTTCCGAGTTGATCTCGACCACGGCGCCTCGGGTGCCGTCCACCTGGACGCCGACGAGGCCCTCGGCGGCGATCCGGCCGGCCTTCTTGGCGGCCGCGGCGAGCCCCTTCTTGCGCAGCCAGTCGACCGCGCCCTCCAGGTCGCCGTCGGTCTCGTTCAGCGCCTTCTTGCAATCCATCATCCCGGCGCCGGTTTTCTCACGCAGATCCTTGACCAGAGCAGCCGTTATCTGGGCCATGATTCCCTCGTTCCATTCAATCCATTGAGATTCAAGCGCGGTGGCAGGATAGCAATCCGCCACCGCCCGAACATGTGAAACTTAAGCGTCCGCCGGCGCCTCTTCGTCCGCCGGCGCGGCATCCTCGGACGACTCCGGCAAGGCCTCGGCCGGAACGTCCTGCTGTTCGCCGAGATCGGCCCCGGAGGCCGCCATTTCGGCCTGAATGCCTCCCAGCACGGCCCCCGACATCATGTCGCAATACAGGGAGATGGCCCGCGTCGCGTCGTCGTTGCCGGGGATCGGATAGGTGATGCCCACCGGGTCGCTGTTGGTATCCAGGACCGCGACCACCGGGATTCCCAGCTTGTTGGCCTCGGCGACCGCCAACGACTCCTTGTTGGTGTCGATGATGAACAGGATATCCGGCAGGCCGCCCATGTCCTTGATGCCACCCAGGGAACGCTCCAACTTCTCGCGCTCGCGGGTCAGGCCGAGCAGTTCCTTCTTGGTCAGGCCCACCGTTTCCCCGCCGAGCTGCGTTTCCAGGTCCTTCAAGCGCTTGATCGAATGGGAAATGGTGCTCCAGTTGGTCATCATGCCGCCGAGCCAGCGGTGGTTGACATAGTACTGTCCGCACCGCGACGCCGCCTCGGCGATCCGCTCGCTGGCCTGCCGCTTGGTGCCCACGAACAGCACCCGGCCGCCGCCGGCGACGATGTCGCGCACCGTTTCCATGGCGCGATGCAGCAGCGGCACCGTCTGCCGCATGTCGATGATGTGCACGTTGTTGCGCGTCCCGTAGATGAACGGTTCCATCTTGGGGTTCCAGCGCCGGCAGCTATGCCCGAAGTGAACGCCGGCCTCGACGAGCTGGCGCATGGTGAAGGTCGGCAGAGTCATCCTGTCCAAATCCTTTTCCGGTTGAGCCTCCGCGGACGTCATCTCACGATCATCGGGAGACACCGGAGCGACCGGCCGGCTCATGGCGCCGGCGGCCGCAAGCCCGCGTGCGAAAGTGGGGCGCATCGATAAAGGGTCGCGGCGCCGAATGCAAGTCCCTTCTTGCGCGCCGCGCCAAGCGTTCCGGTCTTGCGCGCCGCGCCAAGCGTTCCGGCGCGGTCAGCCGTCGAACAGCCCCTCCGAGCGCGTCCATGCGAGGGTGTCGTCCAGCGCCCGACGGAACCGCTCGATCATCTGGTCGATCTCCGGCTCGGTGATAATCAACGGGGGCGAGAAGGCGAGGCTGTCGCCCATCGCCCGGTGAATCAGGCCATGCGCCTGCGAGCGGGCCGCGCAATGGGGGCCGACGCCGGCCGACGGCTCGAAGCCGGTTCGCGTCGCCTTGTCCTTCATCAGTTCGACGGCGCCCAGAAGGCCCACCCCGCGCACGTTGCCGACCAGCGGATGGTCGGCCAATTCGTCGAGCCGCGTCCGAAGGCGCGGCCCAATGGCGCGCACCCGGCCAACGACGTCCCGTTCCTCGTAGATGTTCAGCGTCTCGAGCGCCACGGCGGCCGGCACCGGATGGCCGCCGTAGGTGTAGCCGTGGCCGAAGATGCCGATCTTCTCGCTCTCGGAGACCATCGCCCGGTAGATGTCGTCGGAGATCATCAGGGCGGAGATCGGCAGATAGCCCGAGGACAGCGCCTTGGCGACACTGATCATGTCCGGCTTGATGTCGTAGGTCTGGCTGCCGAACCAATTGCCGGTGCGCCCGAAGCCGCAAACCACCTCGTCGACCACGAACAGCACGTCATGCTTGCGCAGAACCGCCTGCATTTTCTCGAAATAGGTCGCCGGCGGGATCAGCACCCCGCCCGCCGCCATCACGGGCTCGGCGAAGAAGGCGGCCACCGTATCCGGCCCCTCGTCGAGAATCAGCCGCTCAAGATTGGCGGCAAGGCGGGTCGCGTAGTCCTCCTCGCTTTCCCCGTCCTCGGCGAAACGGTAATGGTGCGGGCAATCGGTATGCTTGACGCGGTCGATCGGCAGGTCGAAATCCATCTGCACCGGCGGCAGGCCGGTCAGGCTGCCAGCCGCCACGGTCACCCCGTGGTAGCCCTTGTGGCGGGCGATGATCTTCTTCTTCTCCGGCCGCCCGCGCGCGTTGTTGTAGTACCAGATCAGCTTGACCGCGGTGTCGTTGGCCTCCGACCCCGAATTGGCGAACAACACCTTCGACATCGGCACGGGGGCAAGGGACAGCAGCCGCTCGGCGAGATCGATGGCGGCCGGCGAACTCTTGTGGCCAAATCCATGATAGTACGGCAGGGCCTCCATGGCCCGGGTCGCGGCGGCGACCAGTCGCGGCTCGCTGAACCCCAGCGCCGTGCACCACAGGCCGCCCAGGCCCTCGATGTAATCGCGACCGGACTCGTCGAACACCCGCACCCCCTCGCCGCGCACGACGATCAGCGGCCCGGTCTCCTGATGCGTCTTCAGGTTGGTGTAGGGATGCAGATAGTAGGCCTTGTCGCGGGCGGCGGCGGAATTGGGCGCATGGGTCATCGGTTCGCTCTCCGGACAGCGCGTGGGTACGCATGATTAGGCGGTTTGATCGAAGGGATCAAACCCTATCACCGGGAAAACCGCGTCTGGCACATGGCTGGGTAGCGCGCCGACGTCCGGTTTGGGGATGCGCTGGATCGCCGGGTAGGATATACTATAATGAAAAGAACAACATATTCGGGGAGGTCCGGTCAAAAAATAAACGAAGGACCTTCAGCCATGGCACTCAAGGACATTCTGGTCCACATCGATTCCTCGACCCATCTTCCGACCCGCCTGGAAGCGGCGATGTCGCTCGCCAGGACGCATGGCGCCCACCTGATCGGCGCCCATGTGATCAGCGCCCCCGAGATTCCGGAATTCGTCCGCCCGCACCTGAGCGACGCGCTTCTCGAACGCCAGCACGCCGGACTGCTGGAGCACGCGAGGGAATTGCGGAAAACCTTCGAGGCCGCCTGCGCCGAGGCCGGCGTCTCCCATGAGTGGCGGCTTTCGGAAGGCAATCTGGTCGACTGCCTGGTTCGCCAGTTCCGTTACGTGGACCTGGGCGTGCTCAGCCAGCGCGACACCCACGAGGAACCCCAGGTGGGCTCCCGGGAAGTGCCCGACCGGGTGGTCCTGGCGGCCGGCCGGCCGGCCCTGGTGGTGCCGACCGACGGCGCCCACAAACCGATCGGCCGAAGCGTCGTGGTCGCCTGGGACGCCAGCCGACTGGCCACCCGCGCCCTGAACGACGCCATGCCGATCCTGGTCGAGGCGGAAAAAGTCATCGTCCTGGTGGTCAACACCAACGGCCAGGAACACGCGAAGGCCGGCGCGGTCACCGGCGCCAACATTTCCGCCCACCTCAACCGGCGCGGCATCCCGGCCGAGCCCAAGCAGGTGTTCGACAATGGCCACCACATCGGCCAGATGGTTCTGGCCGAAGTGGAGCGGAACGACGGCGACCTGGTGGTGATGGGCGCCTGGGGGCATCAGCGGTGGCGCGAAATGGTGCTCGGCGGACTGACCCGCTTCATGATGAGGCACATGACGGTGCCGGTGCTCATGAGCCACTGACACGGGCCCCCGAATTCGGGAGTCGGGGTCGTCGCCACGACGGGAACGCGACGCGGAGTCCGAATTGACAATCCGGACTCCGCGTGGCGCGGACGGTCGTCGGGCCGGCTCACCCGGCCGGTTTCCGAAGGACGTAGAACACATAGCCGTAGACAGTGTGCCAGCGCCGGAACAGGGCGATCTCGGCCCGGCATTCCAGGGCGATCTCCCACAGCGCCGGGTCGGCGTCCGGGCTCAGGGTGTCCATATGGGCTTCCATGGGCGCGTAGAAGCCCTCCTCCCAGACTCTCGACGGCAAAATCTCCGCGTGATGGAACCGGTAGCCGAGGCGCTCGGCGGCCAGGATGTTGTCGCCCACCCCCCGCATGGCCGGATAGTTCGCGGCCCAGAACGCGGCGGGCTCGGGCGGTCGCGCCTCCTGAAACCAGCAGCATTCCGAGACCACGGCGAAACCGCCCGGCTTGAGGAGGGTCCGGAACGTTTCCAACGCGGCGTCGAATCCGACCGTGAACACCGCGCCCTCGGACCAGATCAGGTCCAGCGATCCGGCGCCGAACCCGGCCTCCAACATGCCGGCCGCGCGACAGGTCACCCGGTCGGCGAGGCCGGCCCGCGCCGCCCGCGCCGCGAAGGCGTCGAGGAACGGCCGGTGAACGTCGATCCCGGTCACCCGGGCGCCGGCTCCGGCCAGCACGATTCCGGCGGCGCCGCTGCCGCAGCCCATGTCGGCGGCGTCCGGCTCGGACGGCAGATCGTCGCGCAGACGATCGTAAAGGCCGCGCGTCACCGGCTCGCTGCCCGGCCCCTGGCGGGGCAGGGCCTCGAAGAACCGGAACAGGGCCTCGGGAACGGCGTCGTTCATCGGTTGTCTCCCATCGTCGCGTCGGCTTTCGGCTTCGCGGACGGCGCCGCCTCCGTGCCTTTTATCACCCGCGCGCTCTCGGCGGCCAGGAATTCGAGAAAGGTTCGCACCGCCAGGGGCTGGTTGCCGCTGCGCGGATAGACCGCGTTCCACGGCCGACGGAGGGGAAACGGCTCGCAATCGATCACCGCCACCCGGCCGGAGGCGATCTCCAGCGCCAGACTCTGGCGCGACAGCACGGCGAGCCCAAGCCCGGCCATCACCCCCTGCTTGATCGCCTCGCCGCTGCCCAGCTCCATGTAGGGCGTGATCTCCAGGCCATGCTCGAAAAGCAGGCGGTCGATCGCCTGGCGGGTTCCGGATCCGGGCTCGCGGACCAGGATGCGCTCGCGCGCCAGATCGGCCAGTTTCACGCGCTTGGCCCCGGTCAGCGGATGCGACGGATGCGCGGCCACCACGAGCACGTTTTCGAGAAACGGCTTGTCGCTCACGTCCAGGTGCTCCGGTACCTGCCCCATGATGTAGACATCGTCCTGGCGATTCTCCAGCCGATTCAGGATGTTCGAGCGGTTGGTGACGGTGAGGATCGGCTGCACCTTGGGATGCCGGCGCACGAACTCGCCCAGCAGGTGCGGCATGAAATAGGTCGCCGTGGTAACCGCGGAGACGCGGACCGGCCCCGCGATCTCGCCGCGCAGGGATTCCAGTGCATCGCCCAATTCCGCCATCTCGCGCAGGATGTTCTGGCTGGCCGACAGCAGCTCGCGCCCGGCGGCGGTCAGAAGCAGGCGCCGGCCGACCTGATCGAACAGCGCCATCCCGGCCTGCTCCTCCAGCCGCTTGAGCTGAATCGACACCGCCGGCTGGGTCAGGTTGGCCTCGCCGGCGGCCCGCGTGACGCTGCCCAGGCGCGCCACCGCCTCGAACAGGCGCAGTTGCTGAAGGGTCGCGTGCATCGGCCCAACCCATTTGTTTTTGTATATACGTGGCATAAAAACTAATAATTTTTCTTTTATGCCCGAATACGGCATAGTTCAACCCGCAACGTGACCGTCAAGGCGCGTCGGGCCTCCGCCGCGGGGCCCAAGTCGTGAACCGAGGAGACACTCAAAATGGCAGAAAAAACTTATACGGCGGGAGTGAAGGAGTATCGGGAAACCTACTGGATGCCCGACTACACCCCTTTGGATTCTGATTTTCTGGCTTGCTTCAAGGTAATCCCGCAGGAAGGGGTGCCGCGCGAGGAAGCCGCCGCCGCGGTCGCCGCGGAATCGTCGACCGGCACCTGGACCACGGTGTGGACCGACCTTCTGACCGACCTGGACCACTACAAGGGCCGCGCCTACGCGATCGAGGACGTGCCAGGCAACGACGAAGCCTTCTATGCCTTCATCGCCTATCCGCTGGACCTGTTCGAAGAGGGCTCGGTGGTCAACGTCCTGACCTCGCTGGTCGGCAACGTGTTCGGTTTCAAAGCCGTGCGCGCCCTGCGCCTGGAAGACGTTCGGGTGCCGCTGGCCTACATCACCACCTGCGGCGGACCGCCGCACGGCATCCAGGTCGAGCGCGACATCATGAACAAGTACGGCCGTCCGCTGCTCGGCTGCACCATCAAGCCGAAGCTCGGCCTATCGGCCAAGAACTACGGCCGTGCCTGCTACGAAGGCCTGCGCGGTGGTCTGGACTTCACCAAGGACGACGAGAACGTCAACTCGCAGCCGTTCATGCGCTGGCGCCAGCGCTTCGACTTCGTCGTGGAAGCCATCCAGAAGGCCGAAGCAGAAACCGGTGAGCGCAAGGGTCACTACTTGAACGTCACCGCGCCGACCCCGGAAGAGATGTACAAGCGTGCCGAATACGCCAAGGAACTCGGCGCGCCGATCATCATGCACGACTACCTGACCGGCGGCTTCACCGCCAACACGGGTCTGGCCAACTGGTGCCGCGAAAACGGCATGCTGCTGCACATCCACCGTGCCATGCACGCCGTGCTCGACCGCAACCCGAACCACGGCATCCACTTCCGCGTGCTGACCAAGATGCTGCGCCTGTCCGGCGGCGATCACCTGCACTCGGGCACCGTCGTCGGCAAGCTGGAAGGCGACCGTGACGCGACCCTGGGCTGGATCGACCTGATGCGTGATTCCTACGTCAAGGAAGACCGCTCCCGCGGCATCATGTTCGACCAGGACTGGGGACACATGGCCGGCCTGCTGCCCGTCGCCTCGGGCGGCATCCACGTGTGGCACATGCCGGCCCTGGTCAGCATCTTCGGTGACGACTCCGTCCTGCAGTTCGGTGGCGGCACCCTGGGTCACCCGTGGGGCAACGCGGCCGGCGCCGCCGCCAACCGCGTGGCCGTTGAAGCCTGCGTGGAAGCCCGCAATGAGGGCCGTGTGCTTGAGAAGGAAGGCAAGGACATCCTGACCAGCGCCGCCAAGTCCAGCCCGGAACTGGCCATGGCCATGGAAACGTGGAAGGAGATCAAGTTCGAATTCGACACCGTCGACAAACTTGACATCGCCCACAAGTAGAACGCGAACGTTCGGATGCTCCTCGGACGTGCTTGCTCCCCCGCCCCGCCGGGTGGGGGAGCGGCGCGGAAAGACACCGAGCGTCCGTCCAGGGGGAGTTCAAGGCCCGCCCGAAGGAAGCGCGCCGAAGACCGATGAGGAACCAGCGATGAGTGACATGCAGGACTACAAATCGAGCCTGAGCGATACCACCAGCCGCAAGTTCGAGACCTTTTCCTACCTGACCGAAATGGATGCCGACCGCATCCGCACCCAGGTGCGGTACATTATCGACAAGGGATGGAACCCGGCCGTCGAGCACACCGAGCCGGAGAACGCCTTCGACCACTATTGGTACATGTGGAAGCTGCCGATGTTCGGCGAGACCGACATCGACCGCATCCTGGCCGAGGTCGAGGCCTGCCACAAGGCGCATCCCAACAACCACATCCGACTGATCGGCTACGACAACTTCGCGCAGTCGAAGGGCACCGAAATGGTGGTCCGCCGCGGCAAGGCCGTCTGAGACCGGCCACCCGCCCAAGCCTTTGTTCCATGAGCCGACCACGCCCGGCCCCGACACACCGGGGACCGGGTGTGTGTCCAACTCGGAGACATTCAGATGCCCGACCCGCTGATCGAACAATTCAGGATCGAGACGGAACCCTTCTATCGGCCGGTGGCCAACGAGGTGGCCCTTTACGAGGCGGCCTACGCGCGGCGCATGCCGGTGATGCTCAAGGGGCCGACCGGCTGCGGCAAGTCGCGGTTCGTCGAATACATGGCCTACCGCCTGGGCCGGCCGCTGATCACCGTGGCCTGCAACGAGGACATGACCGCGTCCGACCTGGTCGGGCGGTTCCTGCTCGACAAGGACGGCACCCAGTGGCAGGACGGGCCCCTGACCACCGCCGCCCGGATCGGCGCCATATGCTATCTGGACGAGGTGGTCGAGGCGCGCCAGGATACCACCGTCGTCATTCACCCGCTGACCGATCACCGGCGCACCCTGCCGCTCGACAAGAAGGGCGAGCTGATCCAAGCGCATCCCGATTTCCAGTTGGTGATTTCCTATAACCCCGGCTATCAGAGCCTGATGAAGGACCTCAAGCAGTCCACCAAGCAGCGCTTCGGCGGACTCACCTTCGATTATCCGGAAGCGGCCGTGGAATCGGAGATCGTGAGCACCGAGGCCGGGGTCGACCCGAAGGTCGCCGAGAAACTGGTGCAGATCGCCCACCGGGCCCGCAACCTGAAGGGCCATGGCCTGGACGAGGGCATCTCGACCCGCCTGCTGGTCTATGCCGGCCAGATGATCGCCGAGGGAGTCGAACCGGCGCTCGCCTGCTCGATGACCCTGGTCACTCCGCTGACCGACGACCCGGACATGCGGGAGACCCTGGAAGCCGCCGTCGCCACCTTCTTCGTCGCCGAATAACCGGACCGCCACCGGGAGGAGCCCGTCCCATGAGCCTCGACCTGAGCGAATACGAAGTCTGCTTCAAGGACGCGGCGCCGGAAGTCCGCGACACCCTGGAAGGCACCTTCCAGGAAGCGTCGCGGGTGATGTCGCCGGCCGCCATGCATGTCTACCTGGAGGGCGCCAAGGGCCTGTGCGGCCTCGGTCGGGGCTCCGACCTGGTGATCACCTATCTTCAGGAAATGCCGCAGGTGGTCCGCGAGTGCGGCGAGGACGTGCTGGAGGACTGCATTGGCGCCGCCCTCAAGCTGTCGTCGATGACCTCCGGCGAGGTCATCGCGCTTCTGTTCGGCAGCCTGCCGACGGCGGCCCGGCGGCTCGGCGACGCCGACCTGCTGCTCGGCTACCTGAACCTGGTCCATCAGATGTCGGCCAAGGCGGCGCGCGGCCTCCGTCCGATGCTCGACAACATCGACGAGTTGCTGTCCAAGCTGACCCTGTCCGGACTGCGCAAGTGGGCGCTGTTCGGAGCCGAGGCCTACCGGCGCGATCTCAAGAACCTGGTCAAGTACTTCAACCTGGAAACCCAGGACAGCCGGGCGATGCTGCAGGCGCAGCGGCGCGGCACCCTGTTCATCGACACCCAGCGCAAGCTGAACTTCTACCTGCGGGCGCTGTGGGGGCGCGACTTCTTCCTGCGCCCGACGGCGGCCGATTACGAGGGCTTCCGTCCCTACGTGGAGCGCAACGTGATCCACCTGCCCGACGCGGTCGATCCGATCGCCGGGAAGAGCGGCCTGGAACTGTATCGGGCGATGGCGGCCCACATGGCGGCCCACATGACCGGCACCCGCAAGCGGATTTCCGCCGAGCAGCTTTCCCCGGCGCAAATGTTCTTCATCGCGCACGTCGAGGATGCCCGGATCGAGGCCAGGGCGTTGCGCGCCTTTCCGGGCCTGAAAAATCTATGGCGATCGTTCCTGCGCATGGACTACAAGGTCGGCGTCGTTCACCCGACGGTGACCGATCTGGAATGGCTGGCCCTGATGCTGCTCGATCCGTCGGTGCGCACCGGCGACGAGGACCTCCGCGCAATCGCCGACACGTTCCATGCCGGGATTGGAGAGCGGCTCGACGACGCCGATTTTTCCTGGCACCTGGGACTCGACCTCTTCAACCTCTACGCCGGACGGCGCGACGTCCCGAGCCTGCGCGTGTTGCAGTCGATCCGCATCCCCTACCGCGACGACAACCGTTTCGTCTGGGCGTTCGACGAGGCCGACTGGGCGGACGGCGTCGAGTACATTCCGGCCAGCCAGCGCCAGGTGCGGCGCATCGTCAGCGCGCTGGAAATGGCCAACGAGGTGGACTGCGAGCTGGCCGGCGACGACGCGCAGGAGATCTGGCGCCTGCAAACGCCCTTCTGGCTCGACCAGGAAGGCTGCACGATCAACGAATTGGAAGGCAAGGAGCCGATCTCCGAACCGTTCCACTACCGGGAATGGGATTATCAGATCCAGCTTCACCGCCCCGACTGGGCGACCGTCTACGAGCGCCGCCAGCCGAAGGGCGACCCCGAGGACATCGACCGCATCCTGGTCGAGCACCGGCCGGTCACCTCGCGCATCAGGCAGATCATCGACATGCTGCAACCCCAGGGCGTGCAACGTCAGCGCAATCTCGAGGATGGCGACGAGATCGACCTCAACGCCGCCGTCGACGCCATGGTCGCCATCCGCATGGGCGAGCAGCCCAGCCCGCGAATCACCCTGCGCAACGTGATCAAGCGCCGCGACCTGGCGGTGCTGGTGTTGCTCGATTTGTCGGAATCCACCAACGAGCCGCTGGACGACACCGAGGGCGAGGACGGCAAGACGATCCTCCAACTCACCCGCGAGGCGGCGGCCCTGGTGGCGACCGCGATCACCGGCATCGGCGATCCCTTCGCCCTGCACGGCTTCGCGTCCGATGGCCGTCACGACGTGCAGTATTTCCGGTTCAAGGACTTCGGCCAAACCTTCGATCACGACGCCAAGGCGCGCCTGGCCGGCATGCGGGGCGGCCTGTCGACGCGCATGGGAGCGGCGCTCCGGCACGCCAGCCATCATCTGTCGCGGCAACCCGAGACCCACAAACTGGTCCTCCTGGTCACCGACGGCGAACCGGCCGACATCGACGAGCGGGATCCGCAGCACCTGCGCCAAGACACCCGCAAGGCGGTCGAGGAACTGGCATCGCGCGGCGTGCTGACCTATTGCCTGACCCTTGATCCGCAGGCCGACGACTACGTGAAGCGCATCTTCGGCCAAAACAACTACACCGTGGTCGACCACGTGCGGCGACTGCCCGAGAAGCTGCCGCAGTTGTTCGCCAGCCTGACCCGATAGGGAATCTTTGCCGTGGACAAAACCAAGCGCTACGTCGGAGTGCACAACGACCTCAACGGCGGCATGACCGACACCGGCAAAATCATTCGCGACGCCTGGGTGTTCGGCCTGATCGACGAAACCGAGACCTGCGAGGGATGGACGGCGCAGGGACTGGAGAGCCTGTGGCAGAAAGTCGCCGCGTGCTGGGAGGAACACGGATATCTGGTCGGCAACCTGCCGCCCGATCTGCGTGAGCGCTTCGACCGCATCCAGGCGGCGGCGATGGACCGCGCCCGCGCCGCCGGCTGGGACCCGGAACGGGAGATCACAACGGAGTACTGAGCGATGTACCGGCGGCATGACGAAGTGCCGGCCTACGAATGCCGCCGCGCCGAGGTGGATGCCCGCCAGTTCAACCGTGCCCGGATCGCCCTCAACCGGCTGGGCAAGATTCTGCGCCTGCCGATCCCCGGCCTGCGCCACCTCGACCTCCTCATTCAGGCGGATGCCTGGATCGTCGTCGACCGGGTTCTCAACGACGTTCCGGTGGTCGCTTGGTGCGCCTTCGAGGACGACGGCCGGGACGCCCTGCACGCCCCGGTCCCCTGCACCCTCAAGAGCTTTCACGCGCACGCGGACGAGATCCTCGAACGGGTCCTCGCGGCCATGGAGACCCTGCTCGGCGAAAGCCTGCTGGCCGACCTGCCGGCCGATGATTCCCGGGTGCTGCGGTTTCCGGACGAGCCGGCCTGAGGCCCCGCGCGCGGGCCGTCAGTTGGGCTCCGAGCGCGCCCGCAGCCAGGCGCAGAGTTCGAAGGCCGCCGCGCGGCGCGTCGGATCGGGGTCGGTCTGCATCTCGCCGAGCCGCGCCACCAAGTCGGCGAACAGCAGCCGGTGGCGCTCGGCCTGACCGGATTCGACCAGCAGCGCGGTGGTCAGGCGGCGAATCTCGGCCTCCGGATCCCCGTTGGCCAACTTGTGGGCCGCGCCGGTCACCTTCTTGGCAGGAGTCTCGCGCAGGAACCCGACCCGCTCGACGGCCGCCGACTCGGCTTTCAGCGATGGCGCGATGCATTCGACGCGATCGAGATCGACCTGGCCCTCGAAGGTCTCGATTCCGGCCGCCAGCAATCGCTTGCTGAGTTCGCCACGGCTGACGCCGATCATCTTTGCGGCCCTGGAGACCGGAATACGACGTCCCATGATGAACTCTTCAGCGAAGTATTATAACCATAAATCACATACGACTATAACATTCCGCCATTTCATCACAACACAATTCGCCGTGAACGGATCGCCTCCATGCCCGCCGCCATCCCTTGACCGAGACGCCCGACCAGGACATGGCCGGACATCGCCGAACACCCCTTGACCCGCCGCACCCGGCAGGGTCAGCTTGGCGGCATCATGACCGCCGAAACCGTTCCCTTGCCGGCCGGAAAACTGCGCGAGACCGTCACCTACCTGGACATGGTCGCGTCGCCCGGCCCAGTCTCGGACCGACCGCTGCCGCCGGGACTCACGCTCGACCGCGCCGACACCCCGGACCTCGACCTGTACCGCGACTTGCAGCGGACGATCGGCGAATCCTGGCTGTGGCGTGACCGCCTGCTGCTGGACGATGCGGCGCTGGCGGCGATCCTGCACGACCCGCGCAACGAATTGCGGATCGCTCGCGACGGCGGCGCCCCGGCCGGCATCCTGGAGCTGGACTGGCGGCAGCCGGGCGAGGTGGAAATCAGCTTCCTGGGCGTGCTGCCCAGGTGGATCGGCCGGGGTCTGGGCGGTGCCCTGATGACCGAGGCGCTACGCGCCGCCTGGGGCGATCCGACGACCTGCCGCGTGTGGCTGCACACCTGCACAAGCGATCATCCGGGCGCCCTGGCGTTCTATCGCTCCTGGGGATTCGTGCCCTACCGGCGCGAGGTGGAGGTGGTCGACGATCCGCGCCTGAGCGGTATCCTGCCGCGCCACGCGGCGCCGCACATTCCGCTGGCCACGCCATGACGACGGCGACGCGGGCCTCCTTGCTCTGTCTGATGCTGGCCGCGTGGCTCGGCCTCGCCGGCGCGTTGTCCGGCCCGATGCCCGCGCGGGCGGCCGGACCGACCTCCGCCCAGGACCCCGCGATCGATCCGACGAAGGCCCTCCCCGCGTGGGAAAACGAGATCGCGAAACTGGCCGCCCAGGCGTCCGGCGCGCCGCCGAGCGGACTCGAGCTGCGCGAGCGGCTGGACCGCATCGGCGATATCGGCGCCCGCGCGGCGGCCCTGCGGACCGAGGCGCAGGACGCCAAGCGGCGGATCGAGAGACTGCTTGAGGAACTGGGACCGGCACCGGACAAGGACGCCGAACCGGAAGCAAAAGAAATCGCCGAGCGGCGGGCGCGGTTGAACGGCGAGTTGCAACGCCACGAAACCTGGATCAAGCAGGCGGCGCTGATCATCGCGCAGGGCGAGCAGACGGTGGCCGACCTGTCGCGGTCGGCCAACGAGGCGCTGCGCGACACCCTGATGGCGCGCGGCCCGTCGCCGCTCGTCCCGGGTGTCTGGCTGGCCGCCTACACGGAAGCCCTGACCCTTTCCCGCGAGACCTTCTACGACGCGCCACGCGCTTGGTGGAACGACCTGATGGCCGACGAGGAGGGACGCAACGGGATTCTCAAGGTGCTGCTGATCGCGGTCGGGGTGGCGGTCGTCACTTGGCCGCTGCGCCGCTGGTTGCGCCGCCGGTTCGGCCGCGATCCCAGCGACGGCGCTCCCGGCGCCTCGCGGCGTCTGGTCGCGGCGCTGACCGAGGGATTGACCTTGGGCCTGATGCCCGTGGCGTTCCTCGCGTTCCTCGCGGTTTACGTGGCCAACGGAGGCATTACCCGCGAGCCCCTCGCCCTCGCCGTCGTCACCGGGCTTCAGGTCCTGATCCTGTACCTGATCGGCGCCGCGCTGATCGACGCCGCGCTCTCCCCCGGGGCGCCGCAGTGGCGCCTGATGGCGATGTCGCAGGAGTCGGCGCGGGCGCTCGGGCGACGCGCCCAACTGGCCCTGGTCCTGTTCCTGCTGCTGGGCGGGGCTTTCCGCGCGATCTCCTGGGTCGAACCCTCGGCCAACCTGCGGGCGGTGCATGGAACGGTGGTCGCCCTCGCCCTGTCGCCATTGCTGATCTCGATTCTGGTGCGCCGCATCTGGATGGCGCGGGAAAGCCCGAAGGGACCGTCACCCCTGCTGTCGCGGCTGCGCATCCTGCTCATTCTGGTCCTGGCCATGCTGCCCGTCCTGGCCCTGGCCGGCTACGCCAATCTGGCGATCTATCTGCTCGGGGCCCTGGTGATGACGGTGCTCGCGCTGGGTCTGGTGTGGTTCCTGCGCACCATGGTGCGGGAAAGCCTGGCCGCCCTGCTCGAAGGCGACAGCCGGACCGGCAAGCGCCTGCGCGATCTCCTGGTGCTCGACGCGGAGTCGGCGAAGCGGCTGAAGTTCTGGCTGTTCCTGCTGGCCGACGGCGCGCTGTTCGTCCTCGGCGCCTTGCTCATTCCACCGATCTGGGGGCTGGAGCCGGCCCAGACGAGCGCCCTCGTCGGACGCCTGTTCAGCGGTTTTCAGATCGGCTCCTACACCTTCTCGATGACCGACATCCTGCTCGGCATCGGCCTGTTCATCGGAATTGTCCTGCTCACCCGGCTGATCCAGAAATCGCTGGCCGACCACGTGCTCCCCAACCTGACCCGGGACAAGGGGGTGTCGGACGCCCTCAAGACGGGAGCCGGCTACGTGGGGTTCGTCATCGCCGCGCTGGTTGGCGTGTCGGTGGTCGGCCTCGACCTCACCAATCTGGCGCTGGTCGCCGGCGCCCTGTCGGTGGGCATCGGCTTCGGATTGCAAACCATCGTCAACAATTTCGTGTCGGGACTGATCCTACTGGTCGAGCGGCCGATCAAGCCGGGCGACTGGGTGGTCATCGGCGGCAACGAGGGCACGGTAAAGAAAGTCAACGTGCGCTCGACCGAGATCACCACCTTCCAGCGGGCCAGCGTCATCATCCCCAATGCCGACCTGATCAGCGCGCCGGTGCTAAACTGGACCCACAAGAACCTGCTCGGGAGGGTCGAGGTGACGGTCGGCGTGGCCTACGGCAGCGACGTGGAGCGGGTTCGCGAGATTCTGCTCCAATGCGCCAAGGAGCACGCAAACATTCTCTCCTTCCCGGCCCCCTTCGTGTTGTTCATGGATTTCGGCGACAGCGCCCTGATGTTCGAACTGCGGGCCTACGTGCGCAACGTGGAAAACCGCCTGAGCACGGCCTCCGATATCCGCTTCGCGCTCAACCGGCGGCTCGCCGAGGCCGGAATCGAGATTCCCTTCCCGCAGCGCGTGGTGACCATGATCCCGGCGGCGCCGGACCCACAGCCCACGCGGCCGGCGGATCGGGTTCCCCCGCCGGACGGCCACGGCGCGTGATCGCCGATGATCCGTCGCGCGGGCTCACCGCAGCCAGGCGGCCATGTGGCGGCGGATGTCACGGTCCATGAGATCGTCGAAATCGCCCATCGCGTCGGACGTCAGCCGATACCACACCAAATCGCGGTCGTTCAGGGTGATGTTCTCCGGGGTGCTGACCGAGCGGCCGACCACCGCGTGGGTTTGCGCCAGAACGCGGCCCCGGGCGTCGCGAATTTCCAGCCGCGCCGCGATCCGCACGTGCCAGCGGTCGGACTGTTCCTGCTTGAACAGGCCGGTGAAGCCGCGATCGGTGGGCAGACTCTCACGCCACGCGCTGGCGTCCTCGACCACCATCACCGCGCCGACCACGCCGCCCACGCCGCGCAGCCGATCCTCGGTCCAGGTCTCGACCGCCTTCAGGGGCGGTACCGGAAACTCATGATCCACGTTGGGAGGCGCCATCGGCGGCACATAGGCCGACTCGACTCGCACGCCATCGACCGACAGGACCATCGGCGGCGCCTGGGTGAACCGCAGATCGAGCCGCGGCCGTTCCGGAGGCGGCGTCGCGCAGCCGGCGATCAGCAAGGGAACCGTCGCAAGGACGGCGATGAGGGCGCGTCGATGAATCATCCGGCGAGAATGCCAGGGGACGCCGCCCCTGGCAACCAGGCACTCAGCTCCAGTCGATCCCTTCCATGCCGGTGAAGGTCAGAACCTCGCCGGTGTCAAGATCGGTGATGGTGCCGCTGGTCTCGGACGTGAACGCGTGCAGGCTCCGATCCGAGTTGTTGGGGTCGATGGTGAAGGTGTCGCCGCCGTCGGTCTCGATTTCCCAGCCGTTCGCGTCCGCGCCCTTGGTGGAGGAATCCAGATGCACCACGTCGGTCCAGCCCTGCCCACCGTGCGCCGTGTCGTTGCCACCGCCAGCGCCCCATCGGAACACGTCGTCCCCGTCGCCGCCGCTCAGGCTGTCGTTGCCCGTCCCGCCGATGATCGTGTCCGACCCCGATGACCCGATGATCCGGTCGTGACCGTCGCCGCCCTCGATGGCCTCGATGTTGCGAAGCTCCGTGGCGCTGAAATCCAGCACGTTGTTCGACGCGTCCCCGGACACCCGGTTGCTCCCCAGGCCGCCGTCGATCACCTCGATCCCGTCGCTCGCCAGAAAGTCCGCGTCGATCCCGATCCGGTCGTCCCCGGACCCGCCCAGAATGGTGTCGCTTCC
>JANQIL010000103.1 GCA_028282245.1 Magnetospira sp.
CATGACCACCGGGCCGCCGACCGCCAGCATGTCCGCCGCCTGGGTGAGCCGATCGGGCAGGACGTCGGTCGGAATGCCGATGATGTCGCCGGGAACGGAGTCCTCCGCCGCCGTGTCGACGACCGGAGTTCCATCAAACCGATCGCCCGCCGGAGCGACGGTGCCGGGATCGCTCGCGCCCGGGGCCTCCACGCCCCCGGGGGCGCCCGGGCCAGGACTGTCGGTGACGGCGGTTTCGTCGTTCATGGCGGCCCTCCCGCGTGAAAATTCAAGTGGACTGATCCCGGGGAGGCGGCCCCGCCCCCCCGCGCGGCGACGCGCATCGGAGTCCACATCCCCATAATGCGAATGATCCGCATTCCAACTACATTCCCCGCAAAAAATCAAGGGGTATTATGGCGAAATATCACCCTCGTCCGATGACGCCTCACGAAGGGCCGCGATCACGTCCGACGCCACGTCGATCCGGAACTCCGAAAAACCGTTGCCTCATAAACGCGAATGAGTATCATTAGTGATTAATATCGAGGCCCGCGACCGCCTTGCATACGTGTCTGGAAAGGAAGTCTCCGTCATGGCCTCGACCAACCCGGCGCCGGCATCGTCGCGGCCCCCGCAATACTTCGCGCAGGTGGCCGAGCACTACACTCGAAAGGCGAGCATCCGCGCGAGGTTGCGCACAAGAAAGCACACCGATAACCGGCTGTGCCTGGACGTGGATCGCGCGCATGGCGCGGGGCACGTGAATATCCAGAAATTTCGCGATGGAGTGACCTTGGGCGTCGCGGACTATTGCCTGGGATCCCCGCTGGAGGACTCCCATACGCTCATGGGGCCGCAGTTCGGGTTCAACGTCATGCTGCGCGGCCGGTTCGAGTTGGTGGCGCCGGATCTCGGCCTGCGCGATCACGTCTCCAGCGGCCAGATCTGGCTGCGCGCCGGCGATCTCGGAGAACTGCGCGGGCTCTCGGCCGCCCGGGAACGCATGCGCGGTCTGTCGATCGACGTGCCCCCGGACATGGTCGAGTCCTGGCGCGAGGACGGCCCCCGCGCGATCAACGCGGCCATCGGCGGCATTCTCGCCGGACGTTGTCCGGTGTGTCGGCGAATCGCCGGTATCGATTGCCGCTTTCTTGCCAAGGTCGAGGCCCTGATGAGCGTCGACACGGGCACGCCGTGCGGCCGCCTGCACGCCGAATCCGTGGCCCTCGACCTGCTGGCCGAGTTGCTCGCGCCCGATGCGGTACCGCGCGGCCGGCCTTGCCACCGCAAGCGGGTGGCGCTGGACGAGGCGATGGATATCCTGCACGCCGAGTGGGTGGACCCGCCGACGATCGCCCGGTTGGCGCGGAGAATCGGCCTGAACGAATGCTATCTCAAGACCGGTTTCCGGGATCGCTTCGGCACGACGATCGCCGGATATGTGCGGACCCTGCGCATGGTCGAGGCGCGTCGGCTGATCGAGCAGGAAGGCCACTCGGTCCAGCAGGCGGCCCTCTCGGTGGGGTTCTCGAACCCCAGCCACTTCTCGGCCGCCTTTCGGCGGATTCACGGCTGCAACCCGTCTGGCCTGCATTGTAGAGGTTATACGGATTCCGGATAACTAATTCGGAATCCGTATCAAGTCGCCATTGCGGCGACGGCCTTTGCGAAGCTGGCGGAACGCCAAGCGGGCGGAGCCCGCGCCCGGCGAGGGACAGGAAACCCGAATCAATTGTTCGGGTTTCGTATTAATGCCCCGCCCCGGTCGTTCTCGATGCCGGGCACCGCATGGAATTTCCCGATTCGGGTCGTGGCTTTCCGCCCTCGGGTGGCATGGCGTCTTTGGGTGCGATCAATATGCGTTCGCAAATTGATCCGCCCTTCCGATGAGTGACGCCCCCCATGATTCAAGTCCCCCCTCGCCCTTGCCTCCTCTTTCGCCGTGGTCCCCGGCGCCGTCCCCTCCTGTCCGCCACCACCGCGCTGGCCGGTGCCGTCGCGGCGGCCCTGCCGGCCCCGGCCCCGGCACAGGACGACCCGACGAATCGAATCAAATCGACCGACGCGCCGATGGTGCTCGACACGCTCAAGGTCACGGCCCGCCGCGCCGAGGAAAGCGTGAAGGATATCCCGTTCACCATATCCGTGATCGACGGAGACGCGGTGGAGGAACGCGGCACGACCAACCTGGAAGACATCCTGATGGGGACGCCGGGAATCGGCATCAACTCGTTTGGGGACTCCAACGGCGCAAGCATGAAGATCCGGGGTGTCGGCTCGCTGAATCGCACCGGCGTCGACGACAGCTCGGTCATCCTCTATGTGGACGGCATGCCGCACGGCGTTGCGGATCTATCCTCCCAGACCCTGGACACGGAACGCGTCGAGGTCCTGAAGGGGCCGCAAGGGACGCTCTACGGACGAAACAGCGAGGCGGGCGCGATCAACATGGTTTCGCGCAAGCCGACGGATGTGCCGGAGGGCTACGTCCGCGGCGAACTGGGCACCGGGATGCATCGCCTGGCCGAGGGCGCCATAAGCGGTCCCATCGTCGATACGCTCAAGGGCCGGCTCGCCCTGCGCTACACCGCGCACGATCTCTGGGTCGATAACGCGCGCACGGGAGACCCCCTTGGCAAGCCGGAGGATGTGGCGGTGCGCGGCACGCTTCTATGGGAGCCGAAGGACCGGACCTCGCTAACCGTCGTGGGCGGCCACGAAACCAAGGACGAGCACATCTCCATGATGGTTCTCCGTCCCTTCGGCGACAATCCGGCCGCGGACTACCCCGTGGAAAGAGCCCGCGACACCAAGGAATCCAGCCGGATCTCGGCCGAGGCGACGCACGCCCTGCCGTTCGCCGAGGCGACCCTGTTCAGCGGATACACGCACAGTAAATACGAGATTCAGGGGCCGTTTTACGAGGGAAAATTGTACAACGTGCTGATCGGCATGGCTCCCGATTCCAATCGAATGTACACAACGCATAATGACGTGTTTAACCAGGAACTGCGTCTCTCCTCGCGACCGGAGGATGATATCTTCTGGGTCGCCGGGGCGAACTACTACAGATCCGACCGCAACATCTACACCCGGAACTCCTTCGATACCTTCTATCCGGCCAATGCCTTCAACGCCAACATCGACCGCGCCTTCGAGAACGAAAGCTACGCCCTGTTCGGCGAGATGACCCTTCCGGTCACCGACTCCCTGAAATTGACCGCCGGCCTGCGCCAGACCTGGGAACGCAAAACCTACGACGCCGAATGGCGGGCCAACGCGTCGAACCCGAGCGCGCTTCGGTTCTCGTCCGACCACCAGACCCTGAACGACGACTACGTCACGGGACGGCTGGCCCTCGGGTACGCCGTGACTCCGGACATCTCCGTCCATGGCGTCTACGCCCGGGGCTACAAATCCGGGGGCTGGAGCGATTTTGGCTCCAACATCGCCTCGGGGCTCCCGGAGGATCCCTACGATGCCGCCATCGTCGACAGCTACGAAGTGGGCGTTAAGTCCGATCTTCTGGACGGCGCCCTGACCATCAACGGCGCCCTGTTCTGGAACATCACCCAGGACGACCATCTCATGCTGTTCGACACCGCGACCTTTGCCACGCAGGCCAGGAACTTCGACACCGAAAGCAAGGGCATGGAGTTGGAGGCCACCGGGCGGCTCGGCCACGGCTTCACGTTGGGAGGAGCCCTCACCTACACCGACGCGACCATCACGGGGGTTCCGGCGGGAGACACGTCGGGAGTCCGCCTGGATAACAGGGTTCCCGACGTCGCGGAGTGGGGGTGGACGCTGTCCCTGACACACGAGATGGATTTGCCGGATTTCCTGGTTTTCAAGGCTCCAATGCTGGTCAGCACCATACGGAATCAATACGTCGGCGAAAGACAGGCCGATCCGGAGAACAATTTCTTCTTCGACCCCTATCACAAGCTCGATGTCCGCCTTGGTTTGTCCACGGACAATGCCGAGGTTTATTTCCGGGCCGACAACCTTCTGGACGAACGTTACGAACTGTACGGCTATTACTACCCATCGATGGCTCCTGGCCGGTCGGACGCCACCATCGGTGGCCCGGCGCGGGGCCGGACGTTCGTCGTTGGCGCGGCCTATCACTTCTAGATCGGATCGGATACGAAATCATGACGACCACGACGGTGACCCTCACCGATGTGCCCGAGACCATGCTCTGGACGCTGCACAACCGGGCCTCGGAGGCGGCGCGCCCCGACGGGGTGGTGCGGGACGACATGGCGTTGCACATCTATCGCAGCCTGGACTACGCCTACGAGCGTTCCTTCGGAAAGGCCAACGCCTCGCACGCGGTCCGGTCCGCCCAATTCGACATCGAACTGCGCGGCTTCCTGGCGAAACATCCGGACGGCGTCATCGTCAACCTGGGCGAGGGCCTGGAAACCCAGCGGTTTCGCGTGGACGGCGACCGGGCCCTGTGGATCTCGGTGGACCTGCCCGACGCCATCGCCCTGCGCGAGCGGTTCATCGCGCCGGACGAGCGCCACGTGCACGTGGCGGTGAGCGCCCTGGATCGGCGCTGGTTCGATGTCGTGCCGCCGGATCGCCCGGTCTATATCACCGCCCAGGGGCTGCTGATGTATTTCAAGCCCGAGGACGTGGGCGCCCTCCTGCGCGACATGGCCGCCCGCTTCCCCGGCGCCTGGTTCGCCTTCGATCACATCCCGCGCTGGATGGCGCGCAAAACACTGCGCGGGTACTACGTGACCAAGACCTATCGGACACCGCCGATGCCCTGGGGCATCGACATTCCCGAGCTTGAGCCCACGCTGCGGGCCTGGGTGCCCGATCTGGCCGAATACCGCCGCCTGCCGTTCTTTTTTCCGCGCGGATTCTTCCGGTGGTTTTTCGGAGCCTGGACGGTGGCGCCGGTGACGCGGCGTTACGCCTACGGCCTCTCGTGCATCCGGTTTGGCGATCGGCATGGGTGATCACGCGCCGGACACGGCACTCCCGATGCCCATGAAGCCCGCCACCTGGGCGCTGTTGGCCGGCCTGTACGTGTCCCAGTTCCTGGCCCTGGGGTTTTTCTACATCGCCCTGGTGGCCATTCTGCGGCAGGAAGGCGCGCCCCTGGAGCATCTTGGCTTCGTTGCCCTGCTGGGCGTGGTGTGGGTCGCGAAGGTGTTCTGGGCACCGCTGGTCGACCGGATCCGTTTCGGACGCCTGGGGCATTATCGCGGCTGGCTGATTCTGACCCAGACCGGAATCGTCGTGGCCCTGCTGGTCATCGGCCGCTTCGATCCCATCATCGATTTCCCGATCGTACTCGGCCTGTGTCTCGCGACGGCCATTCTGTGCGCCACGCAGGACATCGCCGCCGACGCGCTGGCATGCCGCCTGCTGCCTCCCGAGCATCGGGGAGTCGGCAACGGACTTCAGATCGGCGGAGGCCTGCTCGGCAACATGATCGGCGGCGGCGGCGTGCTGATGCTGTATCCGGTGATCGGCTGGTCGGGCTGCATGGCCGTGCTCGCGGTGGGGGTCCTGTTTCCCCTGTTTCAAATCCTGGCCTTCCGCGAGTCCGTCGATACGACGGCGAACCCAACGGAAACGCTGTGGTCCCACGCCCGGCGCCTGTGGATGTTCTGGCGCCGCCCGGGTCGCGGTCGCTGGTTCGGTCTGCTGATGCTCTATCCGTTCGGCCTGGCGATGGTCTACTACCTGATCACGCCCATGCTGGTGGACGCCGGCTGGTCGCTGGACCGGATCGGCTTCGCGCTCAACGTGGTCGGCTCGCTGATCGGGCTCGCGGCGGCGATGGCGACGGGCTGGCTGATTCGGCGGGCCGGGCGGCGGCGCGTTCTGATCTGGGTCGCGGTGGCGCAGGTGGTCGCGGTGGCGAGTTTCCTGACCCTCGCCAACGGACTCGCCCAGATATCGGTGGTCGCGGTGTCCCTGATACTGCTGTTCCTGATCTACAGCCCCATGGCCACCGTTCTGTGCACCATGATGATGGATCGGGTCAGCCCCACCCATGCCGGAACCGAATTCTCTTTACAGTACAGCGTTTACACCCTGGTCCCGACCCTGGCCGGCGTCACGGCTTTCCAGATCGCGGCCCTGATCGGCTATTCGGGCACGATTCTGCTGGCCGCTCTCGTGGCCCTGCTCGCCGCCGTGTGCGTGCCGATCCTGTACTCCGCCACCGACGCCGACACGGTGCCGACGAACGCCATCTCGCCAGCGCCGGCCACGACGGAATGAAGGACATGCCATGATGGACACGATTGCCGATCCAGACGTCAAGACCGCCGCCGGCGCTCGGCCGCCGCTCCCCAAGAGACCCGAGACCGGAGCACCGGGAAGCGGCTTGTGGGCCATCATCGGGCCGGTGCGCGGCACCATCTGGCTGGCCATGGGGATGGCCGGACTGGGAATGGTCTGCGCGGTGACCGCCGTGGCGGCGCTGGGAGCCGTCCTGGAATGCCTGCGGGGTGGTCACGTCGATCTGCCGCTGGTACGCACCTGGGACGCCTGGGCCTTCGGCGGGCTCGCCGCCGGCCTGATCTGCGCGAGCTTCCTGCTGCGCACCCTGGCCTTCGTGGTGTCGCATCTCGGGGCGTTCCGGTTGGAGCAGAGGCTGCGTACCGATCTGACCGCGCATCTGGCGCGCGTGCCGCTCGGCCACGTCATCACCGCCGGCACCGGCACCCTGACCAAGACATTGCAGAGCGACGTCTGGAGCCTGCACGCCTTCGTCGCCGACTCGACCCCTCTGTTCGGTCGCAACATCGCCGCGCCCATCGCATCCCTGACGTTGCTGTTTCTGATCGAATGGCGCCTGGCGCTGGTGGCGCTGGGGGTTTTCATCCTGGGCATGGTCGTGATGCGGTTGGCAATGAGGGACTACGCCACGTTGCGCCGGCGCTATGACCAGGCGCGCGAGGCCATCCAGGCGGCGGTGATCGAGTTCGTGCAGGCCATGGCGGTGGTGCGCCTGTTCGATGGCGGCAGCACCTCCTTCCGCCGCTACCACGCCGCGTTGCTGACCTTTCGCGAGGTGCTCAGGACCTGGATCGTGACCAGCGGCAAGGCCGCGCGCATCGCTCTCCTGGTGCTGAGCCCCATGCCCACCCTGCTGGCCGTGTCGGTGGCCGGCGTGGTGTTGCATGCCCAGGGAACGATCGGCTTTCCCGCGCTGGCGGCCGTTCTGATGCTGAGCACGGGCGTGGCCGATGCCCTGATCCCGCTCATGTGGATCAACGAGTTCCTGCGAAAGGCGCGGGCGGGGGCGCTCCGCGTGCAGGATCTCCTGGCGGTGCCGCCACTGCCGACTCCTCAACGATCGGCGACCCCCCGGGATGCCTCCGTGGTATTCGACGCCGTCCGGTTCCGTTACCCGAACCGCACCGACGCCGCCTTGTCCGACGTGTCCTTCACGGTCGCGCCAGGCACCGTTACCGCCGTGGTCGGCCCATCGGGGTCCGGCAAGAGCACGGTGGCGCGTCTCATCCCCCGCTTCTGGGACGTGGACGGCGGCGCGATCCGGATCGGCGGCGTGGACGTGCGCGACTGCGCTCCGGACGCCCTGATGCGCCATGTCTCCTTCGTGTTCCAGGACACCTTCCTGTTCCACGACAGCACCGCCGACAACACCCGCCTGGCCAGGCCCGAGGCCACCCAGGCGGACGTGGAGGCGGCCGCCCGCGCGGCCCAGGCGCACGCCTTCATCGCGGCGTTGCCGAACGGCTACGACACCGTCGCCGGGGATCGCGGCACCCGCCTGTCCGGCGGCCAACGCCAGCGCATCACCCTGGCCCGCGCCATCCTGCGCGACGCGCCGATCCTGGTGTTGGACGAAGCCACCGCCTTCGCCGACCCGGAAAACGAGGCCCTGATCATCGCCGCCCTGGCCAACCTGATGCGCGGCAAGACGACCATCGTCATCGCCCATCGTTTGTCCACCATTCGCGATGCCGACCAGATCGCGGTGCTCGACCACGGCCGAATCGCCGAATGCGGCCGGCACGACGCGCTGGTCGCCGCCGACGGCCTGTACGCGCGCCTGTGGCGAACCCACGAGGCGGCCCAGGGCTGGACCCTGCGGACAGACTCCACGGGAGATCCCTCATGACGCATGCTTCTCAAGCGATCCCAAGCCTCCGGCACACCTACCGGCGCATGATCAAGGTCGCCGGAACCGAGGCGCCGGCTTTTCGGAAGTCTTTGATCCTGTTCGGACTGGCCAACGTCTTTCAAGGCCTTGCCTTCGCCTGCTTCTTCCCGGTCCTGCGGGCGTTGCTGGCCGATCCGGTCGATGTGTCCGCGGCATGGACATGGCTGGCCGTGATGGCGCTGGCCACCGCCGCCGATCTGGCCCTGGCTTGGCGCGGGCACGGGTTCGAATATGACGGCGCGATCGCCGGCATGACCCACGAACTGCGGGTCCGGCTGGGTGGCCAGTTGCGCCGGATGCCCCTGGAGGCCCTATGGCGCTGGCGAACCGGCCACCTGGGCGGCTTGCTGGGCAGCAGCATCGACGAGGCCGTCGCGCCCATGGGCACGCTGTCGCAGGCGATCCTGCGCATCATGGTGGTGCCCGTGGTCATCATCGGCGTCACCGCGTTCGTCGACTGGCGGATGGCGCTGGCCATGGCACTGATCCTTCCGATGGCGATTCCCCTCTATCGCTGGAGACGCCGCGCCTCGGCCCAGGAGCGCCGGGACGTGGCCGAGGCCAACGCACGGACCGAATCCGATCTGGTGGAGTACACCCAGGGACTGGCCGTACTGCGCACGCTGACGCAAACGGGCGCGAAGGCACGACGCTTGCAGGAATCCCTGGCGAATCTGCGCAAGGTTCAAAAGCGGGCGTTGATGGCCTCGTTATGGCCTTCGTTGCTGCTGGCCGGACTCGTTGAAATCGGCCTTCTGGTGGTCCTGGCCCTGGGGCTGATCTGGGTCACGCAGGGGTCCTTGACGCTCGCCGCCTTCGCCGCCTTGCTGGTCATCGTCATGCGGTTCGGCGAGCCCCTGGCGTTGTTCTCGGAACTGACCCAGGTGTTCGATCTGATGGAAACCGCCTTGCGGCGGATGGATGAATTGATGGCCGTCGCTCCGTTGCCGATGGCGACCCCGGCGGGAACGCCGGCCGATCACGGCATCGTCTTCGACAAGGTGACCTTCGCCTACGCCGGCGAGGACGAGCCGGCCTTGCGCGACGTGTCCGTCCAGGTTCCGGTGCGCTCCCTGACCGCCCTGGTCGGTCCCTCCGGTTCCGGCAAGACCACGGTCACCCGCCTGATCATGCGCGCCGCCGATCCCCAGACGGGCACGGTGCGTATCGGTGGCGCGGACATCCGCGCGCTGTCGCCGGAGGATCTCATGGCCCGCCTGTCGGTGGTGTTCCAGGACGTCTATCTCTTCGACGACACGATCCTGGAGAACATCCGCATGGGCCGGCCCGGGGCCGATGACGCGGCCGTGATGGACGCCGCCCGGGCGGCCAATTGCCACGCGTTCATCGAACGCCTGCCGGACGGATACCGGACGCGGGTCGGCGATATCGGCGGCAGCCTGTCCGGCGGCGAGCGCCAGCGCATCAGCATCGCCCGCGCCATTCTGAAGGACGCTCCCATCGTCATCCTGGACGAACCGACGGCGGCGCTGGACACCGAAAGCGAGCGCGCCGTGCAAACCGCCATCGACACCCTTGTGCGCGAGCGCACGGTGATCGTGATCGCTCATCGCCTGTCCACAATCGTCGCCGCCGACCAGATTCTCGTGTTCGACGATGGACGACTGGTGGAACGGGGCGATCATGCCGCGTTGCTGGAACGCGGGGGGCGGTACGGCGCCTTGTGGGCGGCGCAACAGGGCATCAAGAACTGGCACGGCGCCGCGGCGTCCACATGATCGCCGAAGCCGTCCTGCCCGGCGCGTTCTAGTGGTTCGATGCCAACGGATGAGTCCCATCCGTTGGCTGAATCGAACCACCAGATCAATAGCTTAGTGGATCGACCGATCCAAAGCTTGGGTGCCAAGCGTTGGATCCGATCCACTAGCGG
>JANQIL010000109.1 GCA_028282245.1 Magnetospira sp.
CGCGTCGCCAGCACCTCGTCGCGCATCAGGGCGGCGCCGGCGTCGCCCTTGACCACCTTCTTGACCGGGCAACCCATGTTGATGTCGATGATGTCCGCCCCGCGGTCCTCGCTGATCCGCGCCGCCTCGGCCATCACCGCCGGATCGCGGCCGGCCAGTTGCAGGGTGATCGGATGCTCCTCGTCGCCGCGCGCGGCGATGCGCAGGGTTTTGCGGTTGGCGCGCACCATCGCCTCGCCGGCGATCATCTCGGAGACCACCATGCCGACGCCGAACCGCTTCACCAGCCGCCGGAACGGCAGATCGGTCACCCCCGACATGGGGGCCAGGATCACCGGCGGCGTGACGTCGACCGGCTCGATACGCAGTCCCATCGCATGTGTTCCGTTCGAGAAGGGCGACGCCAGCGCGCGCATCGCGCAACACCCGGGAGAACTGCCTTCAGAATAGGCAGATACTACGAAAGGTCAAGCGAGCAGCACTTCGCTGACGAACTTGACGCCCGGGTATCCGAGGGCCAGGAGAAGGTATCCCTCCAGGACCAGCCGCGCCGCGAGACGGCCACGGGTTCCGATCCAGAAATGGGCCACCAGGAGGCCGCCGATCACCACGAACGCAGCCAACGACAACAGGATCTTGTGGTCCAATGCCAGGAGCTGCCCGGTTTCGGCGTAAAGGGTGCCCATTCCGGTGATCAGGCCCAGGGCCAGAATGGCCTCTCCGGCCAGCAGCGCCATGACCTCGATGCGCTCGCAATCGGCGACCGACGGCAGTTGACGCGTCAGGCGGGTGGGTTTTTTCCGCTTCAGGGCCCGCTCCTGGAGAAACGCGCCCACGGCAGCCAGGGCGGCCAGGGTCAGCAGGGCGAAGGTCAGCACGGAAACGGCGATGTGCGACACCACCCACAGGCGCGGCGCCTCGGTGGACAGCGGCTGTTCGGCCAGCCCGAGCCACATGGTGGCCAGGATTCCCATCAGCAGCATATAGGGTCCGAGCAGCGGCAGCAGCCGCCAAACCTGACGCGTCGCCGCCGACAACAGCAAGAAAACCCATAGCGTCGAGGCGACGATGACCCAGAGAGTGGTCGAAAAATCACCCGACCAGTTTCCCGAGAGTTGCGCCAAGACCTGAGCCAGAGACCCGACGAAAGCCAGCCCGGCGATCGCCCAGAACGCATGGCCGCGCTTGCTGGGACCGTGGAATCCGGCGATGCCGGCCGGCACCAGGGCAAGCAGGGCGACAAACGCGAGGATCAGGTTGTGGCTCATGACCTCGGGACCTCGGTGGCGTGACGGGCTTCCTGGCGGAGATACGCTCTTGCGTCCCCGTTGACAAGGGGGATAGCTTGCACCTTGCGGTTACTGGGTTTTGGCGAGGGGTGGCATGGTCGGTTGCGTGGCCCTGGTGGTCGGTGCCGGACGCGGACGACGGTTCGGCGGCGATATTCCGAAACAGTATCGGTCCCTCGGCGGCGTACCCCTGTTACGGCACACCCTGGCGGCGTTCGTCGATCATCCGGCGGTCGACTCGGTGCGCGCGGTGATTCACCCCGACGACCGCGATCTGTACGACGACGCCGGCCAGGGCCTGGATCTGCTCGACCCGGTACCGGGTGGCGCCACCCGTCAGGATTCGGTGCGCCTGGGCCTCGTTTCGCTGGCCGAACGGGCCCCCGGACAGGTGTTGATTCACGACGCGGCGCGGCCGTTTCCGTCGGCCGACCTGATCGGCCGGGTGATCGACGCCCTCGGCGAGACGCCGGGCGCCGTTCCAGCGGTCCCGGTGGCCGATACCCTGAAGCGCGGCACCGCCGATCGGCGGATCGCCGGCACCGTGGACCGGCATGGCCTTTGGCGCGCCCAGACTCCGCAAGGATTCCATTTTCAAACCATTCTGGAGGCGCACGCGGCGGCGCGCGGTCGCGACGACCTGACCGACGACGCGGCGGTGGCCGAACTGGCGGGCGTATCGGTCGCCCTGGTAACCGGCAGCGAGGAGAACTTCAAGGTGACCACGCGGGACGATTTGGACAAGGCGGCGCGCGCCTTGGGCGGCGGCGGTCCGGAGTTCCGCACCGGCACCGGATTCGACGTCCACCGGTTGATCGACGGCAACCGGATTGTTCTGTGCGGCATCGAGATTCCCCACGATCGGGGCCTGGATGGCCATTCGGACGCCGACGTGGCGTTGCACGCGGTCACCGACGCCCTGTTGGGAGCGATCGCCGCCGGCGACATCGGCAGCCATTTTCCGCCCACCGATCCGCGCTGGAAGGGCGCGCCGTCCGACGTTTTCCTGCGCCACGCGGTCGACCTGGTGGCCCGCCGGGGGGGCGCCGTGACCCATGTCGACCTGACCCTGATCTGCGAACGTCCGAAAATCGGCCCGCATCGGACATCGATGCGTGATCATCTGGCCGGTCTGCTCGGCATCGCCGCCGATCGGGTCAGCGTCAAGGCGACCACCACCGAGAAGCTGGGATTCACCGGGCGCGACGAGGGCATCGCCGCGCAGGCGGCCGCCACCGTCCGGCTGTCGGGATAGCGTCCGGCATGGCGGGGCTCAACCTGGACGACATCACAGTCTATGTGGCAAGCCCCGACCAGAATCTGCGCGGCACCATTCTCACCGTGCTCCGCAACGCCGGGTTCCGGGATATCGAACACGGCGCCACCCTGGAGGCGGCGCGGACCCAGATGAGCCGCCGTCCGCCCGATCTACTGCTCTGCGAAACCGAGTTCGAGGAGGAGGAGGCCAGCGCCTTCGTGTACGATATCCGGCACAATCACCTGGGGTCGAACCCGTTCATCTGCGTGATCATGATGACGTGGCAGCCGTCGGCCGAACTGGTCCACAAGGTGGTCAACTCGGGCGCCGACGATCTTCTCGTGAAGCCGATCTCGGTCGCGCAGGTGATCCAGCGGGTCAACGCCCTGATCAAGAACCGAAAGGGATTCATGGTAACGTCGGATTACATCGGACCCGACCGTCGCCGCGACAAGGACCGCCCGCCGCCCGACAAACCGGAAGAGCAGATCAGCCCCATCTCGGTTCCCAACAGTCTGCGCGCCAAGGTCACCGGCGAGGCCACGGCGGCCCAAGTCCAGGCCGAGATCGACGCCACGCTCCGGAAGATCAACAACCGCAAGGTGGAGGGGCACGCCCTCAAGGTGGTCGAACTGGTCGAGCACATCCTGCCGGCCTACCGGGCGCAACGGGTAACCGCCGAAACGCGGCAGAAGCTGTCCAACCTCGTCTATGTGGCGGAGGACACCGCGCGCCGCCTACACGAAACCGAGTACGACCACGTGGCCGACCTGTGCAACAGTCTGGTTCAGGTCAGCAACGACATCTTCGCCAACTGGCAGAACCCCGCCTCCAAGGACCTCAAGCTGCTGGAGCCGATCGCGCACGCCATCGAAACCGCCTTCACCGGATCCAAGGACGAGGCGGATCTGGCGCGTCAGATCACCGACACGGTGTCCGGCCGGCATGGCAAGTAGGCCGCGCCGGCCCCGTTCAACGGGTCCGCGCCGTAACGATCAGATCGCAGAGTTCGCGCACCGCCCCCTGCCCGCCGCCGCGCCGGGTCACGAAACATGCCGCCTCGATCACCTCCGGCACCGCGTCGGCCACGGTGAGCGGGCAGCCCACCCGGGTCAGGATCGGCAAATCGTTGAGGTCGTCGCCCATGTGGGCGATCCGGTCGAGCCCAACGCCCAGATCGCGGCCCAGGGTTTCCAGAACCGTCAGCTTGTCGGTCGCGCCCAGGTGGCAATGAACGATCCCCAGGCGGTCGGCGCGGTGGCGGATCGCCGGCGTGGTGCTGGCCGTCAGGATCGCCACCTCCACCCCGGACGCGCGCAGCCGTTTCAAGCCCATGCCGTCCTTCACGTTGAAGCGGCGCAGTTCGGTGCCGTCCTCGGCGTAGTAAAGGCCCCCGTCGGTCAGAACGCCGTCGACGTCGAGCGACAACAGCGCCACGCTCCGCAATCGGGCGTCCAGGGCGTCGCCGGCAAGGATTTCGCGTTGGGTCACAGGCGCCGGTCCTCCCGAATCAATTTCTCGAACTCCTCGGCCGGCAACGGCCGGCTGAAGTAGTAACCCTGGATTTCATCGCACCATTGCTGACGCAGGAAAGCGAGCTGGCGCTCCGTTTCGACGCCCTCCGCGATGACCTTGAGACCCAGGCTCTGGCCGATCGCCACCACCGCTCCGGCCAGGAAGGATTCGCTTTCCGGATCATCGATGTCGGCGATGAACGAACGATCGATCTTCAGGCCGTCGAGCGGCAGGTGTCGAAGATAGCTGAGCGACGAATAGCCGGTGCCGAAATCATCCATCGTGATCTGAATCCCCATCCCCCGCAGACCGTCGAATACCCGCGCCACCTGATCCATGTGCTCGACGATCACCTGTTCGGTGATTTCAAGTTCGAGGTTGTGAGGCTCGATTCCGGTTTCCCGCAACACCAGCTTGACGAACGAGGCGAAATCACCCTCCCTGAGCTGGCGGGGCGACAGGTTGACGGCGACGTTGAACCGCAGCAGGCCGTCCCGCGACCATTTGCGCATCTGCCGACAGGCGGTGCGCAGGACCCAGGCTCCGAGATCGACGATCATGCCGGTTTCCTCGGCCACCGGTATGAACTTGCCCGGAGTCACCATGCCGCCGCTCCCGGGCCACCGGAGCAGCGCCTCGGCACCCGATATGCGGCCGCTTCTCAGGTCCACCTTCGGCTGGTAGTAAAGGACGAAATCCTCGTCCTGGATCGCCCGTCGCAGGCGATTCTCAAGGTGCAGGCGCTCCTGGGCAAGGGCGTTCATTTCGTTGGTGAAGAACTGCACGCTGTTGCGTCTGTGGGTCTTGGCGTGCGAGGTGGCGGTATCCGCGCTACGGATCAGATCGGCCACCGCGCCCCCGTCGCGCGGGAACATGGCGAGCCCGATGCTTGCCGTCACCACCACCTCGTGGTCGGATCCCGACACGAGGAGAGGTACCGCGACCGCCTGACGGAGCGCTTCGGCCAGGGCGCGCGCGTCATCGACCTGCACGTCCGGAACCATCACCAGGAACTCGTCGCCCCCCTGGCGGGCCAGGGTGGCGTTCTCCGGAAGGCATTCGAGAATGCGCTTGCTCACGGTCACCAGCAGGCCGTCCCCGGCTTCGTGGCCGAGACTGTCGTTAATCACCTTGAAGCGGTCCAGGTCGAGGTACATCAGCGCGAGCTGGGTCTCATTGCGCAGCGCGGTGGTCAGGTTTTCGCGCAGCCGATTCTGGAACAGCAGCCGATTGGGCAGGCCGGTCAGGGTGTCGTAATAGGCCTGAAAGCGGATCTTCTCCTCGTCTTCCTTGCGGCGCGTGATGTCGCGCAGCATGATCAGATAGTGGCCCGGCCGCTGCTCGTGATCGTGGATGGCGAGAATGGTGCGCCATTCGGGAAACACCTCGCCCGACTTGCGCTGTCCCCAGCATTCGCCCTCCCAGCGACCGTCGCGGCGCACCGCTTCCCACATGCGGCGCGCGAACGCCTCGCCGTCGCGATTTGACATGGCCTCCGCGACCGGGCGCCCGATGACCTCGGGGGACGCGTAGCCGGTGATTTTGCTGAACGAGGGGTTCGTGGCCACGACCCGGCCCTCATGGTCGCACAGCACGATCCCCTCGGCGGTGTTTTCGAACACGGTTTCCGAAAGATCGATCGCCCGTATCGCGTTGCGATGCCTGGAGACGTTCTCAAGGACCCAGATGACGCCCCGGGCGAGATTCCCGGGATCCGCCGGCTGGCCCCGGAACCTGATCGTGAGCACGCCGCCATCGGCGGCCCGCATGCGGGATTCCCCGGAACTGTCGGAGCCCCTGCGCAGATCGCGGATCACCTGTCCACGAACCCGTTCGTATTCCGCCGGGTCGGCATACAGCGTCCGCGCCTCGCATCCGATCAGATTTTCCGGCGTTTCGCCAAGCCAATCGCACAGGGTTCCATTGAGCCAGCGAATCCGGCGATTCACCACATGCATCAGGCCGAGATGAGCCCGTTCCAAAATGATCCGCTGCTGGGCGATCTCGCGATCGCTCGGCGGCTCCGGGACGGTGGAAGGTTGCGGGCCGGCCGCGCGATCGGCGCCATGGTCATGGCTGTGTGCCATAATGGTCGCGCCGCCGCCGAACAGGGCAATCGCGGCCGGCAGCCACGAAGGCAATTCACCGGCAACGGCGCTTGCCGTCGCGACCGAGGTCAGGGTGACTCCGAGAGCCACGGAGGGCGAAACGATCACGCCGGCGGCCCGCTAAGTCGTGACAAGGGATGGGTCGACGTTGCCAATCGCCGACGGCGCACATGATCGGACAAGGCAGCGAATACCCGAAGACGTCAAACACATCAAGGAGCATAGTCCATGGCGCGTCGCACGGAAAGCGGTCCGATGGGCGAACGGCAAGAAACGCCGCCGCGTCTCGGGCTGGAATCCGGCCGGCGATCCTGAAATAATCCGCTACGCTTCGTCCCCCGCCCCGCGCGTCCGCGCAATGATGAGGATTCCGTTCCGATGCCCGCAGCATCCAGCGACCGCTTCATGTTCCAGCCTGACATCGAGCGGATGGCTCGGGCCGACCTTCGCGACCTTCAGCTTGCCCGTTTGCGGTGGACGGTGCGCCACGCCCACGACAACGTGCCCCATCACCGGCGCGCGTTCGAGCGGGCCGGAGTGACGCCCGAACAGATCCGGAGCCTCGACGATGTCCGGCGGCTGCCATTCACGACCAAGGACGACCTGCGCCATAACTATCCGTTCGGACTGTTCGCGGTGCCGCGCGACCAGGTGCGGCGCCTCCACGCCTCGTCCGGCACCACCGGCAAGCCGACGGTGGTCGGTTACAGCCAAGAAGACCTGGAAACCTGGGCCGACCTGATGGCGCGTTCGCTGGCCTGCGCCGGGGCGAGGCCGGGCGACGTGGTGCATAACGCGCTGGGCTACGGCCTGTTCACCGGGGGCCTGGGTTTCCATGCCGGCGCCGAGCGCCTCGGCTGCACGGTCACCCCGGTGTCGGGCGGCGCGACCGAGCGCCAAATCGGCCTGCTGCGCGATTTGGGGGCTCACGTGCTCGTCGCCACCCCCTCCTACGCCATGCGGATCGCCGAGGTGGCGGAGGACGAGGGCACCAGCCTGCGGGACGGCCCGCTCCGCGTGGCGCCGTTGGGCGGCGAGCCCTGGAGCGATTCCATGCGCGAC
>JANQIL010000114.1 GCA_028282245.1 Magnetospira sp.
GATCCTTATCGGCATGTCGATTGTCGCGCTGACCATCGTTCTTCTCAAGCTGTGGCAGTTCAGGGCGGCGCGTCTTGGTCAGACCCGCGTGGCCCGCGACGCCCTGGCCCTGTACACCGCCGGCCGCGTTCAGGAGGCGGTGGTCGTCGCCGGGCGCTGCCACAATCCGGTGGCCCAGGCCCTGGCCCGGGCGATCCGAGGGCAGATCCGGGGCCTGCCCGAGCTCATGGTGCGCGAGGAGGTGGTGCGCGCCGGTTCCGATGCGTTGCACACCTTGCGGAGCTGGTTCCGGGCACTGGAGGTGATCGCCTCCCTGGCGCCGCTGCTGGGTCTGTTCGGCACCGTGCTGGGCATGATCGAGGCGTTTCGCCAATTGGAAGCCGCGGGCAACCAGGTCAACCCCGCCATCCTGTCGGGCGGAATCTGGGAGGCCCTGCTGACCACGGCGGTCGGTCTCGCGGTGGCCATCCCCGTGATCGTCGTCCTGAACTGGCTCGAACGTCGCGTCGATCAGGTGGCCCACGAGATGGAAAGCGTGGTGACGCGCGTGTTCACCGAGGACCTGTCCCAGGAACCGCCGCGCGGCACCCCCTGCGCCAACGAGGACACACGCCATGACCCGCCCCGCCGCGTCGTCCGAACCGACGCCGTTACCGCCCAGGTTTCTTAGCATCCCGGCCGCGCCGCCGCGCCGCCGCGCCCTGGTCAGTCTGACCCCCTTGATCGACGTGGTGTTCATCCTGCTGGTGTTCTTCATGCTGGCGTCCAGCTTCCTGGATTGGCGATCGATCGGTTTGGATACGCCGACCCGGGGCCGTGACGCGCCGGCCGACGCCCCGAGCGTTCTTGTGATCGACGTCGCGTCGGACGGGCTGCGCCTGGACGGCCGCGCCGCGACCCTCGACCGGGTCGCCGGGGTGGTGACGGATCGTCTGGCCCACGACCCGGACCAGCGGGTACTGGTGCGGCCGGCGGCCGGCGTGACCTTGCAGCGGACGGTGGTGGTGCTGGATCGCCTGGCCGGGCTCGGCGTCACGAACATGGCCCTGCGGCGCCACGCCGACCTCCGGGGAGGCTCGGATGCGCTTTGATCCGGCCCGGCGCCCCAGCGACGACGAGCGCATCCTGCCGCTCATCAACGTCGTCTTCCTTCTGCTCATCTTCTTCATGCTGGCGGGATCGTTGGCGGCCCTCGACCCGTTCGAGGTGGCGCCACCCCGCTCCGCCAGCGAGGGGTTGGACGAAACCCGGGAGGTCCTGGTGCTGGTCGGCGCCGATGGCCGGCTGGCGCTGGATGGCGTGCCGGCGACGGACGCGTCGTTCGAGGCGGCGCTGACCAAACGGCTTGGCGAAGCCGGCGATGCCGCGCGGGTCCGTTTGAAGGCCGACGGGCGGGCCGAGGCCGGCCGCGTGGTGGAGGTGATGGAGCGATTGCACGAGGCCGGGGTGGAACGGGTGATACTTCTGACCGTGCCGGACGCCCGGTAATGGACATCAAACGGCGGCATTGGGTGGTGGCCCTGGCGGCGGCGGCGCTTCTGCATGGAGGGGCGCTGGCCGGCCTGGCGCGTCAGGCGCCGGAACCGGTGACGGATCTTCCCGGGCCGGGCGGCATCACGATCTCGTTGGGACCGCCCAGCGCGTTCGAGGAACCCGCGCCCGAGGCCCCGGTGGCGGAACCCGAACCAGCACCTGAGCCCGAGCCAGAACCCGAACCGGAACCCGAACCAGAACCTGAGCCCGAGCCGGAACCCGAGCCGGAACCGGAACCCGAACCCGAGCCGGAACCGGAACCCGAGCCCACGCCCGAGGTGCGGATTCCCAAGCCCAAGCCGAAGGCGCGGATCCCGAAGCCCCAGCCGACGGAAAAGCAGGTCGCGCCGTCCCGCCCCCGACCGGTGCAGGTCGCGCGCACCCCGCCGGCTTCCGCCGCGCCGCCCCCGCCACGTGCGGGAGGCGGCGACCCGACGGCCCAGGCCAACTACATGGCGCGTCTGCGGGCGTGGTTGGAAAAGCACAAGACCTATCCCCGCCGGGCCCAGCGTCGCCGACAGGAAGGGACCGCCCTGCTGTTCTTCGTCATGGATCGGCAGGGGCGGGTGCTGTCCCACCGCCTGCACCGGGGGTCGGGTCATGATCTGCTGGATCGCGAGGCGCTGGACCTCATTCGGCGGGCGCAGCCCCTGCCCAGCCTGCCGCCGTCCATGCCGCAGGCGCGGCTGGAACTGGTGGTGCCGATTCAATTTAACCTAAGATAGCTGATTATGAAAAATGCAATTTTTGAAAGAAGTTCCTGATTCGAGCGGTCGTCAGCCGTTCAACCGAAATCGTGCGCGGCATGACCGTCGCGCGATCCTCTCCCCAATCCAAAAGGACGTTGCACCATGAAGTCTACCTTGGCCCTGCTTGCCGTAGTGCTTTCCGCATTTCCTCTGTCGGCGCGGGCGCATTCCCTGTGGATCAACGCACATGAGTCCCACGCCCATCAGCCTCCCCATGCCATGGTGTCGCTCGGCTGGGGGCACCGCCTGCCGGTCGATGACATCTTGAACAGCCCCAACGGACGCATCGTGGTCGATCGTTTCTCGCTGGTCGATCCCGCCGGTGACCGGACAGCCCTGCTGATGCCCGACGCGGCGCTCGCGGAACCCACGGCGACCAGCGACAACATGGCTCTGTTCGCGGCCGATCTCGCCAGCCAGAAAATCGCCTTCATGGCCGACAGCGCCGAGGGCGTCTATCAGCTCGAGGCTGTCTCGCAGGCCAACTTCTACACGCAGTACATCGATACCAAGGGCCGCAAGCGTCTGGCGCTCAAGTCGCGCGACGCGATCGAGGGAATCGACAAGGTATTGATGTCCGTCAAGTTCCAGGCGTTCGCGAAGTCCGTCGTGACGCTGGGGGACTGGTCGGAGCCGGAGCCCCTGGGCCATGACCTGGAGATCATTCCGCGCTCCGACCTCGGCGACGTCCGCGTGGGCGACCTGATCGAGGTCGACGTGCTGTTCCATGGCGAGCCCTTGACCGCGACGGCGCGCAGCATCGAGTACATCACGGCCCATGGCACCGGCTTCGGTCAGAGCGATGGGTTCTCCCTGTTTTCCTACATCAAGGACGGCCGGGCGCAGTTCCGGGTGCAAAGCAGCGGGCAATGGATGATTTCGGTTTCGCACAAGGATGACGTGACCCCGGACGGGCCCATGAAGGATCTGGTCGGCAAGGCGGATCAGGTTTACCACGGCGCCTCGCTGACGTTCTTCGTTCGATAGGATCGTCCCGCGCAGGTGGGCGAATCCCCCGCGTCCTCGCGGCCCGGTCCCGATCCGGGCCGCGATTCGGGCGCGGGAAAAGCCCCCGGGCGGGTCTATCCTAGCCTGACCGCCGTGCCGTTGACGCTGACCATCAGCATCGATTTCTCGCCGGTGCCGATGTGCTCGTAATCGAGGTCCACCGCGACCACCGCGTCGGCGCCCAGTGCCTCCGCCTCCTCCATCATATCCTCCATGGCCAGATCCTTGGCCTTGCCGAGTTCCTTTTCGTAGGAGCCGGAGCGGCCGCCCAGGATGTCGGTGATGCCGGCGAAGAAGTCCTTGAACACGTTGGTGCCCATCACCGCCTGTCCGGCGACGATGCCGAGATAGGCGTCGATGCGGCGCCCCTCGACGCTGTCGGTTGTGGTGACGATCATCGGAAATTCCCCCTTCGGATTTGCCGTTACGTGAAATCAGTTGCCGCCAAAGGTGCGTTGCAGGATCTCGGTCACCCGCTTGGCCGGGTCGGAACGGATCGCCGCTTCCTCCCGGGCAAGGTAATGGAAGATCCCCTCCAGCGCCTCGTCGAGCACGTGGTCGGTCAGGTCAAGGTTTAGATTGGGCGCCATGGGCAGGGCCTTCACCTGTTGCGCCACGCCCTGATAGAGGCGCACCGCCGCCACCTCGGCCAGGGTGTCGTCGACGATCGGCCGCATGGCGGTCTTCAGGTCCGGTGTCATGCGGTCGGCGAAGTAGCGCGTCGCGGCGTCCTCGGGACCATCGTAAATGGTTCGGGCGTCATCCAGGGTCATTTCGGAAATCGCGTTCAGGAACAGGTCCTTGGCGCGCGGCGTGGCAAGCTCGGCGGCGCGGTTCATGCGCGCCTCCAGGTCGTCGAGCTGGCCGGACATGCCGAGGCCGGCGAGCAGGCCGCGCACATCGCGCAAACCCCGGGGCAGCGGCACCCGCACTTGCGGATCGGCCGAGAAGCCGCCCGCCGCGCCCAGTTGGCCGACCACCGAATCGACGCCCACCCGCAGCGCCTCCTTGAGGCCCTGGATGATCTGATCGCTGGTCAGCGCGGAGGCGGCGGAGGGCGCCGCCGCGCCACTCTCTCCGAGGACCTTTTTCGACAGGGTGTCCAGCAGGCCCTGGGCGGCGGCCGGCGGTGCACCGGCGAGCAGGGCGGCAAGGACGACGACGGCGACTCGCATGGCGAAACTCCCCGGGCGGAAAAACCGTGCCCAACAGGTACCATGCCCGGCCGGCCCGGGCAATCCGCCGCGCCGGCCGCTCGCGCCGTCCCGGCGGTCAGTTCTTGCTCTTGTCGACCAGCTTGTTGGCGCCGATCCACGGCATCATGCCGCGCAGGCGCTCGCCCACCTGCTCGATGTCGTGCTCGGCCCAGTTGCGGCGGGTCGCCTTGAACGACGGCTGCCCGACCTTGCACTCGGTCATCCAGTCGCGCACGAAGCGGCCGGACTGGATGTCGGCCAGCACCCGCCTCATCTCCGCCTTGGTCTCGTCGGTGATGACGCGCGGCCCGGTCGAGTAGTCCCCGTACTCGGCGGTGTTGGAGATCGAGTAGCGCATGTTGGCCATGCCGCCCTCGTACATCAGGTCGACGATCAGCTTGACCTCGTGCAGGCACTCGAAATAGGCCATCTCCGGCGCGTAGCCGGCCTCGACCAGGGTTTCGTAGCCGGCCGCGATAAGATGGGTGAGACCGCCGCAGAGCACCACCTGCTCGCCGAACAGGTCGGTCTCGCATTCCTCGCGGAAGGTGGTCTCGATGACTCCGGAGCGGCCGCCACCGATGGCCGAGGCATAGGACAGGGCGACCTCCATGGCGTTTCCGGAGGCGTCCTGATGCACCGCCACCAGACAGGGCACGCCGCCGCCCTTCAGGTATTCGCCGCGCACCGTGTGGCCCGGGCCCTTGGGCGCGATCATGAACACGTCGATGTCCCCGCGCGGCTCGATCAGGTTGAAATGGATGTTCAGCCCGTGCGCGAAGGCCAGGGCGGCGCCCGCCTTCATGTTGTCGCGCAGGTCGTCGCGGTAGATGTCGGCCTGCAACTCGTCCGGGGTCAGCATCATCACCACGTCCGCCCAGGCGGCGCATTCGGCCGGCGTCATGCAGGTCAGGCCCTCGCTCTCCGCCTTGGCGCGCGACGACGAATCGGCCCGCAGCCCGACCGCCACCTCCTTGACCCCGGACTCCCGAAGGTTCAGCAGGTGGGCGTGACCCTGCGATCCATAGCCGATGACGGCCACCTTCCTGCCCTTGATCAAGTTGACGTCGGCGTCCCGGTCGTAGTACACGCGCATGCTGTAATCCTTTCTCCTGTCGAGCGGTCGTGAAACGACCTGTTTCAATTGCAGGGCATCGCCTCGGCGCCGCGAGCGATGGCGGCGACGCCGGTGCGCGACACGTCGACCAGGCCCAGGGGCTGCATCAGGCGGATGAAGGCGTCCACCTTCGATGTCTTGCCGACGATCTCGAACACGAATGAATCCTGGGTGCTGTCCACCGCGCGGGCGCGGAAGATGTCGGCGATGCGTAGCGCCTCGACCCGCTTGTCGCCGCTGCCGGCGACCTTGACGAGGGCCAGCTCGCGCTCCACCGAGTCGCCGTTCTCGGTCAGGTCGGAAACGCTGCGCACCGGCACCAGGCGGTCGAGCTGCGCCTTGATCTGGTCCAGCACCTGACGGGTGCCGGAGGTGACGATGGTGATCTTGGACAGCTTCTCCTCGGCGTCGATCTCGGCCACGGTCAGGCTCTCGATGTTGTAGCCACGGCCGGAGAACAGGCCGATCACCCGGGCCAGCACGCCGGCCTCGTTGTCGACCAGGATCGACATGGTGTGAAATTCGACCGCGTGGGCCCGGTAGTTCGTCGAATGCATCGGTCTCGCTCCAGGGGCGTTCCCGGCGCGCCGGGCGCCGGGGACCGTCCCGGTGGTTGGAAGGAAGGGCGCGGCGCGGGACGCGCCCGGGACGGGATCAGGCCAGAACCATGCCGTTGCCGCCGGCGAGGTCGGCCTCCTCCTCGTCGGCCGGCCCGAGGATCATCTCGTTGTGGGCGGCGCCGGCCGGGATCATCGGGAAGACGTTTTCCTCCTTGACCACGTGCATGTCGAGCAGCACCGGACCGTCGGTCTCGATCATTCGGCGGATGGCGTCGTCGACCTCCGACGGCGCGTCGGCCCGAAGCCCGGTCATGCCGAACGCCTCGGCGACCGACACGAAGTCCGGCTGCCGCTCCATGAAGCTCTGCGAATAGCGGTTTTCGTAGAACAGCTCCTGCCATTGCCGGACCATGCCCATGAAGGCGTTGTTGCACAGCAGGATCTTGACCGGCAGATTGTGCTCGCGGATGGTCGCCAGTTCCTGAAGGTTCATCTGGAACGACATCTCGGAGGTCACGCAGACCACCAGCTTGTCCGGGTGCGCGATCTGCGCCCCCATGGCGGCCGGCAGGCCGTAGCCCATGGTGCCCAGGCCGCCCGAGGTCATCCAGCGGTTGGGCCGGTCGAACAGCATGTATTGGGCGGCCCACATCTGGTGCTGGCCGACGTCGGTGGTCACGTAGACGTCGCGGTCCCTGGTCAGCTCGTAGACCCGCTGGATGGCGTGCTGCGGCTTGATGCCGTCGTCGCCCTGCTCGTAGTCCAGGCAGCGCTTCGACCGCCAGCCGTCGATTTGCTTCCACCAGTCCTTGAGGGCCTTGTCCGACAGCTTGTACTGCCTGGATTTCCAGATCGCGAGCATGTCCTCCAGGACCAGACCGGCGTCGCCGACGATGGCCACGTCGACCATCACGTTCTTGTTGATCGAGGAGGGATCGATGTCCACGTGGATCTTCCTCGAATTGGGCGCGAAGGCGTCGAGGCGGCCGGTCACCCGGTCGTCGAAGCGGGCCCCGATGTTGACCATCACGTCGCAGTCGTGCATCGCCATGTTGGCCTCGTAGGTGCCATGCATGCCGCACATGCCGACGTACTGCCGGTCGGTCGCCGGATAGGCGCCGAGCCCCATGAGGGTCAGGGTGCAGGGCGCCCCGGTCTCGCGCACCAACTCGGTGAGGCGCTGGGTCGCCTCCGGCCCGGCGTTGATCACCCCGCCGCCGGCATAGAACAGCGGCTTCCTGGCCTTCGAGAGGATCTTCAGCGCCTCCTCGATGCCCGCCTTGTCGCCCTTGGTCCTCGGGCTGTAGCGCTTCATGTGCACCTTGCCCGGCGCCATGTAGGCGCCGAAGCCGGTGATGACGTCCTTCGGCAGGTCGACCACCACCGGGCCGGGCCGGCCATGGGTCGCCACGTAGAACGCCTCGTGCAGCACCCGCGCCAGATCGCCCACGTCCTTGACCAGGTAATTGTGCTTGGTGCAGTGGCGGGTGATTCCGGTGGTGTCGGCCTCCTGGAAGGCGTCGTTGCCGATCAGCGCGGTCGGCACCTGTCCGCAGAGGCAGACCAGCGGAATGGAGTCCATCATGGCGTCGGTCAGACCGGTCACCGTGTTGGTGGCCCCCGGCCCCGACGTCACCAGGACCACCCCGGGCCGGCCGGTCGAGCGGGCATAGCCCTCGGCGGCGTGCATGGCGCCCTGCTCGTGGCGCGGCAGGATGTGGCGCAACGCGTTCTGCTTGTAGATTTCGTCGTAGATCGGCAGGGTGACGCCGCCCGGATACCCGAACACGACGTCCACCCCCTGATCCTTCAGGGCGGTCAGGATGATTTCCGCGCCCGACATCGGCTGGCTGGACATAGCCTCCTACTCCTTACGTTCGCTTGCTGGAGCCCGGCGCCGCCAGATGGCGGCGGCCGCGCAAAAACGGGGTCTTCCGATTGCAGGGTCGCCCGCCCCGGGAGAGGCGAACCCTAGTCCCATCGCCCGCCCCGGTCAACGGAAAAGGGCGAAGAAATGGAAAGATTTCGGGATGAGAAAAGAAATTATATTTCGCCATTTTAGAGCATCCCCATCACTCCCCGAGCCAGCAGCCCGGCCGCGCCCAACCCGCACAGAATGAGCAGGAACGGCCGGGATCGGCGCCCGTCGAGGCGCCGCGCCAGGGGTTGGGCGGCGACGTAGCCGACCATCCAGGCCGGCACCAGGGCCAACCCGGCGGCGACCTCCGATCCGCCGAGACGCCCGGCGACCACGTGCGGGACGAGGATCACCACGCTGGCGATCAGCGCCAGGGTCGACAGGGTGGCCCGCACCTCGGGACCGCCGCGCCCCTGATAGGCGAGCGCCACCATCGGTCCGCCGACCGCCGCCGTGGCGCCCATGAACCCGGACAGCGCGCCGGCCGCGACCAGCCCGCGCCGGGTCGGCGCCGGAGCGCGGGCGGCCAGACTGATCGCCACCGCGCCGAGCAGCATCGCCCCGAACAGCAGGTCGGTCGCGGCGCCGCGCATCAGGTCGATCGCCGGATAGGCGGCGGCGGCGCCGACCGCCACGCCGAGGATCAGCGCCGGCATGCCCTCGACGATCACCTGCCGGCGACCGCGCAGGGCCATCACCACCAAAATACTCATCGCCGACAGGATCAGCGGTCCCGGCACCATCATCGGATGGATCAGCATGAACAGGGGCACCAGAACCAGGCCGGCGCCGAGCCCGCTGGTCGCCTGCACCACCGCGCCCAGCAGCACCGCGCCCCATCCCAGAAACAGTTCGGTCGTCGTCAGGGGAAATTCCATCCCCGGCTCCCTCGGTATCCGTCGCGGGTCCTTCCGGGCCGCCGAGACGCCCGGGTTCCGCGACACCGGACGCGCTCAGGCTCGACGGCCCGAACCCACGAGCAGCCGTACGACGAGGAGAGAGCGGAAAATGCGAGGGAAGGTCATGATCTGAAACGTATCGCGAAGACTAGGGACAACCGAACGGAACCACGCCGCCGGGGGCGAGCGTCACGGAAAGACCGGTACGAGCGATACGATCGACATCATCATGGAGGGCCTTTTCGCATGTTCGCGGCGCGCCGTCAATCCGTTCGGTGAATTTCAAGTGCATTTATTGCGTGTATATTGAAAAATCCATATGGAATGTAAATTCTCATGATGCTATTATAAATAATCAAGAAAATGTGTTATTCAAGCTTGGGTATTCCGCCATGAACCGATCCGAGGCAGCCAACGGTTCCAGCAAGGCCTCGTCCGGCATCGAAGGGCTGGACAGCATTCTGATGGGGGGCTACCCGGCGCGGCGGGCAAGCCTGATCATGGGCGAGGCGGGGTCCGGAAAAACCACATTGTCGCTGTTCTTTCTCGTCGCGGGCCTTCAGGCCGGCGAGTCCGTGGTCCTGGTGACATGCAGCGAGCCACCGGAGCATATGATCGAATACATCGACGGGTACGGTTTTCCGGGAACCGGGTGGGCGGCGGATGGGCGGCTGCGGATCGTCGACCTCCGCCCGAATCCGACCGACATCGTCGCCGGAGAGTACGAACTCACACCCATCCTTTTGCGGGTGGAGAACGCCGTCAAGACGTCGGAAGCGACGCGCCTGGTGATCGACATGCTGGAAAACCTGGACGTCGCCTTTCAGGACTCGGGCCGGCCGCGCAGGGAGCTTCAGCAGCTTTTCAGTTGGGTCGCCGGAACCGGCCTGACCACGATCATGAACTGCGGAACGCCGCATGCCAGCGCGAGCGCGGGAATTCTCGCCGAGTACCTCGCCGAATACTATGCGGGCTGCGTGATCAAGCTTTCGCAGCGGGTCGAAAACCGCCTGATGACGCGGGTTCTGCGGATCGTCAAGCTGCGCGGCAGCGGGCACGGGACCGACGAATACCCCTTCTCCATGGATGCCCAGGGCGTTGGCATCCTGCCGATCAGCGACGTCCTCCTGAACGCGGAGGCGTCGATGGAACAGCTTTCGACCGGGCTTGCCGAACTGGACGACATGCTCGGCGGGGACGGCTATTACACGGGCAGCATCGCCATGGTCTCGGGCCTGGTCGGCACCGGGAAGTCCACCTTCGCCGCCCAGTTCTGCAAGGCGGCCCTGGACGCCGGCCGGCGCGCCCTGTTCGTCTCGTTCGAGGAGCCGCGAACGGAAATTCTCCGCAACATGAAGTCCGTGGGGATCGATCTGGGGCCCCACCTGGCGGATGGAAGCCTGGACATGTTTTCGGTCCGCCCCACCGAGGCCGGCCTCGAAACCCATCTTCTCAATCTCGCGCGACGGATCGACGACGGGAACCGCGACGTGGTCGTGCTCGATCCGATCTCGGCCTTCATCGACATGGGGCGGCCCACGGAAATCAAGATAATGCTGCTGCGCCTCATCGATTTCCTGAAGCTCCGCGGCGTGACGACCGTCATGACCGAATTGGTCAGGAGCGGAGTGAACCCGGTCGATCAAATCGCCGTGTCGTCGCTCACCAACATCTGGATTGAGTTGCGGGCGATCGAGAGCAACGGCGAATTCAACCGCCTGCTCTACATCCTCAAATCCCGGGGCCTGCCCGGGTCCAATCAGGTCCGGGAGTTCCGGATCACCAATCAGGGAATCATGATCGAGGACATATACATCGGCACCGGAAGCATGGTCTTCGGCGCCGCGAGGGCGGCCCGGCAGGTGATCGAGGAAGAGGAAATCGAGAACCGCGATGCCGTGTTGCAGCGGGTGCGGGAGGCGCTCGATCTCGAGCAACGGGCGTTCAAGGCGCGACAGAGGGAAATCGACGCCGAACACGCGGCCCGCATGCAGGATCTGGAGTCGGAAGTCCGCGCCATCGAGCGACGGATCGCGACGGAGCAAGAGGCGCGCGCCGATATCCGCAGGACGAGGGGATAGTATTTTCGTTGAAGCACATGCTGAGCCTTCATGTCATTGGCCGGACACTGCTCGCGGAACGGGCCATCGACAATCTGGGCCGGCTGTTCGAAAGATCCGACGTGCGGAGCCGGTTCGATTGGGAAATCATCGACATTCTCGAAAACCCGGCCATCGCCGAACAGGCGTGCATTCTGGCCACGCCGGTTCTCATCAAGACGACCCCGCCCCCCAAACGCAGCATTTTCGGCGACCTCTCGGATACCGATGCCTTGCTGGAGGAGCTCGGTATTTTCTGATCTCCGCGCGGGAGACCGGCGCCGCGCTCGCCCACCCGGCCGCGATCGCCACGGAACGGAAAATCGAGCCGTCCATCCTGGCGGGTCGGCCGGTCGGTCCCTATAATCGGTGGCGAACTCGCGCGGGATCGCCGGCATGTCGGAGCACGAATCGTCCACCCATCCCTTTCGCCGGGCCGACGACCCCATTCGCCGCGTCAACGACTGGATCGTCGCCGAGGCCCTGACCGGCCCCGAACCGGTCTCCTTCTGCATCGAGGTCTGCCGCCGCATCGTCGCGGCGGGAATCCCTCTTGCGCGCATGTCGATCGGCATGTCGACCCTGCATCCGCTCTACGAGGGAATTTCGTTCGACTGGACGCGCGACGAGGGGGCGACCATGGAACGCCATCGGCACGGATCGCACCTGGAGGCGCGGTTTCGCGCCTCCCCGACCGAATACATGCTGTCGTCCGGGCACGACGATCTGCGGGTACGCCTCGACATCGGGCCGCGCGATCCGGATTTTCCCCACTTCGAGGAGTTGGCGGCCAAGGGCTGCACCGATTTCCTGGCCGCGCTCGTGGCGTTCGGGTCGGAACCGGAGGCCCGGATCAAGCGCGACGGCCTGTATGTGTCCTGGGTGACCGACGCCGCCGGCGGCTTCTCGGACCGCCACCTGGTCGATCTGCGCCGGGTGCAGGAACGACTGGCCCTGGCGCTCAAGCTGTTCCAGCGCGAGCGGGTGGCGGTCAACATGGCCGCCGCCTACCTGGGCCGTGGCGTCGGGCAGCGGGTGCTCGACGGCCATATCCGGCGCGGCGACGCCGACGTCATCCCCGCCGTGGTGCTCTATTGCGACATGCGCGATTCGACCCCGCTCGCCGAGGTCATGCCCTGGGAGGCCTTCCTGGGCCGCCTCAATCGGTACTTCGAATGCACCGCCGGCGCGGTGGTCGCGCACCGGGGCGACGTGCTGAGCTACATCGGCGACGCCGTTCTCGCGACCTTCGGGATCAGCGGACCCGACGGCGCGGCCAAGGCGGCGCGGCGCGCCGTCGCCGCCGCGCGCGACGCCGTCGGCCGGGTGGATGCGCTCAACGCGACCGAGACCCCGCCCATCGAATTCGGCCTCGCCCTGCACCATGGGGAATTGCTGTTCGGCAACATCGGGATTCCGGACCGCCTGGATTTCTCCGTCATCGGGCCGACCGCCAACGAGGTGGCGCGCCTTCAGGGATTGAGCAAGACGCTCGGACGATCGGTTCTGGTTTCGGGCGCTCTCGCCCCGCTGACCGGCGAGGCGCTGGCCGACCTCGGGTGGCATCGGCTGCGCGGGGTGCGCGAACCGATCAACGTCTTCGGCCTTCCCGAGGAAGGGTGACGCCTGCCGAGCGGGCCATTGTGTTGAAACCTCCCCCATCGTTTGTTATCCTGGGAAAAAGTGCCGCAAGGCATTCAAAAAAGGCCGGAAATTCCGGCCATGTGGCGATGGGAGGACAATCCGATGGAAAGCGCGCAAACGGAACGGCCGCCGGCCGTCCCGATGTCGGACCGAATCCGCGAGGTGGATATCGGTCAACCGTTCGTATGGCTGGGCAAGGGGTGGGTCGACCTGACCCGGTCGCCGTTGCTGAGCATTCTGCACGGCCTGATCTTCGCCGTGGTCGGCCTCGGGATCGTGGTCGGCCTGCGGCTGGCCGACAAGGATTACCTGATCTATCCGATGTCGGCCGCCTTCCTGTTCGGCGGCCCGTTCCTCGCCCTTGGTCTGTATGACATCAGCCGGCGCCACGAGATGGGCCAGCGGCCGCGACCCGGCAGATGCCTGACCGCGTCGCGCCACAACATCTACCACATCCTCACCGCCGGTCTGGTGCTGATGCTGTTCGCCATCATCTGGAGCCGCCTCGCGGTGCTCACCTTCGCGTTGTCCTTTCCCTACGCCGGAATCGACCTGTCCACGATTCTCGAAAAGGTGCTGTTCACCGTCGATGGCCTGATCTTCCTCGCCACCGGCGCCGTCATCGGGGGCGCCCTGGCCGGGATCGCCTTCCTGTTCGGGGTGGTCACCCTGCCGATGATGCTGGATCGCCGGATCGACGTCTTCGGGGCCGCCTTGGTGAGCTTCCTGGTGGTGGCGCGCAACAAGGGCGCCATGCTCACCTGGGCCGGCCTGATCGTCGTCTTCACGATCGCCGGGCTCGCCACCGCCTACGTCGGCCTCGCCATCACCCTGCCTCTGATCGGCCACGCGAGCTGGCACGCCTACCGGGCCTGCGTGAAGCCCGACGCCTGGCCGGCCAATCCCTGCGAGGCGGCGGGGTAGCCGCTCGCCGAGTCACTCGGCGAGCCGCGAGCGCACCTTCACCTCGGCGTGCAGGGTCTTGTGGACCGGGCATTTGTCGGCGATCTCCAGCAGCCTTTGGCGTTGCGCGTCGGTCAGGTCGCCGTCGATCTCGACGGTCCGCTCGATGACGTCGATCCGCCCGCTCGTGGTCTCGCAGTCGGTGCAGTCCTCGGCGTGAATCTTCTTGTGGTTCAGGGTCACCGCCACCCGTTCCAGCGGTAACTTCTTGAGGTCGGCGTACATGCGCAGGGTCATCGAGGTGCAGGCGCCGAGTCCGGCCAGCAGGTAGTCGTAGGGCGACGGACCGCTGTCCATGCCCTTGTGCTCCACCGGCTCGTCGGCCCTGAGCTTGAACCTGCCGCCGACCGAGATCAGGTTGGCGTAATTGCCCTCGCCGCTTTCGGCCACCACCACCGAGCCTTTTTCCGCCTTCAGCTCCGGCGCCTTGGCGGCCCCGTTCCGCGTCGCGGCGCCGAGGTAGCGCGACCCCCAGGCGGCGATCACGTCGGCCGCGTAGGCGGCATCCTCGCGCCGGGTCAGCAGGTGATCGGCGTCGTCCAGGGACACGAAGCTCTTGGGGTGCAGGGCCGCCCTGAAGATGGTCGCCGCGTTGTCCACCGAGACCTGCTGGTCGCGTGGCGCGTGGAACACCAGCAGCGCCTTGCGCAGCCCGTGGATGGCGTCGTGCATCTTCTGCTCGGCGATGTCGTCCAGGAACTGTTTCCTGATCGTGAACGGCCGCCCGCCGAGCCTCACCTCGGCCTCGCCCTTGGTCTCGATGTCCCCGAGCGCGCAGTCGAAGTTGTGCGCCACGTGGGCCGGATCGGCCGGCGCGTTGAGGGTCGCCACCGCCCGGGCCTCCGGAATGCGTTCGGCCGCCCGCAGCACCGCCGCGCCGCCCAGGCTGTGGCCGATCAGCAGCCCCGGCGCCTGGTGCCCGGCGCGCAGGAAGTCGGCCGCCGCCACCAGATCGTCCACGTTGGAGGTGAAGTTGGTGTTGGCGAACTCGCCGTCGCTGGAGCCGAGCCCGGTGAAGTCGAACCGCAGGACCGCGATGCCGTGGCCGGTGAGACCCTGGGAAATCCGCGACGCGGCGAACACGTCCTTCGAGCAGGTGAAGCAGTGGGCGAACAGGGCGAAGGCGATCGGCGGTCCGGCCGGGAGGTCGAGCCGCGCCGCCAGATCGTGCCCGAGGGCGCCGGGAAAGGTGACTTTCGCGCTGCGGGGGGAGGGCATCGGGCGGTCTCCTTGGCGATGGGTCCGGGGCGGCGCGGGCGCGCCCCGCCGCGCGTCGGGTGCGGCGCCGCAAGATTACCACCGTTTCCGGTTCGCGGAACCCGCCGAGGACGGCCTAGTGGTTCGATGCCAACGGATGAGTCCCATCCGTTGGCTGAATCGAACCACCAGATCAATAGCTTAGTGGATCGACCGATCCAAAGCTTGGGTA
>JANQIL010000123.1 GCA_028282245.1 Magnetospira sp.
AACCACCAGATCAATAGCTTAGTGGATCGACCGATCCACTAAGCTATTGATCTGGTGGTTCGATGCCAACGGATGGGACTCATCCGTTGGCATCGAACCACTAGGGCGGACTCACGCGATCAATCGCGACCCGCCGTGGGGCGGCCCACCCCGACCCTACCCGCTCTCCATTTCGATCGTCGGTCCCGTTTTAAAACTTTCTTTCGAAAACCGGGCCTTGTCGCGGCAAATCGTTTCCCCCAGGTGCTCTTGCGCGAAATTCACCCGAAAGAATGGGCGCGTGCCTACCCGCAATAGGCCGGTCGGCTCCCCGGTGGGGTGTTTCTTGGGGAGTCGTTTTCGGCCATCTTGGCGCCCAGACGCCGGGGGGAGCCGGCGTGGCGGCGGCGACCCGTGAAAGCCAATTGATCGGTCCCGAAAACGCTCTAGGATGACGGCATCGCCCGGCGAGAACCGCGATACGCGGCGGCCGGACCGATCCATCGGGGGAAACGTTCAAGAGAGGAGCACGCGAAAGTGTCCACCAGACATCCCATCATCGTGGTTACCGGGTCGTCCGGCGCCGGGACCAGCACGGTGAAGGAAGCCTTCGAGCATATTTTCCGCCGCCTGAGCATCACGCCGGCGGTGATCGAGGGCGACAGCTATCACCGCTATGACCGCGCCGCCATGAAGGAGGCCATGAAGGAGGCCGAGGAGGCGGACAACGACCATTTTTCCCATTTCGGACAGGAAGCCAACCTGTTCAACGAATTGGCCGAAACCTTCGAGGCCTACGGGCGGACCGGCGGCGGCAAGCGGCGGCTTTACCTGCACAACGCGGACGAGGCGGAGCCCTACCGGCACCTGGGCCTGGGCCCGGGCCAGTTCACCCCTTGGGAAGAGTTCGCGGAAGGCACCGACCTGTTGTTCTACGAGGGCCTGCACGGCTGCGTGAACAGCCCCGAGGTGGACATGACCCCGCACACCGATCTCAAGATCGGCGTCGTTCCGGTGATCAATCTCGAATGGATTCAGAAGATTCACCGCGACACCAAGGCGCGCGGCTATTCGGAACAGACGGTGATGGACACCATTCTGCGCCGCATGCACGACTACGTGCACTACATCGTGCCGCAGTTCGCGGAGACCGACATCAACTTCCAGCGGGTGCCGATCGTCGACACCTCGGACCCGATCATCGCCCGCGATATTCCGACTCCGGACGAGAGCCTGGTGGTGATCCGCTTCAAGGATCCGGCCAAGTTTCGGGTCGATTTCCCGTTCCTATTGCAGATGATCCACGACTCCTTCATGTCGCGCCGCAACTCCATCGTCGTCCCCGGCGGCAAGATGGGGCTCGCCATGGAATTGATCATCGAGCCGATTCTGCGCCGCATGATGCAGGACCGCCGGAACCTGATGAGTTGACGCGGATATCGTTTACGGGGAGGGGAGGGGCTGCCGTGGCAATGACATGGCGGCCCTTTCCCTGTTCGAGACGGGCACAGCCACCCGTGCGCCGCAATGCTCGCATGACCAATCTGCACTAGTCAGTTTTATGACAAGTCTATAATATAACCATGTTCCGGATGGGCGGGGGTTTCCGTGGGGGGAGTTGTTTCGTCCGGAGTTTTTCGCGTATTTGTTCAGGCGCGACCGGCCGCCATGCGCCGGGGAGCGCCCTTGTGATTAGGGACAATTGCCAATGCACAATGATGCCAAGGCCGGGCTGCTGGCCTACCTCCAGGAGCGTGCCCGTGAACTTATCGGCGAGGCGTCGGCCGCCAGCCTTCCGGCCGCCAACAGCCTGCGCGCCGAGGCCGAGGAGCTGATGACGCTCTATCGGTTGATTGCGCGGCGCGAACAGCCCGCCGAGCAGCAATTGTCGCTTCGTTTTCCCAAGGCGGCCTGAGCCCTCGTACCCCGAGGTGCCTGCCTGACGTCGGTTTATCTCGACGCGCTTTTTGCGCGAACTGTTTTTATTGTTGCGGGGAGGCGTCGCTTCGGAAACACTAGGCTTCGGCCCGGGCGCTGGCCCGCGTCGACGCCACGCCGTCGGTTCCGAGCCGCGGTCGTTCTGGCCTGGAGGCCGTCCGGATGCGCAACGATATCAGAACGTCCAACCGTGTTCTGTTCATGATGGAAACCGCCGTGAGACAGGCCAACCGGGCGATTCTCGATCCGATGGTGCCCGAATTGACGCCGAAATCGGTGCAACCGATCGTCGACGCCACGGCCCGGGTGCGCGGAGAGTATCTGCTGGCGCTGTTCAAGGTCGCCGAGACGGCGGCCAATGGTCGTCCGTCGCCGGAAGCGGTCAAGCACCTGCGCGATCTCCGCGTGGCCTACGACGAAATGACCCACGCCTACCAGGCGCTCGAGCACGCCATCGAGCGGGGCTACCTGAGCGTCAAGGAATAGGACGCGCGATCGGACGGGCGGGGTTCTCCGCCCGTGATCTTGCTCGGCGCGCCCGGCGCCCCACGACGCGAATCGCGACGCCGGACGGCCATCGGAGGCGCGTTGGCCCGCCCGCAAGGCTCCCTACAGGGCTCGGCCGCCGGGGCTGATCCGGGAGCCGCCGTAACCGTTGGTGTAGGCATAGACCACGACGGGCAGCGGTCCACGGTTGGCAACGTCCAGCACGTCGCCCGGGCGCGGGTCGCGCAGGGTGGCATGGACGATTCCGCTTACCGTGACGTCGCGTACCGTCATGTCGTCGTGGTCGGGAGCCCGGTGGGTCAGAGTGAGCCGGGCCGCCCGCGGCGCCTCGAACTGCAATTGAATCGGCAGGGTATCGCCGATATCGAGGGCGACGCGGGTCGTTTGTCCGGGGCGCAGAATGAACTGATAGGTCCATTCGAGTTCGGTCCGCGCGGCGGTCAATCTCAGGTCGTGCACATTGAGCCGGATGTCCGCCGGCCCCGTTCGCTCGATCCCCGAGGGCGCGGCCAGGATCAGCAAAATCGCCGCCGCGACGCCGCCGGCGAGCGACAAGGGCCGCAGGGAAATTCCTCCGGGGGCGCGCAGCCAACGCCAGAGGCGCCGCCCGGGATCCTTGGTCGGCCAGGTGGCGGGCGCGGATTCCGGGTGGCGTCGGGGCGTCGCGGCGCGCACCGGCGCATCGGCCAGCAGCATCCCCTCCTCCAGCGCCGCCAGCCGGCCCATCGCCCTCGGCACCGCCGGATCGGCGGCCGCCGCGCGATACAGGGCACGCATCTCCGGGCGGTCGAGATCGGCGTCCAGGCCACGGCTCAGCAGGAATTCGGTCGTTTCGTCGATCGGCATCCTCGCGCCATCCGTTGTTGCGTCGTCTTTTCGTGGCGGAATCAATCCCGGAGGTTTCAATCCGGATCCAGGAAATCCTCCTGCCCGGCGTCCGTCAGCGCGGTCCGCAGGGCGCGTCGGGCCCGGAACACCCGGGTTTTCATGGTGCCCAGCGGGACCCCGAGAATCCGCGCCGCCTCCTGGTAGTCCAATCCGTCCAGGGCGACCAGGCGCAGTGCCTCTCGGGCGTCGTCGGGCAACTGGTCGAGGGCCGCCTGCACGGCACCCGCGAATGCGCGCGCGCGGGCCTGCTCGTGCGGTCCGGCGCCGGGGTCCGACAATCCGTCCAGGGCCGCCTCGGAGTCCATCCGGTGGCGGCGCTCCGGGCGTCGGGTCATATGGTTGCGAAGCAGATTGAAGGCGATCCCGATGACCCAGGTCGAAAATCGCGAAGCGCCCCGATAGCTGTCCAGCTTGGCGACCACCTCGACGAACGTGTCCTGGGTCAGATCCTCGGCCGTGTCCGGATCCCCGACGCGGCGCAGCACGAAGCGGAACACCCGGCCGCGCAGGCGCGCCGCCAGTTCGTCCAGGGCGCGCGGGTCGCCGGTCCGCGCCGCCGCGATCAGGGGCGCTTCCGGATCATTGATCGGCAAGGGCGACGATTGAGGACTCATCCCTCGGTCAATCGCCGTCCGCCGCGCAGGATATGCGCGATTCGTTGCCGCGTACCGTGATCCGATCCCCGGCCCGGACGCGGACCCGGCATTCGGCCGACCATCCGGGGCGTCCCTTGGTCACCGGCACGTAGCCGGTCATCAGAAGGATCGGCACCGGGCCGGCGGCGCAGGTGCCGCCCGCGCAGCAGGCGGTTTGACCGGGCGCCAGGTCGGCGACGAATCCGTTCGGCGCGAGGGCCTCCACGTGCACCGCCGCCGCCGCGCGGTTCTCGAAGCAGAAGGCCCGCGCCTCTTCCGCCCCCAGGGTCGCCGCCAGGACGGCCATCGCCGCGATGAGCATCCGCCGATTCATCATGCCGCCAATTCTCGTCCGGAGTCCGTCGCGTGCCGGAGTCGTCCCATGTGTCGCGGCATCGGATGCGAAGGGTCCCCTTGGCCAGTCGAAGGCCCCATACGAAAACGGGGCATTCTTTTTGCGTTTTCCTGAAACCAAGATCATCATTCTGTGTCCCATGGTTGGCCAAGGCAATTGGCTGCGGAATGGGAAGGGGGATATTTCAATCATCCGATCAAGAAGGAATTCATATCATGAAGTGGACGCAGACGGCCATCATCGGGGTCATCGCGGCGGTCGCCGCCGGTTCGGCGCAAGCTGCCGATCTGGACGCGGGCAAGAAGATTTTCCGTCAGTGCATGGCCTGCCACAGCTTTCAGGAGGGCAAGAACGGCGTTGGCCCGAGCCTCTACGGCCTGGTCGGCCGGCCCTCGGCGACCGTCGAGGGCTTTCGGTATTCCGAAGCCATGAAAAACGCCAATCTGGTGTGGAGCAAGGACAACCTGGAGCGGTATCTTCGGGATCCGGGCGGGACCTTGCCGGGCGTCAAGATGGTGTTCAAGGGCCTGACCAAGCAGAGTGACATCGATAACGTCCTGGCGTTCATCCAATCCAAATCCGAATAGTCGGACCGGACACCGTCGGCCCCGTTCCATCGTCGGGGCCGGCGATCCCTCCGCGTTGCGCGGCGGTTCCAACCCACGGGCAAGGAGCGGTGGCGCGCGGTTACGCCACTCGCTTTCCGATCCCGAACCATGTACCATGCCGACGGGGATGGAAAAACCGTCTGTGTCGGGGCGGGGGGATGGTCGTGCCTGAAAAAGAATCGTATTCGCTTTCAAGCATCAGCCTGCTGAATGACCTGGACGACACGGAACGGACGGAGTTGGAGCGGCTCTGCGCCTGGCGGCGCTTCGGCCCGCACGAGCAGATCATCGACCAGCAGAGCGAATCGCGCGATGTCTGCTTCGTGGTCGTCGGAACCGTGCGAGTGGTCAATTATTCGTTGACCGGTCGCGAGATTACCCTGGACGACGTGGGGGAAGGCAACTTTTTCGGCGAACTGGCGGCACTCGACAGCGAGCCGCGCTCGGCCAGCGTGATGGCGCTCAGCCCGACCCTGATCGCCTTGATGCCGGCCGGCGCCTTCATCGCCATGCTGGAGCGCCATCCGCTGGTGGCGCTCGGAATCATGCGGCGGCTGGCGCGCATCATCCGATCCTCGACCGACCGCATCATGGACCTGAGCACGCTCGGCGCCAACAACCGGGTTCACGCCGAGTTGCTCCGGCAGGCCCGGCTGACCGTCGGCGAGAACGCGAAAAGCGCGACCATCCGGCCGATTCCCCTGCACGGCGACATCGCAAGCCGGGTCAGCACGACCCGCGAGACCGTGGCCCGGGTCCTGAACGATCTGGCTCGCCAGGGGATCGTCGAGCGGCGCAAGGACAGCCTGGTGATCGGCGATCTGTCGCGCCTTGGGGACATGGTGGAAAAAGTACGCGGCGATTGAACGCCGACCCCGATCCGCATTACCCTGCGTCGAGCCTCGACGTCGCGGAGGTTGCAAGCCGATAATCCAAACGGCATCAACGGGACCGGGGGCAGGCGCGGGTTGGAAACCGCGCTCGCCGATGATTAAATCTATCGATTACCGGAGCAGGGCGAGAGTCGAGTAGATGTCAAAAAAAATCCTCATCGTCGAGGACAACCAATTGAACATGAAACTTTTCAGGGACTTGCTTGAGGCGGCCGGCTACCAGACCGTGCGGACGGCGGATGGTCGCCACGTTCTCGATCTGGCGCGCCGGGAATCGCCCGACCTGATTCTGATGGATATTCAGCTTCCGGAGGTCTCCGGCCTCGACGTGACCCGCATGCTCAAGACCGATTCCGAGGTGCGACATATCCCGGTGGTTGCGGTGACCGCCCTTGCGATGAAAGGAGACGAGGAGAAAATTCTCGATGTGGGCTGCGACGGCTATATCGCCAAACCTATTGCGGTGGCGGATTTCATGCGCGCCATCGCAGGCTTCCTCGGCTGAGCGGCCGCGACCATGCCAGCCCGCGTTCTCATCGTCGACGACATGATCCCGAGCGTCCGCATGCTGGCCGCCAAGCTGACGTCGGAGTACTACGAGGTGCTGACGGCCTCCAAGGGCGACGAGGCACTCGACATCGCGGTGACGCAACGACCCGATCTGGTGCTGCTGGACGTCATGATGCCGGGCATGGACGGTTACGAGATCTGCCGCCGAATCAAGGGCAATCCGCAAACCGCCCATATCCCCGTGGTGATGGTGACGGCGCTCAGCGACAGCGAGGATCGGGTGCGCGGCCTGGAAGCCGGCGCCGACGACTTCCTCACCAAGCCGGTCGACGACCTGACCCTGTTCGCGCGCGTGCGCTCGATGGTTCGCATGAAGCAGATCCTCGACCAGTGGCGGTTGCGCGAGGAAACGTCGCGTGAATTGGGGTTGCCGCCGACCGATGCCCTGTCGGCGTCGTCGGACGGCACCGAGGCCCACATCCGGGCGGTCGAGAACAGCCCGATCGAGGCCCATTTCCTGATCGAGACCCTGGCCGAGGACGGCCACGCGGTCGACGTCCTGACAAGTATCGGCGAGGCGGCGCTGTCGCCGTCGCTGGCCGACGCGGACTTGGTGATCATCAGTCTCGGGGTGGACGACGAAGACCCTCTGAGGCTGTGTTCCAATCTGCGCTCGCAGGAGGAAACCCGACACCTTCCGATCCTGCTCATCGGCGAGGAACACGACGGCCAGCGGCTGCTGCGGGCCCTCGACCTGGGAGTCAACGACTATCTGATGCGGCCGATCGACCGGGCCGAACTCCTGGCCCGGGTGCGTGGCCAGATACGGCGGCGGCGCTACCAGGAGCACCTGCGGACCAATTTCCTGCAAAACCTGGCCATGGCGGTGACCGACAGCCTGACCGGTCTGCACAACCGAAACTATCTGGATATTCACATGACCACCCTGGTCCGGCGGGCGGTGTCCAGCGCCCGGCCGCTGTCCCTTCTGATGATCGATATCGACCACTTCAAGGGGATCAACGATACCCACGGGCATCTGATCGGCGACAAGGTGTTGAGCGAGATGGCGCAACGGATCGGCCGCAACATGCGCGGGTTCGATCTGGTCGCGCGCTACGGGGGGGAGGAGTTCCTGGCCGTGATGCCGGATACCAGGGTCGACATCGCGGCCGCCGTGGCCGAGCGGTTGCGTGCCCAGATGGCCGAAATGCCGATCGTCGTGGACGGTGCCGAGACGTTGCTTCCGGTGACCGTCAGCATCGGCGTCACCACCATGAAGGCGGACGGCGAAACCAACGAGGATCTGCTGCGACGGGTCGACGCGGCGCTCTACATGGCGAAGAACCAGGGCCGCGATCGGGTCGTGGTGGAGATTCCGGAAACCTGACCGGACCGCCACTCCCGGCGATCGCCGCGCGAAATCGCGTCCGGCGACCGTTCGGATGCCCACTCCATTCTTACAATGCACGGAACCATGCAGGCATGGGGTGTAGATGAAACATGCCGGTTCCGCTGGTCGTCGTTTCGACGTAGGGTGCCCGCCATGCCGACTCCGATCTACCACCTGTGCCGCCGCGCCGACTGGGAATCCGCCCTCCGAAGGGGCTTCCACGAGGGTTCGGCGGACGACCGGTCGGACGGCTTCCTGCATTTCTCCACCGCCGCGCAGGTGCGGGCCAGTGCCGCCCGGCACCGGGCCGGGGTGGCCGATCTGGTGATGCTCGCCGTCGATGCCGAAAGCCTGGGCACTGCCCTCAAATGGGAGCCCTCGCGCGGCGGCGCCTTGTTTCCGCATCTGTACGGCCCGCTGCCGGTCGACCGGGTCTTGCGGGTCGACGACCTTCCCCTGCAACCCGACGGCCGGCATCTTTTTCCGTCCGATCTGGTCCTAGTGGATCGGATCCAACGCTTGGTACCCAAGCTTTGGATCGGTCGATCCACTAAGCTATTGATCTGGTGGTTCGATTCAGCCAACGGATGGGACTCA
>JANQIL010000124.1 GCA_028282245.1 Magnetospira sp.
TGAGTCCCATCCGTTGGCTGAATCGAACCACCAGATCAATAGCTTAGTGGATCGACCGATCCAAAGCTTGGGTACCAAGCGTTGGATCCGATCCACTAGATGGACCATAGGCGCGGCAGGCGGGCCGGGACACCGCCCAAGTCGTGGCGGAGGACGGCCCAGAAGCCGCCGAAGGCCGTGCGCAGGGCGAGCGGGTCGTCGGACAGCCAGCGGCCGATCAACAGGCCGTCGAAGGCGGTGAGGCCGGCCCGCACCCCGCCCTTCGGGACGCGCGCCTCGAACGCCCTCGAAGAGCTTGGGTCCACCGTGGAAAATCCACCTTCGAGCCATTCCCGCGCGTCTTCCAGCCGGGCCTCGACCCCCGGCGCCGCGATCACCGCCGTGGCGTAGGCCCGCGCCCCGGCGAACCCGGCCGGATGGGCCAGCGGCGCCGTCAGATCGCCGTCCATGTGCAGGGCATCGGCCCAGATCAGCCGTCCGTCGCGACGAATCTCCCAGGCATCGCGCACCAGGCCCTCGGTCAGTTCCTCGCCCCGACGGACCCGGCCGAACACCAGCAACTCCCCGGCCAGAACCCTTGAGGACGCGGTAATCTCCAGGCGGGTGCGGCGGCGCAGGCGGGCGTTCTCGAACAGGATGGTTTCCTGCGGCAGCCATTCGAGCCAGGACTCGCGTCCGGCGGCAAGCGTCACGTCGACGCGGCATTCCGGTCCGGTCGACCTGTAAAGCTTCTCCGCCGCCTGGGCGGTGACCATCAAGGCCGCGCCGTCGTCCGCCTCGGCCGTGATGTCCAGTTCGTCACCACCGACCAGACCACCCGACGTGGTCGCCAGAACGGCCGTCGGCGGGTCGCCCGCCGCCGGAGTCGGGTAGAGCAGCTTCAGCGGATCGGTGGCATACGAATGGGCGAGGCGGGAGCGGCCGGCGTCGCGATCGACCCGAACCTCCGCCGTGCCACGGACGCGAATCGGCTTGTCGGCGACGGGCGGCGCGAGCGGCGGATCAAACGGTGAGGTGACGACGGACACGCGCTTCCTCCAGTTCGTCCTTGGGACCGCTCATCACCACCTCGCCCCGGTCCATGACGGTGATGGCGTCGGCCAGGTGGTGGGCGAACTCGAAATACTGCTCGACCAGCAGAATCGCCATGTCTCCCCGCGAGGCGAGCAGCTTGATCACCCGCTCGATGTCCTTGATGATCGAAGGTTGGATGCCTTCCGTCGGCTCGTCAAGCACCAGCAGGCGCGGCCGGGTGACCAGGGCGCGGGCAATGGCCAGTTGCTGCTGCTGCCCGCCGGACAGATCGCCGCCACGCCGCCCGAGCATGTCGCGCAGCACCGGGAACAGGTCGAACACCTCGTCCTGGACGCGGCGCAGGGCCCGGGGCAGGGCGGCATAGCCGGTCCGCAGGTTCTCCTCGACGGTCAGCAAGGGAAAGATTTCGCGCCCCTGGGGGACATAGGCGATGCCGCGCGCCGCCCGCGCATGGGCCGGCATGTGGGTGATGTCCTCGTCCTCCCAGACAATCCGGCCACGGCTGACCTTCCGTTGGCCCACGATGGCGCGCATCAGACTGGTCTTGCCCACGCCATTGCGGCCCAGGACCGTCGTCACGCGTCCCGGCCCGGCCGCGACCCCGACCGCCCGCAGGGCCTGGCTGGCGCCATAATGGAGATCGATATCCGACACGTTCAGCATGCCTCAGCGCCCCAGGTACACTTCGATGACCCGCTGGTCGTTCTGAACCGCCTCCAGCGATCCCTCGGCCAGCACCGAACCCTCGTGCAGAACGGTGACCCTGCACTCCAGCGCCCGCACGAATTCCATGTCGTGCTCGACGACGACCACCGAATGCGCGCCAGCGATCTCGCGCAGCAGGGCCGCCGTCTGTTCGGTTTCGGCGTCGGTCATGCCGGCCACCGGCTCGTCGACCAGCAGCACGTCCGGTTCCTGCATCAGCAGCATGCCGATCTCCAGCCACTGCTTCTGCCCGTGCGACAGGGAGCCGGCCAGATGATCGCGCTGCGCGGCCAGGGCGATCCGGTCCAGCATCTCGTCGATACGGTCGCCCTGCTCCGCCGAGAGCTTGAAGAACAGGCTCTCGAGGACGCCGCGCCGGCCGGCCAGGGACAACTCCAGATTCTCGAACACGGTCTGGGTCTCGAACACCGTCGGTTTCTGGAACTTGCGCCCGATGCCGAGGTTGGCGATCCGCGCCTCGTCGAGCTTGGTCAGATCGATGTCGCCCTGGAAAAACACCAAACCCTCGTCGGGCCGCGTCTTGCCGGTGACCACGTCCATCATGGTCGTCTTGCCGGCGCCGTTGGGACCGATGATCGCCCGCAACTCTCCGGCGACGACGTAGAGGCTGAGGTTGTTGAGGGCCTTGAAGCCGTCGAAGCTGACCGACACGCCGTCCACGTAAAGCACCGTGTCCTTGGCCTCGATCTTGTCGCGCTCGATGGGAGTCATGTCAGGAGGCCTTTCGCTTGCCGACGTTGCGGAACACCGCGAGGGCCTTGCGCCACTGCCCGCGCTCCGGATCGGTCATCATCGGCAGGGCGCCGACGATCCCCTTGGGCAGGAAAAGGGTGGTGGCGATGAACAGGCCGCCCAGCATGAACAGCCACAACTCCGGCAGGGCGCCGGTGAAGTAGGTCTTGGCGTAGTTGACCAGCACCGCCCCCAGAACCGCGCCGTACAGGGTGCCGCGGCCGCCGACCGCCACCCAGATAACGATCTCGATGGACCCCGGCGGGGCGAACTCCCCCGGATTGATGATGCCGACCTGCGGCACGTAAAGGGCGCCCGCCACCCCGGCCATCATCGCCGAGACCGTCCAGGCGAACAGCTTGTAGTATTCGACCCGGTAGCCGAGGAACCGGGCCCGGCCCTCGGCATCTCGGATCGCGACGAGCACCCGCCCGAGCCGCGACGCGGTGATGAACCGGCCAATGACGAAGGCGGCGCCCACGGCGGCGGCGGACAGCGAGAACAGCACCGCCCGGGTGGCCGGGTCCTGAAGGTCATGGCCGAGGATGTCCTTGAAATCGGTCAGGCCGTTGTTGCCGCCGAATCCCATGTCGTTGCGAAAGAAGGCGAGCATCAGGGCGAAGGTCATGGCCTGGGTGATGATCGACAGGTAAACCCCGGTCACCCGCGACCGGAAGGCGAACCAGCCGAACACGAAGGCCAAAACCCCCGGCACCAGCACCACCATCAGCATGGCAAAGCCGAAATTGTCGAATCCGTGCCAGTACCAGGGCAGCTCCTGCCAGTTCAGGAACACCATGAAGTCTGGCAGGTCCGGATTGCCGTAGACCCCACGGTCGCCGATCTCGCGCATCAGGTGCATGCCCATGGCGTAGCCGCCGAGGGCGAAAAAGGCGCCGTGACCGAGAGACAGAATGCCGGCGTAACCCCAGACCAGGTCGAGGGCCAGGGCCAGCAGGGCGAAGCACAGGTACTTGCCGAGCAGCCCGACCATGTAGTCGGGAACGTGCAGGGCCGACTCGGGGCCGAGCCCCAGGTTCAGCGCCGGCACGCCGACCGCCAGCACGGCCAGCGAGGCGAGCAGGACAAGGCCGCCGCGATCGCCGAGCAGGAAATGGGATTTGCCGTGGGTCATGCCTCAGGTCTCCACCGCGCGGCCCTTGAGGGCGAACAGCCCGCGCGGCCGTTTCTGGATGAACAGGATGATGGCGACCAGAACGAGAATCTTGCCGAGCACCGCCCCCGACAGCGGCTCCAGGAACTTGTTGGCGATACCCAGCGAGAAGGCGCCGACCACGGTGCCCCACAAATTTCCGACGCCGCCGAACACCACCACCATGAAGCTGTCGATGATGTAGGACTGGCCCAGGTTGGGAGAGACGTTGTCGATCTGGCTCAACGCCACGCCGGCCATGCCGGCGACGCCCGAGCCGAGGCCGAAGGTCATGGCGTCCACCCAACCGGCGCGGATGCCCATGGAGGCGGCCATGGTCCGGTTCTGGGTCACCGACCGCATCTGGAGTCCGAAGGCGGTCTTCTTGATCACCAGGGCGATCAGGCCGACCACGGCCAGACTGAACAGGATGATCCACAGGCGGTTATAGGTGAGCACCAGCCCGGTGGACGTCTCGATGGCGCCGCTCATCCAGGACGGCGCGCCGACCTCGCGGTTGGTCGGACCGAAAATCGCCCGCACCGTCTGTTGCAGGATCAGGCTGATGCCCCAGGTGGCGAGCAGGGTCTCCAGGGGGCGGCCGTAGAGGAACCGGATCACGCCGCGCTCGATGGCGACGCCGACCGCGCCGGCGACCAGGAACGCGAGCGGAACGGCGACCAGGATGGAATAATCGAACGCCCCGGGGAAGCTGGACCGGAACACCTCCTGGACCATGAAGGTGGTGTAGGCGCCGAGCATCACCATCTCGCCATGCGCCATGTTGATCACCCCCATCACCCCGAAGGTGATGGCCAGGCCGACGGCGGCGAGCAACAGGACCGACCCCAAGCTGAGACCCCGGTACAGGTGGCCGACCATCTCCCACATCTCCAGGGAGCGCTCGACCCGGTCCAGGGCCTCCTCCCCCGCCTCGACGAGGGCCGGATCGTCCCTGGCCGGCCCGGCGAGGAATTCGGCCAGCAGGGACCGCACCTCCGGGACCGGGTGCCCGGACAGGATTTCGAGATCGGTCCGCCGCGCATCCGGGTCCTGGCGCGAGAACAGCCGAATCGCCGCCCGGGCCATCTCCATGCGTCCCCTGAGGTCGGCATCCCGCTCCGCCGAAATGGCCTTCTCCAGGACGGGCAGCATGCTCTCGTCGCGCGCCTTCAGCACCGAGTCCACGGCGGCCCGGCGGGTGTCCATGTCCGGGCTGAGCAGGGTCAGGCCGCCGAGCACGCCGCGCAAGAGGCCGCGCAGCCTGTTGTTCACCCGGACCTTCTTGATCTCCTTCTTCACCGCCTGGCCCAGGCTCTCGCCGGTCAGCGGCGCGGCGAGGACGAAAACGCCGCCCGATTTTTCGGCGACGACAACCCGCCCGTCCGTCCTCAGGGTATACAGCCGTCCCTCCAGCATGGCCGTCAGCGCCGGAACCGCCCTCGGGTCCCCGGTGGCCGCCAGCCGCTCGACGGCGGCGGTCTTCTGCTTGAACGACTTGGCGGCCAGCCCGTCGATCAGTTCGGTCAGGTCCGGTTCGGCGGCATGGGCTCCGGGCGCCGCCACAAGGGCGCACACCAGCGCCGCGACCAGCAATGTCAGAATCGCCTTCATGGGTCGGTCCTCGGAACGGCGGATTGAGCGGCGGGCACCGGGGTCGAGCCCCCGGCGCCGGATCGAGAGAGATCAGTCGTACTTTGGTGCTTCGCAGTTTCCGCAGACCCAAGGATAGGTCCAATCGGCGGTCAGCTTGGCGCTTTCCGGGATGAAGTCGGACCAGGCGTCGCCAACCACCACGCCGTCGGTCTCCCACACCGTCTCGAACTGCCCATCGTCCTGGATCTCGCCGATCAACACCGGCTTCGACAGATGGTGGTTGGTGTTCATCACCGCCGTCCCGCCGGTCAGGTTGGCGACCGTCTGGCCGTACATGGCCTGACGCACCGCGTCGACGTCGGTGGAGCCGGCTTGCAAGACGGCCTGGGCCCACATCTTGAAGCCGATGTAATGGGCCTCCATCGGATCGTTGGTCACCCGGTTCTCGTCCTTGATGAACGCCTTCCACGCTTCGATGAACGCTTCGTTCTCCGGCGTGTCGACGCTCATGAAGTAGTTCCAGGCGGCGAGATGGCCGACCAGCGGGGCGGTGTCGAGCCCGGCCAATTCCTCCTCGCCGACCGAGAACGCGACCACCGGAATGTCCTCGGCCTTGATGCCCTGGTTGGCCAGTTCCTTGTAGAAGGGCACGTTGGCGTCGCCGTTGATGGTCGAGACGACGGCGGTCTTCTTGCCGGCGGAGGCAAAGGACTTCACCTCGGCGACGATCGACTGCCAGTCGGAATGGCCGAACGGGGTGTAGTTTTCCATGATGTCGGCGTCGGTGATGCCCTTGGAGTGAAGGTAGCTGCGCAGAATCTTGTTGGTGGTGCGGGGATAGACGTAGTCGGTGCCGAGCAGCACGATTCGCTGGGCGCCGCCGCCGTCCTCGGACAGCAGGTAGTCGACCGCCGGAATCGCCTGCTGATTCGGGGCGGCGCCGGTGTAGAACACGTTGCGCGAGGATTCCTCCCCCTCGTACTGGACCGGATAGAACAGAAGGCCGTTCAATTCCTCGAACACGGGCAGAACGGATTTGCGCGATACCGAGGTCCAGCAGCCGAACACCACGTCGACCTTTTCCTTGTCGATCAATTCGCGCGCCTTCTCGGCGAACAAGGGCCAGTTGGAGGCCGGATCGACCACCACCGCCTCCAGTTTCCTGCCCAGCAAGCCACCCTTCCCGTTCTGATCCTCGATCAACATCAGCATGACATCCTTCAACGTCGTTTCGCTGATTGCCATGGTTCCCGACAGGGAATGCAGGATGCCCACCTTGATGGTATCCGCGGCTCGCGCGACGCCGGCGAACAGGATGGCGCCGGCAACCGCGCCGGCCGCAAGAATCGTATGCAACTTGTTCCTCATGAGTGATCTCCAGTTAAGGGCGGTTGTTACACGAGGGTGTGAGTAAGCAATGGCCATGCCAGCCCGTTGACGCACGCCAAGAACACGCACGATCACGCTTTACATGTTTGATTTAAAACAAAAATATGCGAATGGGCCGCAGTTTCCCATCGCGTCATGCGACCAGCCGCGACGCCAATCTGAATAAAATTTGCGCAACCATCAAAACATGCCCGCGTTTTAGACGTTCCGGTGCCCGATCCGACCGGATCGCGCCGGAAAGGACGCCGGTCGAGGCCCGAAATGGTCGGAAATCGCGCGATCCTCCTTCCGAAACGGACGCTCGAATCGCAAGTCACCAAAAATGGGAATCCTGAATCCCGACAACCGCGTGCCAAAAAATGCAGCAATCATAAAAAGCCCCACGCGATCTCGCGCGGTTGACAATTTCAAACATCTTCAACCATGATCGATTCAGATGTTGCAGCAAACTCGAAGGGCAGCAAGATGCCAGTATCTATTGCGTGTGTATTGATTATTTTTTCGATTTTTCTCTCTTTGTCATCAACCGAGGCGATCGCGGATTTTTACAGGGAATCGCCTCAACTGACCGCAATGACCGAAAAGGGCGATCTGCCGCCGGTCGAGCGGCGACTCCCGAAGGCGCCGCTGGTGGTGCCGCCACATGAGCGGATCGGCACCTACGGCGGCACCTGGCGCATGGCCATGGTCGGCAACCAGGATGGCGCCCTGCTTTACAGAACCATGGGCTATGAGCACCTGGTCCGATGGGACCCCGCCTGGACCAAGGTCCTGCCCAATCTGGCGCAGACGTATCGCGTCAACGCCGACGCGACGGAATTCACCTTCACGTTGCGCGAGGGGCTGCGTTGGTCGGATGGCCACCCGTTCACGGCCGAGGACATCGCCTTCTGGTACCACGACGTCCTCAGCAACCCGGACCTGACGCCCGAACCGCCGGCCTGGCTCACGTCGGACGGCAAGCTGGTCGGGTTCGAGGCGCGCGGCCCCTTCGAGGTCGTGTTCCGCTTCGCGGCGCCCAACAGCCTGTTCCTGCACCGCCTGGCGTCGGCCAAGGAGGAGTTATCGCCGGCTCGGTATCCCATGCACTGGATGAAAAGGTTCCACATCCGCCACAACCCGGACGGCATCCAAGCCGAAATCGAGAGAGCCAACGCCCGCGACTGGGTCGAGCTCTTCAATCTCAAGAACGGAACCCTCGGCAAGCAAACCCACATCGCGCCCCTGTTCCGGGTCGAGATCGGAGAACGGGCCGGTGGGGTGCCGGACGATTTCGAGCCCTGGCCGACCCTGAACGCCTGGAGTCTGGTCGGCGAGGAAACCGCCGGCGGCGAAACGTCGCTGATCGCGATCCGCAACCCGTATTACTGGAAAATCGACACCGCCGGCCAGCAGTTGCCCTATATCGACCGCCTGCGGTTTACCGTGGTCGAGACCACCGATCAGGCGATGGGCCTCGCGAGGGCCGGACGCATCGACATGCAAGCGCGGCGGATATCCCAGCACCGCGGCCTGATCAAGTCCCTGATCGAGAGCGACGCGATCCGCGTCTTTTCGTTGATCGAGGCGGATGCCAACACCGTCCCGCTCGCCTTCAACCAGACCCATTCCGATCCCGAGAAGCGGCGGCTGTTCGGCCGCCTCGCGTTTCGCGTCGCGCTGTCGCTGGCCATCGACCGAAAGGCGATCATCGACAAGGTGTATTCCGGCGAGGGAATGCCCTATCAGGTGGCGCCGCGACCGCAGTCCAGGTACTACCACGATCGCCTGGCCCGGCAGTTCCTGGAGTTCGATCCGGCGCGGGCCAACGCCCTGCTCGACGACATGGGCCTCACCCAGCGGGACGCCGACGGATTCCGGCGGATGCCGAACGGCCGTCGGGTATCCCTGACGATCAGCGTGCGGCCCGACAACGTGACCCAGCGCGATGCCGTCGCAATGGTCACTGGCTATTGGCGAAAAATTGGAATCGATGCAATGATGCGGGAGATTTCGCGCAAGGAATTGTACGGAATGGTGCAGAATCAGACTCACGACGTGGTGGTCAGCCAGCCGGACGGCGGCATGGAGGCGATGCTGGCCCCGGAGAACTATCTGCCGGCCGGACCGAGTTCCGATTTCGGGATCGGCTGGGTCCGCTGGTCGAAGGATCCGGCGGACAGCGGCGCGGTCGAGCCGCCGGCCGACGTCAAGCGCCAGATCGACCTCTATGAATCCCTGTCCCGGGAGACCGCGCCGCGACGCCAGGATCAGATCGCCCGGGCCATCCTCGACATTTCGGCCGACCGGCTGGATGTTATCGGGATCAGCCTGCGACCCGACGCCTGGGGGGTGTTGAGCGACCGCATGCGAAACGTGCCGAGGGTCATCATCGCCGCGTGGACCTACCCGACACCGGCGCCAACCAACACCTGCCAGTACTTTCTTGATGGCGCGGACTAAAACGGCGAACGGGGAGTCCCGCGCGCGGAAGCTGGCCTCGGAACGGCGGACCGAGCCGTCGCCACGGCGCGCGCCGTGGCGGTTGCTTCGGGACAACGTTCCGCGATCGCTGGCCGTTCGCGCGATCGTTCTGATCGTTTGCGTGGAGGTGCTGGTCGTCGGGGTGATCGCCGGCTATTTCGTCCATGTGATCGAGGCGGAAATGGACTTGCGGCTGCGCGAAACCGTTTCGCGCCCCGGCATGCTGATGCAGGAAGGTCTCCTGAAGTACGCGGTCGTGGAGGATCGGCCGATGATGCTCCGCCTTGTCGGCGGCGAACTCCACGACGGCTTGGTCGTCGGCGCCAACGGAACCATTTTTCACTCCCTCGACCGGAGCCTGATCGGCCGGACGATCGATCAGGTGCCCCGCCTGAAGTCGGAGTGGTTCGATCCGTCGACGGCGCGCAACGTGCTCGCGACCGGGGTCGCCGGCGACCGGCAAATCCTGATTTCCGTAACTCCCATCATGCTGTTCGACGGCGCGAAGCCGTTTTTCTTTCTCTACCTCAGCATCGACACCACGGACACCGCCACCCAGCGCGCAACCCTCCGGTGGATCGCCGCCGGCGCGGTCCTGCTGTGCGTCGTCCTGACCTCCGGCTTCCTGTATCTCGGCCTACGGCACCTGTTTCTCGAACCGCTGGGCCGAATCCGGACATTCATCGCCGACGTCGCCGGCGCCCGCCACACGGAAAGCCTCCATCCGCACGGTCCCGGCGAGCTCGGCGAACTCGAACGAAACCTCGAGAACATGGCGATGGCGGTCCGCGACAACCGGGCGCGGATCGTCGCCTTCAATCAGGAATTGGAGCGCCGGATCGAGGCGCGCACGCACGATCTCGTCGAGGAGATGGAGAGCCACAAACGCACCGCGGAGGCCCTTCGGCAAGCCAACGACGACGTCGAGAAGGCGAGCCGCGACAAAAGCCAGTTCATCTCCACCGCGAGCCACGATCTGCGTCAGCCCTTGCAGGCGCTGGCGCTTCTAATCGGGGCGCTGGCGGTCAACGAATCCGAGCCGCTCAAGCTGCGGCTCATCCGCCGGTGCCACGACTCGATGAAAACGGTGACCGACCTGCTGAACGCGGTGCTCGACCTGTCGAAGCTGGATTCGGGTCAGATCGAGCCGACGATCGAGACCGTGGCGATCGGCGACATGTTCGAGCGCCTGAACAACGAGTTCCAGGCCGAGGCGAACGCCAGGCAATTGTCCCTGCGCATGATGCCGACCAGCGCCCGGACCTGCTCCGATCCGGTGCTGCTGGAAACCATCCTGCGGAACCTCATTCAGAACGCGGTACGCCACACGTCGCGCGGCGGCGTCCTGGTCGGGTGTCGGCGCCGGGCGGGCGCCCTGAGCCTCGAGGTCTGGGACAGCGGTCCCGGAATCCCGGACGAACGCCTGCGGGACATTTTTCGGGAGTTCGTGCAGATCGGCAATCAGGAACGCAACCGGGCCAAGGGACTGGGGCTGGGGCTGTCGATCGTGGACCGTCTTTCGCGCCTGCTCGGCCATCGCGTGACCGTGCGGTCGCGGATCGGTCGCGGGTCGGTGTTTTCGATCGATGTGCCCCTGGAGACGTCCTCCTGCGGGTCGCTTCGCGCGGCGCCGTCATCCGACACCGTGGCCGACCCCCCCGTCGGATGCCGAATCGCGCTGATCGAGGACGATGAAACGGTGGCCGACGCGACGGCGTCCCTTCTGACGCAGCACGGCCATCGGGTGGTGATGGCGATCGGCGATGCATCGCGGCTCGACGGTCTGGTGGCGTCGTTCGATGCCCCGCCGGACATCGTCATCAGCGATTACCGGCTTCCCAACGGGATCACCGGCGTCGACGCGATCGAGGCCCTGCGCGCCCGATTCCAGACCCCCATCCCGGCCATCATCATCACCGGCGACACGTCGCCGGACATCCTGGCCAGCCTGCACCGCAGCCGGCTGCCGATTCTCTATAAGCCCGTCCAGACGGACGATCTCCTGGACACCCTCCGTCTGGCCCTGAGCACCTCGGCCACCACGCGGCCGCGATCGCCGGACACCCCGGGAACCGATCCCAACCCGGCGGCCTCCCGGGTCGCGCAGACACTCGGGGATCCCGGGGGATCGTGAATCCGGGTCTCGCGCCCGTGGTCGGGGAGACGGACCACGGATGCCCGTCCCCGCGCGGGAATTATGCAAGAGTCATCTTGCCAGCGGCCTATTTTACAACGAAAAATGCCTCATCGTCGGTCGACCATGGGGGAGAATTTCATCATGACCACGTTTTCGCCTTGGCTCGGTGTGCTGCTCGTCGTGGCAATCGTCGTGCCGCTGGCGGCGGTGTATCTGGAAACCAGCGGCCGCCGGCTCAACCGGATCGGCTTGGCGCAATGGGCGCTCACCCTGTACCTGGTGGTGGCCGCCATCCACTTCGCCATCCAGCAGGGCATCGATACCGCGACCGCCGATTGGGCGGCGATGATCGCCGGGAGCGTCCTGACCTTTCCGTTGTTCCAGCGTCTGGTCCGCCGGGCGCGCGACGCCGGCATGGGCAAGGCGCTGCCCTATGCGGGGGCGATTCCCGGGGTCGGCCTGCTGGTGCTCCTGATCCTGCTCGTCAAGCCGAGCGCCGAACCGGAACGGCGGTAACGAAGGCGCCGACCCGCGCCCGCCGAGGCGCGGGACATCCGGCGCCTTCGCTCGGATTTTGGGGTGCTCCAGGCGTTATATACTTGACTAACATATCGGGGATCGTCATGTAGCCGGTGAACATGCCGGCATCCCGATCCCCGGAGACCGATCGCAATGAGCCGACCCGCTCCCGCCGCCGCCCTGACGCTGACCGACGGGCAGGGCGCGCGCGCCGGTGAAGGTCGTATCCGCCTGCTCGAAATGATCGCCGCCCGCGGCTCCATTTCCGGCGCCGCCAAGGCGGCGGGACTCAGCTACAAGGCCGCCTGGGACGCGGTCAACGCGGTCAACAATCTGTTCCCGAGGCCCCTGGTGGTGGCCCGCGCCGGCGGACGGGCCGGCGGCGGCGCCGAGATCACCCCCGAGGGCCGCCAGGTGATCGAGGCCTTCCATCTTCTGCACGACGAGCTGGACCGGTTCCTCGGCCTATTGGCGCGGAACCTCCAGATGTCCGGGTCGCAGCCCAATCCGTCCACCCTGCTGTGGAGCATCGTCATGCGGACCAGCGCGCGAAACACGTTCAGGGGCACGATTGCTTCCGTAACCCCCGGCGCCGTGAACGCGGAAGTCGCGCTCCGGATCTCGGACGATATCGAGATCGTCGCCATCGTCACCAACCAAAGCATCGAGACCCTGGGCCTGACCCCCGGCAAGGAAGCCTTCGCCCTGATCAAGACGAGCTTCGTCATCCTGGCGCCGGACGGCGAGGCCCCGCGCGTTTCGGCCCGCAACCGCCTTCGCGGCACCGTCGCCGCGTGCATGGACGGGGCCGTCAACGACGAGATCGTGCTGGACCTTGGCGGCGGCCGGACGATAGCCGCCATCATCACCAGGGAAAGCGCCGACAGCCTCGGCTTCAAGGTCGGCGAACGGGCCTGGGCCCTGATCAAGGCCTCCCACGTCATCCTCGCGGTCGATTGAAAACGGGACATCGAAATGACGTTTCCGCCATGTCCGAGGAAAGTCCTCGCCGCCGCCGTCGCCGCCCTTCTCGCGGCCGGCGGCGCCCTTGCCGCCGCCGATGCGCGGGCCGACCGAACCCACATCGCGGTGGCCGCCAACTTCACCACGGCCGCCAAGCGGATTGCCGCCGCCTTCGCGGCCGACACCGGACACGAGGCCGTGCTCAGCTTCGGCTCCACCGGCAAGCTCTACGCCCAGATCGCCAACGGCGCGCCGTTCCAGGCCTTCCTCGCCGCCGACGCCGGGCGACCGCGCAAGGCCGAGGCCGAGGGGCTGGCGGTTCCCGGAACCCGCTTCACCTACGCTACCGGCAAGATCGTGCTCTACAGCACCGACCCGGCCCTGGTCGACCGCGACGGGACGGTGATCGGCAATTCCGATGCCTTCGCCAGACTCGCCATCGCCAACCCCAAGACCGCCCCCTACGGCGTGGCGGCCGTCGAGGCGATGACGCGACTGGGCGTCCACGACCGGGTGAGGGGCCAAATCGTCCGGGGCGACAACATCGCCCAGACCTATCAGTTCGTCGCCACCGGCAACGCGCAACTGGGCTTCGTCGCCCTGTCGCAGGTGATCGGCGAGGACACGGGGTCCAGGTGGGTGGTGCCGGGCGACCTTCACGCGCCGATCCGGCAGGACGCCGTTCTGCTGAGGGCCGGCGCCGACAGCGCGGCGGCCAGGGCCTTCCTCGACTATCTCGCGGGCGCCAAGGCCCGCGCCATCATCGAACGGCACGGCTACGGCATCGAATAATGCCGTCTCGCCCGCCGCGCTCCATCCGCCGCGCCGACATCGGGAGCCAACCGCCATGTGGGAACCGGTCATCCTGACCCTGAAACTCGCGACCATCACCACCTTGGTGCTTCTGGTCGTCGGAACGCCCATCGCCTGGTGGCTGGCCCGTTCGAGGGCGCGGTGGAAGGAAGCGGTCGGCTCGGTGGTCGCCCTGCCCCTGGTGCTGCCGCCGACGGTCCTCGGGTTCTACCTCCTCCTTATCCTGGGACCATCGAGCCCGGTCGGCGAGGCGGCCACCGCCCTGTTCGGCCATGCCCTGCCCTTCACCTTCGAGGGGCTGGTCGTCGGCTCGGTGATCTATTCCCTGCCCTTCGTCGTGCAGCCCGTCCGCAACGCCTTCGAGGCGATCGGCGACCGCCCGCTGGAGGTCGCCGCCACGCTCCGCGCCTCGCCGCTGGATGCCTTCCTCACCGTCGCCCTGCCGCTGGCCCGGCCGGGGCTGCTGACCGGCGCCGTCCTGGGGTTCGCCCATACCATGGGCGAATTCGGGGTTGTGCTGATGATCGGCGGCAACATCCCCGGCGAGACCAAGGTCCTGTCGGTCGCCATCTACGATTTCGTCGAGGCCCTGGAATGGGACAAGGCCCACGTCCTGGCCGCCGGGATGCTGATCTTCTCGTTTCTCGTGATCCTGGTCATGACGGTGACCGAGAAGCGGATGAGAAACCGCCTGACATGAGCACGGTCGACGCCCGTTTTCGCGGCGGGTTCGGCCGCTTCCGGCTGGACGTCGATTTTACCGCCCCGGCGCGTGGCGTGACCGCCCTGTTCGGCCCGTCGGGATGCGGCAAGACGACGGTTCTGCGATGCGTCGCCGGGCTCGACCGGATGGCGGAGGGGCGGCTGACGGTCGACGGGCGGGTGTGGCAGGACGCCCGGACATTCATCGCCCCGCACCGGCGCCCCGTCGGCTACGTGTTTCAGGAAGCCAGCCTGTTCCCCCACATGTCCGTGCGCGCCAACCTGACCTACGGGCGCAGGCGCAACGGAACCGGGGCGAAGGCGGCGGATTTCGACGACGTGGTCGAGCTCCTCGGGTTGACGCGGCTTCTCGATCGCTCGCCGGCCCGCCTGTCCGGAGGCGAGCGCCAGCGCGTGGCCGTCGGCCGCGCACTGCTGTCGGGTCCCGAGGTGCTGTTGATGGACGAGCCGCTCGCCGCCCTCGACCGGTTCAGCAAGAACGAGATCCTGCCCTACCTGGAACGCCTCCACGACCACCTGGCGATCCCGGTGCTCTACGTCAGTCACGACATCGCCGAGGTCGAGCGCCTGGCCGACCACATGGTCTTCCTGGAGGAGGGGCGGGTCGCCGCCGCCGGTCCGCTGGCTCCGTTGCTGTCCGATCCGGCCCTGCCGTTCGCCCGGACGCCCGACGCGGCGGCGGTGATCGAGGGCGAGGTCGTCGGGTACGATCCCAAGTACGGGCTCTCGACCCTGGCCGTCGCCGGCGGCGCCATGGTCGTTCCGGGCGAGGCCGGCGGGCTGGGGGCGCCCCGCCGGCTGCGGGTCGCGGCCTCCGACGTCGGGCTGTGCCGGGAACGGGCCCCGGACGGGCTCAGCATTCTCAACGCCATGGAGGCCCGCGTCAAAGCCGCCGAGCCCCTGGGCGATCATCAGGTCACCGTCTTTCTCGGGCTGGGGGCCGACGGGGCCGGCGCCGGCCTGATGGCGCGAATCACCAGAAAGTCCTGGGAAACCCTCGATCTGAGGCCGGGAAGCACGGTCGTCGCCCTGATCAAGAGCGTGGCCCTGGTCGAGTCCGCCTGATACGGATTCCGGATGATCAATCCGGGGTCCGCGTCGGCTCGCCATCGGGCCGGTCGAATCGGCCGCCCGGGCCGAGGCCCGGCGAACCAACCCTCGGAAGGCACGGGCCTTTTTCACGTCGTCGCATGGCGAGCGCGTCCTTCGGACCGGTCCGCGAAAGGCCATGGCGGCGCGAATTGCGGCACTGCACACTTAAACCTTCGATCAAACAAGTTAAAGTTGCCGCCGAGAGCGGTTTTTCACGAAAGGACGTCCGCCTTGTAAACTTAGAATACTTTCAATATATATCTATTTAGGAAAATTACATCGGATCGATACGCCCATAACTGCGACAAACCGAAATTCACTCCCTATAAAAAAGAGCAAAAAATACCGCTTCCCGCTTGGCGATAAGTGTCGTATGCTATCTTAGGTATTTACGTAATATACTACGCCCCAAGAGACTGAACACAAAGGCGCTCGTTCTTGAAATCGGACACCTCCAAAGAAAACGCTGGCCGAGGGGCGGATTTGATGAACTCCCCGGATGACGACGAGGTAGAAAGCGATGATGGAACACCCGGGCTTTTGCGATCCTGCTGAACGGCCCGTGGCATTGGTGGCATCGGCGGGTCCGTTCGCGCGGTGTCCCGGCCCAAATCCACGCGACCGGATCTCGGATCCCCGAGCAATCCGCTCGTGGCGCGACACGAAGTCGTTCGCGTGACGTCAGCGGCCAATAACGGAAACCGGGCCGTTTCGGCGATGAAGAAGCCCTCTCGCGAAGCCCGCGAACCAACACGCCACCAAATCATTCCCGGACTGTCGGGACACCGATAGCCCGTTTGAGTCGAGGCACTTAATTAGATTGATAAATTTTAAAAAATTTTGTCATACGTTTTATTTCGAGCCCGGTTTTCGGGTCACGGGCTCGATGGACTTGGGAAATCCCGGCACGCAAGGGGGGCGGCGCCGGCCCGGTCAACGACGAGATGTGCTTGGAGGCATGACCGATGTCCGAAACCGAAAACAGGATCGGGTCTGGTGATCAGGACCCCTTTCCCACGGACATTGCCGGCGAAGCCACGATCTTCCTGATTCTATACATCAATGGCGCCTCCGCGATGGGCGCGCGCGCGGTGGAGCGATTGAAGCGCATCCTCCGGGAAGGCGGCGTCACGAACTACCGGCTCGAGGTGGTGGATGTCGACGCGTCCCCGGAGGCCCTGGAGACCGAGAGCATCCTGGTCATTCCCACGTTGGTGAAGCGCGCCCCGGATCCGCCGGCGCGGCTTGTCGGCGATGTGTCCGACAAGGCCCGGATCCTGGATGCGCTGGCCCTTCGGGACGCTTCGTAGATCTTGGCACGAAACGCGAAAGGATCACGATGAAAACTCCAGAACCCAGGCGGGAGCAGGCTCCCCTATCCAACGACCGGGCGATCGCGCCGTCCACCGTCGATGTCGTGCCCTGCGGCATCGATGGACTCGATCAGATCCTGGGCGGCGGGTTTCCGAAAAACCGCTCGATGCTGCTGGCCGGCACGCCCGGCAGCGGCAAGACCATGCTGGCGCTTCAATTCGTGATCAGTGGCGGCCGCTTCTTCGACGAGCCCGGGGTGTTCGTCAGCTTCGAGGAATCCATCGCCGACGTCGCCATCAACGCCCAAGGGTTCGGATGGGACCTGGCGGCGATGCAGCGCGACAATAAGCTCCGCGTCATCGAGGCGGGGCTGATCGACTCGTTCGGGACGGAGGTGGGGGACATCAACCTTGAGGGTCTGTTTCTGCGTCTCGACCACGCGATCGCGGCGGTGGCGGCGAAACGGGTGGCGCTCGATGGGCTCAGCACCCTGCTCTCCGCCTTCTCCGACGAAAAGACGATCCGCACCGAACTGCTCCGGCTGTTCGACTGGCTGAAGGATCGGGGCGTGACCGTGATCGCCACCAGCGAGCGGGGCAAAACGGCGGAAACCCGTTATGGTTTCGAGGGGTATCTGACCGACGGCTTCATCCTCATGGACAACCGGGTCGAGGACAAGGTGGCGAAGCGTCTGCTGCGCATCGTCAAATGCCGCGGCATGGATCACGTCAACGACGAACTCCCCTTCCGCATCGGCCCCAACGGATTGGCCATGTATCCGGTCACCGCGACGGGGCTCGACTATACCGTCGACACCAAGCGATTCCGCACCGGCATCGGCGGACTCGACGCCATGTTGGGGGACGCGGGACCCTACAAGGGCAGCACGGTGCTGTTCTCCGGCGCGTCGGGATCGGGCAAGACCAACTTCGCGGCCTCTCTCGTCGATACCGCCTGCAAACGGGGCGAAAAGGCGCTTTATTTCTCGCTCGAGGAATCGGCCGATCAGATCATCCGCAACACGTCGTCGATCGGTCTCGATCTCGGGGGCGCCCGGGCGGCCGGGTTGCTGCGGATCGAGGCGCTTCGCCCGATCAACCTGGGCCTGGAGGGGTTTCTGTACCTGATTCAGGACAAAATGCAGGCATTCGCGCCGTCGATGGTCGTCATCGATCCGATCTCCGCCGTGATGGTGATGGGCGTCGGGCTGGAGATCGACTCGCTGCTGATGCGCACGGTCTACATGCTGCGCTCCATGAAGGCAACGCTGGTGATCACCCACCTGATCAGCAGCGGCAGCGGCGGCGGCGGCATGGCCCACGACCACCCCATCTCCTCCGCCGCGGACGTCTGGATCAGCGTGCGGGCGCATGAATCCAACTTCGAGCGCAGCTACGTCATCCAGATCCTGAAGTGCCGGGGGCTCGCCCACTCCAACAAGATCTCCGAATTCGTCTTCTCGGACACCGGCATCAAGGTTCTCGACGCCTACGTGGGGCTCGACGGCGTGGTGCTCGGCAGCGCCCTCCTGGCCGAAAAGGCGAAGGCGGAACTGGTGGCCGCGGAACGTCAGGCCGGAATCGAGAAGGTGGAACGCCAGGCCGATGCGCGGCAGAAGGCTCTGGAAGCGCGGATCGCCGCGATGCGGGCGGAGCACGAGGCCGAGCGCACGGAAACCGAGACCTATTCCGAACTGCAACGAAAGGCCGACCGCATCGAACAGGAAGCCATCGAGGCGGTCCTCAAGCGACGCGAGCCCTACGCCCGCGGGACCGGAGACGGTGGATGAACCCCGATAGGATGGGATGGCGCCGGAGACCGCTCGATGCCGCCGCCGCGCGGCCGGCTTTTCGGCCGGCGACCGGCGCCCGCGCCGATCGCGGGACGGCATCGCATCTCGGCACCGGCCGATTCAACTCCCCATCGCGCCATGCCGGACACGGCCCAGCAAGTTGCGCGCGCTGATCGAAAGGCCGGCCTCCCCGGCGCGTCCGCAGGACACCTCGAACCGGGCTCCGATGGCGGCCCGGCCTGTCGGGGATGTGTACGCCGCGACCTTCGCGCGCCCCGACCCGCACGGCCCGGCGCGTCGGGCCATGGGCAAACGCTAGTGGATCGGATCCAACGCTTGGCACCCAAGCTTTGGATCGGTCGATCCACTAAGCTATTGATCTGGTGGTTCGATGCCAACGGATGGGATTCATCC
>JANQIL010000126.1 GCA_028282245.1 Magnetospira sp.
GGCGCGCAGATCGGCGGCGGGGAGAACCTCCGCCAGCCAGCGGCCGAAGGCGGCCACCGTGGATGCGTTGGGCGAATGGATCAGCAGCGTGTCGCCCGCGCGCAGCACCGGCGCGAGCACGCGGCGAAGGGTGTCGAGGATGATCGCGTCCACCTCCTCAAGACGCCGGATCCGCGCGCCCGGATCGCCGAAGGGTTCGTAGACCGGCACCCGATACTGATCGGCCGGGAACACCGGGAACACGGTCAGGCCCGGCAGCGCCTCGTGGCCGACCCCCTTGCCGAACACCGCGCAGGGCAGGTCGATGGCCGCCGCCGCCTCGGCGACCGCGCGGTTCAGGTTGTAGTGGTGGCCCGTCCGGTCGCGCAGCGCCGGATCGACGATCAGCAACCTAGCCACCGGCCGACTCCCGATACCAGGCCATGGTTTCGGCGATTCCGGACGCCAGATCGTATTCGGGCGCGAACCCCAGGTCCTTCCGCGCCTTGGCGATATCCACCCGGCGCACCGGAATGGTGGTCGGCTTGGTGGGATCGAACGCGACACACGGCGCATGCCCCGCCGTCTCCAGGACCATGGCCACCAGATCGCGCATGGTCGTGCCCTCGCCCTGCCCGATGTTGACCGGATCGCAGGTCGGGAGATGTTCAAGGGCCAGCAGGCAGCCACGCGCGAGATCGGAAACGTGCAGGAAATCGCGCACCTCGCCACCGTCGCCCCAGACCTCCAATGGGTCCCACCGCTCCACGGCCTTGCGAATCAGGGCCGGCACGACGTGGCAGGTCCGCAGGTCGAAGTTGTCGCCCGGTCCGTAGATGGCGGTGGGCCGGACGATGGTCAGCCGGGTCGCCGCGCTGGCGTGCACGAAGGCGGCCAGGGTCTCCATGTAGCGCCGGCTCCAGCCATAGCCCCGGTACGTCGGATGCGGCGCGTCGCGCCACAGGTCATCCTCGACCACCGGACGCGGACTCGCCGGATAGGCGGTGCTGGAACCGAACATCAAAAGGCGCGGCAGGTTAAGGTTCCAGGCCGCGTCGAGCACGCGAAACGCCAGCGTCACGTTCGCCTCGATGGCGTTGAGCGACGATCGCGCGCCGGCGTCGGCGGCCGAGCCGACCCACCCGGCGCAATGGAAGGCGCAGTCCATCCCGGCCATGGCCAGCCGCAGGGCCGCCGGGTCCATCAGGTCGCAGGGGACGGTCTCCAGGTTCGGATGGCTCAAGGCGGCGGGTCGCCGGTGCACGGTGATCCGCACCCGCGCCCCGGCATCCAGAAGCCGGCGCGCCACATGGGTCCCGACGAATCCGGTCCCGCCCAGCACCAGACAGCCACGGCCGCGATAGAACATCTCAGCGCGGCCGCCAGACGACCACCGAATAGGCCTCGTGGTACAGACTGCCGAAGCCCAGCCGGCGAACGTCGAGGATGTCCGCGCGCCCCGCCGCCGCCTCGGCGCGCAGTCGGTCGAGGAACCCGGTCAGGTAACCGCGCAGGTCGTGGTACCGCAGGACCAGCCAGTCGAAAAGACGCTCCGGATCGTACAGATCGCGCAACGGCTCCATGTGCACGCAGAGGGCGGGCCGGCGGTCGAGCAGGAAATCGACGAAGCCGCCGAATTGGTCGCCGACCTGCTCAAGGGCGCAGAAGGTGGTCACCGCCGCGCCGTCCGGCAATCGCAGGTCCGGGTCCGGAGCGAAGAAATCGAACCGCCGCCCCCGGATCGCCCGGCCGCCGTCGCGCCCCAACGCGTCGGCAAGATCAACCGAGGGCTGCGCCCAGTCGAGGCCGACCTGGCGCAGGGTCGGATCGAGGCGCGCGAAATGGTCGAGGTTGAAGCAACTGCCGCAGCCGAACTCATAGAGGTCGCGATGGCCGCGCAGCCAGCGCTCGAACAGAATCTGGCGCACGATGGCGTAGAGCGACATCTCGAACCGCGAGTCGTCGGCGCGGGCGAAATCGCCGAACACCCGCATGGTCCGTCGGGCGGCCACGAACTTGGGGTCCAGGGCCTCCGCCCCGCCGCCGCGCGCGGTGAACTCGGCCAACTGTTCCGACCACACCTCGGTCCAGACGTCGTGGCGGTGCGCGCCGACGCGCGTGAAATCCTCGGCCGCCAGCCGCTTCAGGATATCGAGAATGATGGCGTCCCGCTCCGCCGGTTTCGGCCGCCGGTAGCCGAGGTTCGCCTCCGCGATGGCGGGTCCCGCCATTCGCGCGATGGCCTCCGGCGTTTCGTCGAACGCCCGCGCGAAATCATCCACCCTCAATTCCGGCATGCCCAGGACTCCGCCCGATGCGATAACGTTTAAGTTATTGACCGCAATTCTTTAGAAGCCGTAAAGCCTTGTTTACGCGATTGGCGGATGATGGACCCCCATTGCCTGGCGCTCGCCCTCGAAGAGATCGGAATCGCCCATGTCCGCCTCGTCGCCGCCCCTCGTGTCCATCCTCATGTTCTGCCGCGACGCGGCGCCGCGCATCCGGACGGCCATCGACAGCGTTGTCGGGCAAACCTATCCGCATATCGAGTTCATCGTCCAGGACGGCGGATCGACCGACGGAACCCGCGACATCCTGGCCGAGTACGGCGACCGCGTCGATGTCGTCAGCCGGCCCGACAGCGGCACCAACGAGGCCTTCCTGGCCGCGCTTCGGCGATGCCGCGGCGACATCGTCGGCTCCTGCCTCGCCGACGAGACCCTGCGGCCGGACGCCGTCGAGCGGGCCGTGCGGACGTTTCGGGCGCGCGAGTGCCTCGACGCGCTGACCGGAGACGCCATCCAAACCGACGGCGACGGCCGGCCGATCGGCACCTTCACGGGGCGGGATTTCGACCTCGTCGATTACCTCGCGGGCGACGCCTGCCCGTATTTCGTGGCCAGCTTCTTCCGCCGCCGGTTCCTGGTCGACAACGGCCTGTTCGGCGACGACTGGCAGAAGGAGAGCATCGAGTTCGAGATCTGGACCCGCCTCGGCACCGAGGGGGACGTCCTCTATATGCCACAGACCCTGGGTACCTACGCGCTGCACAAGGCCCAGGAGAGCAACAATCCGATTTCGGTCCTGAAGAACCTTGGATCGCGGGTGCGGGTGTTCCGGCGCCTGTTCGCGGCCGACGGCTTCTTTTCCGACTTCCCCGCCTATGCGATGCCCGAACTCCTGTTGAAACATCTTGCAACCCATTACAACCACTTGCTGGAACAAACATCCGACGTCCGATACCTGAGCCATGTTTTCGACCTGATGCGCCAGGTCGCCGCCACCCTCCTGCCCCATGCCGAGACGGCGCCGGATATCGACGGCATCGCGGCGTCGCCCAGGGTCCATGCCGACACCTATCGCCGGATCGTCAACGCCGAACGGCCGACCGGACCGCTGCGCTACCACCTGAACACCCGGCCGTTGAAACGCCGGCTGGCCGACCGTCACGCCGCCCGGGGTCTGGCCGGCATGGCGTCGGGCGTCCTGCGCGGCCTGGGCGACACGCAAAGCGAGGGCGAGGCGTTGCAGGCGGCGCTGAAGGTCGTCTGGGCCGACGACGCCCACCTCGCCGACCTGCAACGCCGATGGGTGGCCCGCCACGCGCCGCCGGCCCCCAGGCTCGCCACGCCCCTGAAAACGCGGACCGACCCGAAGCGCCTGCGCGTCGGCTACTACGCGATTACCTGGGACGCCAGCTATACCCGGCATCAGATCGCGTCTTTCGTCCGCCATCACTCGGAGCGCGTGGAGGCCGTCTGCTACGGCGGCCTGCGCGTTCCCGAGGACGTCCGGCCAGCGTTCTCGCGGGTCGCGGACGGCCTGCAAAACCTCGACGACGCCGCGTTCGCCGAACGCCTGCGCGACGACGCCCTCGACGTGCTCGTGGAGGTCAACGGGTTCGGCGACGGGCAGCGGTTCCGCGCCATGGCCTGGCGCTGCGCCCCGGTCCAGGCGAGCTACGCCAACCACGCCGGCACCACGGGGGTCCCCAACGTGGATTATATCCTCGCCGACGCCACCTGCGTTCCGGACGGCGCGGAGCGGCACTACAGCGAAACGGTCCATCGTCTGCCGGGCGGCTTCTTCTGCTTCCACTACGACGCCGACCGGCTGCCGGGCGTGGTACCGCCACCCAGCCTGGACGGGGCGCCGACCACCTTCGGATATTTCGGTTCGCCGGTGAAGCTCAACCCGGTCATGATCGGCCTGTGGTCGCGGATTCTGCGGACCGTTCCGGGATCGCGCCTGATCATGGGCGGTCGCGGCCTGGACCACCCGGACAGCCGCCGCCACATCGCCGTCAAGTTCGACCGCCTCGGCGTCGGCGCGGATCGTCTGATCCTGCACGGCGGCCTGCCGCAGCGGACGATCCTCGAACTCTATAACCGCGTCGACGTCAGCCTCGACACCTGGCCCTATTGCGGCGGCAACACCATTGCCGAATCCCTGTGGATGGGGGTCCCCGTGGTGACCCTGCTGGGCGACCGGTTCGCGGCCCGCTACGGCGCCTCCCTGCTCCAGGCCGCCGGACTGCCCGACCTGATCGCCCGGGATCGCGACGCCTACGTCGCCAAGGCCGTCGCCCTGGCCGAGGATCGGCCCCGGCTGGGTCGGCTGCGACGCGATCTGCGGCGGATGGTGGTCGATAACGGCTTCGGCGACGCCCCCGCCTTCGCGCGCAAGATGGAGGATGCCTACCTCGACATGCTGTCGGAAAAGGGCCTGCTGTAGACGCGGGCCTGTCCGGTTCGAGGCCGCCGAAGGCGGTGTTATGCGGATTTCGGATGATCAATTCGGAATCCGCACCGAGTCGCCATTGCGGCGACGGCCTTTGCGAAGCTGGCGGAACGCCAAGCGGGCGGAGCCCGCGCCCGGCGAGGGGCAAGAAACCCGAATCAATTATTCGGGTTTCGTATTATTCGGAGGCGGCGCCAAGACGATCCCTCAGGCGGGCATAATGCGCCGCCTCCCGAAAGCCGAGCCGATCCAGGATATCGACATAGAATTCCAGCTTGTCCCGCGTCGGGCTCAGGCGGATCGCATCCCACATCAGCCGGTGGAATTGGGAATCGGCGCGCAGCCTGGACTTCGCCCGCGCGAACAGGCCGTCGCCGACCAGCGCGTAGCTTTCGCGGTTCCTCAGAACCGGGGGAATGCGCTCGACGACGATCTCCAGGACGGGCATGTAGCGCGGATCGGCCATTCCGGCGTTGCCCTCGGCGGGAGAGAGCGCCCAATGCCTCAGCTTCCAGTGCGAATCCAGGTCGGACGCCAGGAACACCACGTCGTCGCCCCAGGCGGGTTCCAGACGTTCGGGAATCGAAAGACCGTCCTCGTGGCGGCCGAACCGGTTGAGATTGTAGAACCAGCGCGTGTCGGTCCGATCCTGGAGAAGCTCCATGAAACAATCGTAGGTCTCGGTCCGCATTTCGCTGAGCGATTGGCTGTTGAACGCCAGATCGAACCGCCGCCCGGACAGGACGGATAGCGCATTCGTCGGAACCAGCATGAAATCGAAGTTCGCCGCGTCGGCGCGGGATGCCGATTCCGGCGTCACGCACACGAATGTCGCGTCGGGAAAGCTCGATCTCAAAAAAACATACGCGAACCAGAGGGATTCCGGCATGTCGACGAGGGTGATCGCGCGGCCCGGATCGAGGATCTTCAGAATACGGGCGAGACCGCCGTAGCCGCCGCCGATTTCGAGCGTCGCCTTTGCCGCGCCGGCGTGGCGGGTCGCGGTGAGCGCGGCGGACAGATAATAGAGGAAGGCGGTGGACAGGCGGCGGCCGGCGTGGGTGTAGGCGACGTTTCGCGAAGCCATGGGAGATTCGTGAAGAAAGGGATCCAGATCGTCCAGGGGAAACCCCAACCGGTCGAGATGCCGCGCGTAGCCGTCGGCGACGGCCGCGAAAACGGGGTCGTCCGTTCGCGTGGGCTTGGTGAAATAACCGACGTTCTCGGTTACCGTCTCGATCACGCTGGCCACCGATCGCGCCTCGGCGATCAGCTTGCGATGCCGCGTGTCCAGAACGTCTTCCCACATCCGGGCCGGCTTCAAGGCATCCGGCAGGCCTGTGAGAAGAACCTGCCTCAGCCAGGCGTTGGCCTCCGAAATGACGCGATCCATGGGTCCGACCAAACTGTTTCGAGATCAAAATATCTTGCGAAGCGTTCGCGGCGGGCGGGGTGCTACCAGAGTGGATAAATGTCCTTGGCGTCCTCCGACCCCCCGCGTCGCGCGCGCCGCCGGAGCCGAAGCACCGCGCCGACAACCAGGATCGCGCCAAATCCAACGACCACGCTACCCAGGAACATGTTCATCGCGGCCTCCGCGCCAGCAAGGGAGGTTCGGACAGGAGGTTACAACAGATCGCGTCCGCGAGAACATCATTTCCGCGCTGGTTCAGGTGACCGTAGGTGTCGGCGAACACCGTCTCGGCGACGGCGTCCAGGCAGGTCGTTGCGTCCAGAAAACGGACTCCCTCCTCCAGGAGCCCTGCGGATGCTGTCCGAAAACCTTCGTAGATGCGGGCGATCACGTCGCCGTGCCCGGTGTCCCTGGAGATCGTCCGGCGCTCGTCGTCGGACCACGCCCGGCCGCCGACGAACGGCGTGGGCTGGAGGACATGCAGGTAGCCGATGCCGTTGGCCCGGCAGAGGCGATGCAACTGGATCGATCCCGCGACCCAGAGATCGATGACCGACGCGTCGGAGTCCGTGCCCGTCGACGGTGGCAGGCAGATCAAATCGGAGTCCGGATCGCCCGGCAGTTCCCGCAGGGCCCGCCGCGCGCGCGCCAACCGCGCGCGGAGGTGGCTTTCCCGGACCATGCGCAACAGCGACATCGTCATGCTTCGGGAACGGTCGATCCGATGCCCGAGTTCGGTCACGCGGGCCTCCATGTCCAGAACCCGGCCGCTCAGAATCACTCCCCGGGCACTGCTCCCGGAGGCCGAGACGGCGGCGCGCAGGGGCTTGACGACGATCGGACAGGGCGTTTCGGCGCGGGTGCCCTGCGTCAGGTTCATGTCGCCGTAGACCGCCTCGTTGTAGCCGTCGAGATTGACGACGGCGTCGAACGACTGCCCCAGGGCCAGCATGTGCGCCAGCACGGCAACCTGCTGCGGCTGCTTGAATCCGCCGACCCCGAAATCGACGAGGCGCACCGGACGGCCCGCGAAGCGGGCCGACAGGGCCTGTTCGATCCGAGATCCGCATTGCAGGCCCAGCCATTGGGCCACCGAGCCGCCGAGGAGACCGACAACGAGGGTATCATCGTCCGGCGGGTTCAAGGGCAGCGGATAGCGGCTCCAGAAACCCAGGGGATCGGCCGGCGTGTCGAGCCAGTCGGTCGCCCCGTCGGGCGCCGTCATGATCGCGACGCGGGCCGGCGGGAGCAGATCGCGCGGCCGAAATCCCGGCCTGAACCCATAGCCGTAATAGGAATAAAACACGAATGTCGACACGATGGCGTCGGCGGCCGGGTCGTTGCCGCCGGGCTGGGCGTCATCGGCCGGCGGGGGCGCGGCGCGGCGCCCCCGGGTCGCCAGCCCGACGCCCAGATCGAGCGCGGCAAGAATCAGAAGCAGTCCGGCGAAGTCCAGCATTTCCAGCGACAAACCGTTCCCTCGCTCGACGCGCGTCCGGTCATGGGATCGAAGCGACCAGCCCCCGGTCCGGACCCTCGCGAACCACGATACCGCTTCGGGCGTTAAGAATACCTGACCCCCGACGCCGCTGGCCGCGCGGGTCATTGGCGGCGCAGGCCGAGACCCAGGTTCAGCACGATATCGAGATAGCGCTCCGTTCCCTGGCGCTCGAACCATCGGTCGGCCGCCGCCGCCGCCTTGTCCCGCTCGCCACGGGTCCGCGCGGCGGCGTCCTGGATCGCCGACGCCACCGGCTCCGGCTCCAGGGCCGCGAAAAACGCCCGCGAGGCGTCGAATTCCTCCAGCATGCGCTGCTGGGCGCTGCCCGCCGGGGCAACGATGGTTCGCTCGAAGGCCAGCGCCTCATGCGCCATGCCGGATATCTGGTCGTAATCGGGCCGATAGGTCAGCAGCAGCACGTCGGTCCCGGCCAACGCCCGGTAATAGTCCTCGAAGGCCAGCGGCCCATGGATCAATCGCAGCCGGTCGTCCGACGCGGCGATGCCGAGCAGCCGCCGCTTGGCCTCGGCCAGATCGGCCGACACGTCGTCGCCCGCCTCGTAGCCATACATCTGGACGTCGAAAACGATGTCCCGGCGGTCCTCCAGCACCCGGGCGATCACTTCCGGAAGGCTTTCGAGGCCCTTGCGCGCGGTGGACATCGCGAGGCTGAGGACACGGATGGGGGCGTCGGGTTCCGGAGTCGCGCGGAACCGTTCGACGATCCGCCGCGACGGCTGGGCGATCGGCACCGGCAGCACGGTTCTCCGGGCCAGGAACGCATACTCCTCGCGCGCCGAGTTGGTGACGTAAAACACCCGGCGGGCGTTTTCCGGGTTGCGCAGCGGCTTGGCCAGGGCGTTGAACCCGGCGCGGTAGAGCGCCCGCATGAGCTTGGTCTCGCAGGCGTCGTCGATACCCGCCGGATCGAAGCTGAACGACAGCACCAGGACCGGGGACCGCTCCAACGGCTGCTGGCCATACCACCGGGCGAAGGCCTCCAGAACCCGTTCGCTGGCGGTCGGAAACAGCAGAAGATCCCGGTCGGTGACCGCCTGGCCCATCATCTGCAAGTCCGCCAGCATGATCTCGTTGATTCCGAAATAGCTCTCGATGGGCCGGCTCAACGGGTCCTCGGACATTTCGAAATAGGACCCGACGTGAAACAGCGGCAGCGGCTTGACCGGCAGAGCGGCCGCCGTTCTGGTGTCGATGCGGCGGTTGGTCGCGATGACGCAGTCGTAGCCCCGGGCGAGGATTTCGGTGGCCAGCAGGTAGGTGTGGTTGAAGTAATGTCCCTTGAAGTCGCGAAGACCGGGTTCTAGAAGAAAGATTCGCATCGCGCATCCCCGCCACGTCAACGCAGGGGCAATCGCCTTGGTCGACGGTCCCGATCGCGTGTCACGGGCCACGCTAAACATGCTGCGGTATCCAGACAAGCCCGTTCGACGGGGCCGCGTGCGGTTCACCATCGAGTCGTTCGGCGGCGCCGCGACCCAGTGGATCGCCTCCTGTCTCAACGTGTTGCCCGGCGTCGCCTGCGCCCATTCCAACTTCGTGCCGCCCTCGCTGCCACGCCTCGGGGCCGCCGGGCCGGACGACGAGAGCCTGTGGCGACGGCCGTTGGAGCCCCACGCCGTGGCCTATTTCAACATCGTCGAGCGAGCCCGGCCCGACGCCACCCGCACCGGCACCATCCACGCGTTCCATGTCAGCGCCGGCGATCTGCTGATCGAGGACGTGGAATTCCGCCCGGTCTATCTGCTTCGGCATCCGGTCGCGCAGACGGAGTCGGTGGTCGCGCAGTGGACGCACCGGGTGACGGTCGACGCGCGATTCGCCGAAAGCCTCGCCCATCTGGTCGAACGCCTGCCGGCCGGCCACATCGGCTATCTATTGGACGCCGACGCCCTGGTCGCGAAAACCGAGGCCACCGGCGACCCCGCGCACCTCTGGCGGCTGGTGGCCATGAACGGCATCCTGGAGGGATTCCGGCGTTCCCACGACATGACTCCGGAGGCCCGGATCGCGACCATGGAAACCGTCACCGGCACGCCGGACGGCCTGGGCATCCTGATGGCCCATGTCACCGGGCTCGGCCTCGCGCACCTGATGCCGGTCGCCGCGAAGCTGATGTCGGCGGCGCCGCGCAACCCGCACCGCCGCCACCGCCCGCCGCCGGAGGACGTCTTCGCCGCCTGGCCGGCGCCGCTGAGGGATGCCTTCCGGGCCGCCTTCGTCACCGCCTACGGCGATCCGATGCGGCGGCTCGGATACGACCTGACCTTTGCCAAGCCCGGAATCTGACCGCCCTCACGAGGCGATGGTCTGCGCCTTGCGGCCCCGGTTCAGACGCGCCATGCGGTCGCGCATCAAATCGCTGTCCTCGGCGTTGACGATGGCGCCGGCGGCCCGCAGCCGGTCCTCGGCGTCGCGCATCCGCCGCGCCGCCTCCGTCGGGGGCACCTTGTCGGCGAATCTGGTCGCCGGCATGCCGGGCGTTTCCATGAACCGGTTGATCAGAACGTAGCGCACCCGGTGCCGGACCAGAAAATCCAGGGTCGTATCGACGTCGGCCGTGGTCTCGCCGGGAAATCCGACGATGATATGGGTGTCGAACTGATCGAACCCGAGGTGCCCGAGGTGCCCGAACAGGCGCTCCAGGTCGTCGCGCCGGTACAGCCGGTTCATGCGCCTGAGCACCGGATCGGAGGCCGACTGGATCGGCAGATTCAGGTGGCGTATGCGGTTCTCGGCGATCAGATCGCTGAACGCCGCCCAGTTTTGCAGGAAGTTGATTGGATGGAAGTTGCTGAGGGCGACCCGAAGGTCCGGGTGCGCGGCGCACAGGCGGCGGATGAGCCAGGGCAGATCACGGCCGGTGTCGCGTCCGTACTCACCGACGCAGTCGGCGAGCAGGATGACTTCCGTGCGCCCCGTTTCCGCGACCAGACGCCGGCACTCTGCGGCCAGGGCCTCGGCATCGAAGCTACGGAAGTCGGGAAACGCCAGGCGCTCCGAGCAGTAGGTGCAGGTGTAGGGACAGCCCTCCGCCACCACCAGCTTGATGAACTGATCCGGAAAGGTGGCGTCGACGTCGGGGCAGGCGGTGCGAAACCGCGCCAGATCGTCGCACAGGGGCGGCTCGCCGAACACCGCCTCGCAATCCGCCAGGCCGCGCCCGCCCGGCCGACCGAAGAGGCGTTCAAGCTCCGCCTCTTCGGTCCAGGCGAACACCTGGCCGGAAAACCCCGCCGCGAGGCCCTCGGGATCGATGTCCGGCATGCAGCCGGTGGCGATGACCCGGTGCCCCGCCGATTCGTATTCCTTGAGACGCGCCAGGGTGTTGTCGCGCACGTCGCCGCGAAAGGCGCAGGTCCACGCGACAACGGCGTCGCACTCGTCGAGCGTCTCGACGATCTCGTGTCCGTTGGCGACCAGGAAGGTCCGGTACTGACGCAGTTTCCCGGCCCGTTGCGTGCAGGTATTCAATCCCTTCAGAAAGACCTTCATCGCCTCTTCGTTACGTTTTGTTCAGTCTCGAATTCCAGACTGTATGATAGTTTGTTGTCGATTGCATCCCTGGGACCAAGGGGGGTCCATGCTGGCCGAGGAGGATCGGTGTTTCATCGCGCACATGCGCGGATTGCTGGACCGCGAAACCCTGGCCCGCCTGATGGACCGTTTCGCCGCCACCGAGCAGGCGGCCCAGGCGACCCTGCGATCGCCCCATGACGCGAGCCGGGTGGCCATCGGCGCGTCCACCGACGCGTTCCGGCTCGATCCGGTCTGGCTGGACCCCTGGCGGAACGCATCGGCCGAACGGATCGCGCGGCTGTCGCCGTTCACCTGGATGATGTACCCGCCCAACATCCGCCACCTCACCGATCCGGAACACCTGGTCCCCTGGCACCAGGACATCGGCTACGTCAAGCGCATGCCGAGGGTCCATCGGCGGATCATCACCTGCTTCGTGCCGTTGGAGCCGGACCCGTCGGCCCACGCGACCCTGGAGCTGGCGGTCGGCCGGTTCGGGGAGATCGACCACGCGGAGGCCGCCGGCCACGGCGCCGCCATTCTCGACCGGTCATTCGCGAATACACGGCGCTTCGAACTCGACCTTGGGGACGCCATCGTGTTCGGGGATCACGTTCCGCATCGCACGGTGCGCGTCGACGACCGCCCCATCGACCGTCGGTCGATCGAGTACCGCTTCGTGATCCCGGACGAGGCCCTGGACGACAAGGATTACTTCCGCCTCGACGAGAACCGCCTGGCGCGCCGGACGGGAGCCCCGTCGTGAGGCGGCACGAACCCGGCCACGCCGGCCCGCGCCCTGGAGACCGCCATTGAGCACCGAAAACCTGCGCCATCAGCTCGCCCACCACATGGCCCGCAACGAAACCTCGGCGATCCGCATGATCGCCCGGAAACTGTTGCAAACCGACCCGCGGGACCCGGCGGCGGTGTTCGCGCTCGGCTGGGCAACCCATCTCGACGGCGGCACGCCGCAAGCCAAGTCCATGATCATGCGCGCCCTTCAGCTCGAATCGGGGATCGCCGAAAGATACTGCGCCCTGGCCAAGATCCTGATCGCGGAGGGCGACGCGGACTCCGCGCTGGCGCTTCTGAAGCTCGCCTATGGGAGCGATCCCGACCACCCGCAGACCCGATACTGGCTCGGCCATCTGCTCGGTCCGGAGGCGATCCCGAATCCGATTTCAACGCCTCCGACCGACGATCCGGCGCGCGGCGACGTTCCCAGCGTCCCGCTGGAGACCGTCATGCAGGCGTTCGACCGCCTGAACGCGGAAATCGAGGGGTGGGCGCGCCCGCCGGCCGACATTCCGGACTCGCTGCGCGACGCCTTCACCATGAACGGACGGGTGCCGGTGCGGCATGTCTACCGGGACGACACGCTCGTCACGCTTGATGGCGAGTCCGGCGCCGCGCCGCGCGTGAGCATCAACTTCGCGCAGATCTTCTATCCGCACGACAAGATCAAGCAGACCATGGAACGCGCCATCGCGCGCGAGCCGCAAGCCTACGGAGAGACGGACCTGTGGCTATACCGGGCGCTGGAATCCCATCCCGTCGACGGCGGAACGGTCGCCGTTTTCGGCTCCGGCCACCCCGTCTACGAGGGCATTGTCCTGGCGTTCGGGGGCCATCCCCTGGCGGTCGAGTATCAGGTTCGCTTCTGCCCGGACTCCCGCCTGCGCTACGTCACGCCCGACGAGTTCCTCCGATCCGGCGAACCGGTCGATGCCGGAATCTCCGTTTCCAGTTTCGAGCACGACGGCCTCGGCCGCTACGGCGACCCCATCGATCCCGACGGCGACCTGAAGACCATGCGCCGCATCAAGGCCAGGTTCCGGCCCGGAGGAACCCTGTTCCTCAGCGTTCCGATCGGTCCCGACGCCCTCGTCTGGAACGTCAACCGCATCTACGGTCCGATCCGGTTGCCCCGGCTTCTGGCCGACTGGCGGGTGATCGATGTCATCGGCCCGCCGCCGCGGCTGTTCCGCGGCCTCGCGCCGTTCGAGATCGACGACGCGGAATGGGACGCCTTCTGGGACGGCGCCGATCCCGGATTCGCGCCCGAATGGATGTTCGTGCTCAGGACCCCTTGAGGCGCCGGGCCACCGCCTCGCGGATGCCGGCGGGGTCCAGACCGCACTCCCGGCGCAGGTCGTCGACCGTGCCGTAGCCGGAATAGAAACGGTCGCCGAGTCCGTGGAAATCGACCCGCAGGTTGGGGACCTCGCCAATCGCCTCGCGCAGGCCCCGCGCGTCGTGGACGACCAGGATATCGGTGTCGCGAAACCGTTCGACGAGGTCCCGGTCCAACGGCTTCAAGGTATGGAAGTAGACGAGGTTGACGGGCAGGTCGGCAACCGCCCGCCGCACGTTGCCGAGGATCGGTCCGGCCGTCATCACGGTCAGCCGCGCGGACTTGTCGATCACGACACGTCCTCGGCCGGCCACGATCTCGCCCAGGTCCTCGTCATGCGGGTAGTCCGACAACCGGACATAGGTGGGCCTGCCGTTGCCGTAGCACTGGCGGATCAGGGCGTCCACCTCGCGCCGTGAGCCCGGCTGAAGAACTTCCATGCCGGGAACCAGGCGCAGGGCCTCAAGCTCCCCATAGGCGTGATGGGTGGCGCCGTCCCAGGCGTAATCGAAGGTGGCGCCGCAGGACACCACGTTGCCGCCGAACCCGTTGTAGGCCATGTCGAGCTTGATCTGCTCCAGGCCGCGCTCGGTCACGAAGGGGGCGATGGAATGGACGAACGGGAACCATCCTTGCGAGGCCAGTCCGGCGGCGACGCCGATCAGCGTCGCCTCGCAGATGCCCATGTTATAGAAGCGCTTGGGAAAGCGGGCCTGAAAATCGCGGAACTGATAGACGCTGATATCGCCCAGAATCACCACCACCCTCGGGTCGGTCTCGGCCAGGGCGGTGGCCGTCTCCCTAAACTGTCCACGCATCGAGCTCTTCCATCAGAATCGGCAATTCCCGGGCGTTCGGCGAACGGCGATGCCAGGCGAACATGTCGTCGACCAGGGTCCGGCAGCCCCAGCCCTTCCGCGTATCGGCGATCACCACCCGGGGCGCGCCGCCGTCGCCGCCGAGGGCCGCCGCCAGGGCATCGCGGTCATGCCCGTCCACGACGCGCACCGCGCAGCCGAACGCGGCGAACCGCTCCCCGGGATTGGGAATGGCGAGGCAACGGGTCTGCGACTTGTTGTGGTCGTAGATCACGGTCAGGTTGTCCAGGCGCTGATCCACCGCGACCATGATGGCTTCCCACACCGTGCCCTCGTTGGCCTCGCCGTCGCCGATCAAAGTCACGACCCGACGGTCGCCGCCGTCGATCCTCGCCGCCAGCGCCATGCCGACGGCAAGGCCGATTCCATGGCCCAGCGATCCGGTGGAGGCTTCCACGCCCGGCACCTTGAACCGGTCCGCGTGACAGCCGAACCGCGATCCCGCCGCCCCGAAGGCATGGACATCCGCGATGGGAAAATACCCGCGCAGGGCCAGGACGCAGTAAAGCCCGAGCGCCGCGTGGCCCTTCGAGAGAACGAACAGGTCGCGGCCGTCCCAATCCGGATTCGCCGGATCGTGGCGCAGGGTGTCGTAAACCGCCTGAAGGCTCTCGACGACGGAAAAACAGGTCGGGATATGTCCGTGGCCGCTGACGTGGGCGATGTCCAGGATCGCGCGCCGAATGGCCCTGGCTTCCGGATTCATTCGATCACCGCGTAGGAGATGCGCGCCGTCATCGGCATGCGGCGAATGCGCAGGTTCTCGATGCCGAGCACCTCGCGCACGGCCAGGGTCTCGCCGGGAAACACGTCGTCGGCCAGCTCGTCAAACACCAGGACGCTGCCCTTGAACAGAAACGGCCCGACCGCCTCCAGGGCCGCCCGCGTGGGCTCGTAGATATCGAAATCGAAGACGGCCAGGGACACCAGGCTTTCCGGATGCCGGGTGAAATAGTCCGGAACGGTCGATCGCGCGTCGCCGGCGACCAGTTCGAACTTCCTCAGGTGGGAGATCGGGTTGAGCGCCTCCTGCAGGGCCAGGATCCGGCCCAGTTCGGCCTCGTAGTCGTCGCTCACCGAAAACGATCCGTCGACCGACGCGCGCCCTCCGCCATCCTTCGCGGACACGCCGGCCAAGCCGGTGAAGGTGTCGAAACCCACGATCCGCCGGTGCCGGTTGAAGGGTTCGAAAATGCCGCGCAGGGCGGCAAGCAGCGACAGCGTCTGGCCCCAGCGGACGCCGAACTCGACGACAATGCCGTGCGTCTCGACGATCATCTTGTAGATTTCGTGGAAGAACAGAATCCGCGACAGGTTCTTGGAGGTCAGGAACAGGCCCAGGTTGGCGAGAATTTCGTCGTCGGGAATCGGCGTGTTCTTCATGCGGCGGGTCAGTTCCGCCTGTGCCGTCCTCTCGCCGCCGCTCGACAGCACGATGGCGTCATGACGCCGGGTCCTCACTTCGGCCATGATTCGCCGTTCTCCTTCCACCAGTCGACGGTGCGGGCGATTCCGTCGCGCGCCGAAACGCGCGGCCGCCAGTCGAGAACCCGCGTCGCCTTGCCGATGTCCACGGCGCGCGCCGACGCCACACCGCCCGGCGTTCCATGTCGAATGTCGGCCGGCCGATGACCGGCGGCGGCGCAAGCCCAATGCCCGATCTCGCCGACCGTCACCGTTTCGCCGGCCCCGAGATTGAACGTGTCGTGGACTATATCAGTCCGCCGCAGCATCGTCACCACGCCGCGCCCGAAATCGTCGGCGAACAGAATATCCCTGCGCACGTCCGGATCGCCTCGGATTTCAAAGGGGTCCTGGCGGTCCACGGCCTTGCGGATCAGCGCCGCGACGACGGTGGAGCGTTGCGGGTCGAAGGCGTCGCCGGGGCCGTAAAGGCTGGTCGGGCGGGCGATCACCGTTTCCATGCCGGCGGCCTCGTGCCAGAACCCGCACAGGGCCTCGCCGTGCCGCTTGGCCAGCGCCGCCCCGGCGACCGACGGATCGGGCGGCCGGTTCCTATCCAGTCCCTCCTCCGTCATCGCGCCATCGAACGGCTGATAGACGGAGGCCGTGCTCACGTAGACCACCCGGCGCGCGCCGGCCTCGGCCAGCGCCTCGAAAAGCCACGTGTCGAGGACCGCGTTGGCGCTCAGATGGCGGGTCCGCCGCGCCGTCCCCATGGTCGATCCGCCGGTCTCGGCCGCCGCCAGCACCGCCGCGTCGCATCCCTCGGCAACGGATCGGCAGGCGGTCCGATCGGTGAGATCGGCGCGCACCCAGGCGACGCGCGGATCCCGGACGAACTGACCCCGGTCGCCGCGAAACTGCGCCCGCGCCTCGGCCTCCGGAAACGCGTCGAGAAGCGCCCGGAGCACCGCCGAGCCGGCCAGTCCGTTGGCCCCGGCGACCAGGATTCTCATCCGCCGCCCTCGCCGAGGTCTCGGCGCGCCCGCGTCAGGTCCTCGGGAACGCCGATATCGATGAAGTAGCCCTCGCGGCATTGACCGCGCAGGCGCCCCGCCGCCGCCAGGGCGGGGAACACCTCGCGCTCCAGGGAGGCCGGCCCTTGCGGAACACGTGTCAGGATGTCGCGCCGCAACAGGTAGATGCCGGCGTTGGACAGGCCCGCCACGCCGGGCGCGCCGCGCTCGCGGAAGGCGGTGATCCGCGCGCCGTCCAGATCGACCACGCCGGCGCGGCCGGTGTCCGGCAGATGGCGCAGGGCGAGCCAGCCGAGCCAATCGCCGTCCGGGCGCTCGGCCACGAACTCCGCAAGGCCGCAGTCGAACAGGCTGTCGCCATTGAGCATCAGGAAGGTCGTCTCCAAGCGGTCGGCCGCGAATCGCAGGGCGCCGGCGGTACCCAGGGGCGCCGGCTCGACCACCACGCCGATCTCCGCCCCGGCGCGCCGCGTTCCGTCGTACCGGTCGACGATCCGGTCGCCCCGATGGCCGGCAAGGAGCACGATCCGCCCGAGACCCGCCGCCGTCACGCGGTCCAGCAGGTGGTCGAGAAACGGCCGTCCGGCCACCTCGATCAGCGGTTTCGGGCAGGTTTCGGTCAGCGGTCCGAGGCGGCGCCCCCGGCCGCCGACGAGAATCACCGCCTGGGAAGGACGGTCCATGGCCGCCGCCTCACTCCAGGCCCAGGTCGCGCCGCGACACGATCGACGGGGCGCGCGGCCAGAAGATGTTCAGGTCGGGATCGTCCCAGGCGATGGTGAACTGACGGCCTCGGTCGTAGGTGGTGGTCTGCTTGTAATGGAACATCGCCCAGTCGCTCAGGACCAGATGGCCGTTGCCGAACCCGGGCGGCACGAGAATCTGCTGGCGCGTGCGATCGGACAGCGTGAACGCCTCCCATTGCCGGTATTGCGGCGAGTCCGGAATCCAGTTGACGACCACCAGATAGAACTTGCCATGCAGGCAACCGATGAGTTTCGCGGTGTCCGGATCCCCGTGCAGGCCGCGCAGGACGCCCGCCGTGGACGTCGAGATGTCGTCCTGGATGAAGCGATGGGAGATCCCGGCCTCGCGGAACAGGACTTCGTTGTAGAGCTCCACGTATTCGCCGCGAAAATCCTCGAACCGCGTCGCCGGTTCGATCCGGAGCACCCCATCGAGGCTGGTTTCGTGGACCTTCAGTGCCGTCATGACTCCCCCGCCGGTGTCGATGCCGATGCGCCGCCTCCCCCACTCTTCCCGCCGCCGGTTAATTTTTGCTTGAAGCGTCCCGAACGCGGCAGAAATTGCCATCGACCGGGCAGCGATTGCCGCGTGGGTCCGTGCGACGCGTCGCCACGCACCCCTTGAATCCTTGAAACACAAGCCCTTGGCACACTCTGCTCCGACTGGCATGGAGCTTGCTGCCCATATGTCGGGACACCCTTATTCGGATCGACCGCCATGACCGTTGTCAACTACGACCGCCAGGTTTTCGACTCCGCCGCGTCAACGGTGGCCGGCACGACGGCACGCGGCGACAAGACCGTGCCCACCGCGGCGAGCGTCTTCTCGTCGCTGGTGACCGCCCTGACCGGGCAAATGAACGCTTCGTCGCTGGAACTGATGGATCGGTCGGCCATCGTGCCGGCCGACCGCCCCCGGCCGACCGATACCGAGCCACGCCGGGACGATGACGCGCGCGACACCGCCCCGGTGGACCGCGACCGCCCGGCGGCCGACGACGACACGCGCGGCGATCGGACCGGCGCCCGCGACGAGCGGGTCGACGAGTCGGAACGGTCGGAGACGGCGGCCGACGACGACGGGCACGCCGAGGACGGCCGCAAGGATACGTCCGACCAAGACGAGACCGCGTCCGACACCGAGACCGCGCCGCGCGACGACGACGCGGCATCCGGGGAATCGTCGAACGCCACGGCGGATGGCGACGGCGACGATTCCTCCGCGCGGGCCGCCTCGGCCGACCAGGACGCGACCGCCAACCCGGCCACCGCCGCCATGGTTTCCGAAATGCAACAGGCGGCGACCAACGGTTCGCGAACGGCAACCGGCGACGCCGCCCGGACCGCCGGTGCCGCGACCGCGACGGCGGCCTCCGAAGGCAAGACCACCACGCCCCAGACCACCACCAACACCGCGGCCGTCGACCCGAACGCGCCGCGCGACACCGGCGAGGCCGGCCAGCGATCCACCAAGACCGGACAACAGGCAACGCCGCAGCAGACCGCGCAGACATCGGCGCGCGGCGACACCCTGGCCCGCCAGGGCGCCGACCTGGCGCAACGCATGGACCCGGGCAGCGACGTCAAGGTGTCGGTAAGCGTGCGCCAGCAGGGCGGCACCGCCACCGGACAAGCTCAACTGTCATCGACAACCGTTGCCGCCCTGGCCGAGGACGGTGTCGAAACGACCACCGCCACGACCACGGCCGGCACTCCGAAGACGGCCGCGCCGGCACCCCAGGGCGCCGCCCAGTCGTCGGCCCAGACGGCCGGACAAGCCACCGCTCAGGCGCAGATGGCGGCCCAGGCCTCGGCCGCCGCCGGCCAGGCGGTTCAGGACACGACGACGGCGGCGGCCCTCGGCGGACGAACCGCCGCCGCGACGGCGGCCTCGTCCACCACCACCGTCCAGGCCCCGTCGGCGACCGGAGATGCCGGTGGGATCGCGCCATCGACGCCAAGTCAGCAGACCACGCAGACCCAGCAGGCGACGCAGACCAAGCAGGCACAGGCGAACCAGCAGACGCAGGCCCAGCGACCGGTCGCCGAGCAGGTCTCGGTGCAGGTCACCAAGGCCCTCGCGCAGGGCAAGGACAGCATCACCGTCCGTCTGCAACCAGGCGACCTGGGACGGGTCGAGGTGCGTCTCGACATGGCCGACAATGGCCGCGTCCAGGTGACGGTGACGGCGGATCGGCCGGAAACCCTCGACCTGCTGCGCGGCGACTCGCGAATGCTCGAAAAGGCGCTCCAGGACGCCGGCCTGAACACCGACGCCGGATCGATGAATTTCGGCCTCCGCGATCAGGGTCAGCAGCAGGCGGAACCCGACGGAGCGGCCGGCCAGCAGGCGGCCACCGACGATCCCGCCTCGGACGGTCTCGACGAGATCATGGCCTTGATCGACCAATCCCCGGAGGATCTGGCGGCCCATCTCGCGTCGGCGCGCGGTCGCGTCGACATTCGAGCCTAGGAAACGCGCAATGGTTGACTCCGTCGCCGCCAGCAGCAACCCCGCCCTGACCAGTTCCGGCCAATCGAAGGCCAAGCTGGCCGAGGACCTGGACAACTTCCTGACCCTGCTGGTCACCCAACTCAAGCACCAGGACCCGTTGGACCCCATGGACGCCAACGAGTTCACCAGCCAGTTGGTGCAGTTCGCGCAGGTCGAACAGCAGATCCAGCAGAACGCCAACCTGGAGGACATCCTGGCCGCCCAGCAGCTCAACAACCTGGGCACCATCGTCAGCTACATCGGCAAGTACGCCGAGGTGGTCTCCAACGTGATGTCGATGGAGGATCATCACGGCAAGTTCAGCTACACCCTGTTCGACGACGCCGTGTCGTCGCAGATCACCATCCGCAACGAGGACGGAGAGGTGGTCTTCTATCAGCAGGGCGAAACGGCCGCCGGCACCCATTACTTCGAATGGGACGGCAAGGACAACCTGGGCAACGTCTATCCGGACGGCGTCTACACGGTGACGGTCTCGGCCCTCGACCCCAACGAGGATCCGATCGACGTCGGCTACACCACCTTCGGCCGGGTGACCGGGGTGCGCACCGACAACGGCAACGCCTATCTCGAACTGAACAACGGCTATTTCATCTCCATCGACGGCGTGCTGTCGGTCGCCGAGCCACCGAGCGATTCCGGCAACGGAGATGGTTCCGGTGACGGCTCCGGTGACGGCGATGGCTCCGGTGACGGTGACGGCTCCGGAGACGGCGATGGCTCCGGCGACGGTGACGGCTCCGGAGACGGCGAAGGTGACGGCGATGGAGATGGGGACGGGGACGGTGAGGGTGATGACAGCGAAGATGCGTGAGCGGACACCCCTCACTCCCGACGCAGACGGCAAGCGGCCCGACGCGCGTGCGTATTAAGACCTTCAGGAGGACGCCATGAGTCTCTATGGTGCTTTGTTTTCAGGCGTTTCGGGCCTTCAGTCGCAGTCCAGCTCGATGGGGGCCATCGCCGACAACGTGACCAACGTCAACACGGTGGGCTACAAGCGCACCGAGGTTCAGTTCAAGACCCTGGTCACCAAGCAGGTGTCGCTGACCAAATACGCGGCCGGCGGGGTTCAGTCGAAGCCACTGGCCGGCATCGACGTGCAGGGCCTCCTTCAGGCGACCGCCAACTCCACCGATATCGCGTTGTCGGGGCAGGGCGTGTTCATCGTCAACGAGGCGGCCAATCCGTCGACCGGCGACATCTTCGCCTATACCCGGGCCGGGTCGTTCAAGGTCGACGAGGACGGGTACCTGCGCAACACGTCCGGCTGGTACCTCCAGGGCTGGCCGCTGCAAACCTGGGACAACTCGACCCAGGCGGTGGTCAAGACGATCGGCAACGACGTCTACATGAAGGCCTACAAGAACGATCAAGGGGACACGGTCTACATCAACGACAACATCGTCGACGACACCAATCTGAAGCCGCTGAATCTCAACACCATCGGCGGCACCGCGACGGCGACCACGACCATCGCGCTGGGCGCCAACCTGCCGTCGTCCGACGAGACGGGCGCGTCACACAAGAGCGACATCCTGATCTACGACTCGCTCGGCAACCCGCACAACCTCAACCACACCTGGGTCAAGCGGGCATCCAACGCCTGGGACTACACCGTGGTTCCACCGAAGGGCTCCGAACGCTTCCTGATCGAGGATCAGACCAGTTCGCGCAACAACTATTATTCCGCCGGACGGCTGGACTTCGAAACCATCCCGGATAACGGCACGTCCATGACGCTCGGCGTCAATGGAACAACCTATACAGTTAACTTTACGACGTCCGATGATACTGACGTGCACGATCAGACACTTTCCGTGGGCAGCCAACCGGAAGACGGAGAAACGATCCAGATCGTTGCCAACGGCACCACGACAACCTTCGAGTTCAACAACGGCTCGCCAAACTCCTTCACCGTGGGCACCCAGCCGACCGATGGCGATACCTACATCATCACCGTGGGTGGCGTTCCGACGACCTTCGAGTTCGAGAGCGGCGGCGGCGTTTCGGCCGGCAACACGGCGGTCACGATCGGCGGCACCACGGATGCCACAGCGACCAACCTCGCCGCCGCCATGGAAACCGTACTCGATACCCAGATCGCCGCCGACGCCTATACCGGCGTCGTCGGCTCGGTGATTTCGCTACAGAACGTCCCCGGCGACACCGCGATCACCGTCTCCGACGGCACCGGCGGCGACATCACGACCACCGAGTTCACCTCCGGCCGCACCCCGATCACCATCGGACCCAACGCTCAATCGACCGCCGCCAACCTGGCCTCGGCCATCAACACGGCATTGACCACCACCATGGGCACCGCGTCCCAGGAATGGACCTCGGTGAACGGAACGACGGTCACCGTGCACCAGACCAAGTTCAACACCTCGGCCACCGTCATAACCCTGGCGGCCTCGTCGGACTCGTCGTCCGCTCTCGGCACCGGCGACGGCGTTGTCACCGCCGGAGCGCTGGGCGCCGCCGACGCGGCGCTCGACATCAACGTCACCGGCCGTTCGCTGTCGCAGATCATGGACGAACTGGCCGAGCGCATGCAGGCGATCATGCTGTACGAATACGGCGGCACGCCGGCTTCGCCACCCGACGCCTGGGCGACCCGACTGGCCGGCGAGAGTTCGGTCTATTTCATCCAGGGATCGGCCGCCTACGAGGTCGCGGTCGACGCTTCCAACCTGACCACCAACGGCGTCGCCTCGGTGATGCAGAACACCGCGTTCACCGTAGAATCCCTGGATGCCACCGTGGCCTGGATCACGGCCGGAAATTACGCGGTGGAGTTCAACGGCGACGGCACCCCGGACAAGTTCTTCGGCTCCGACGAATCGACCGCCTCGGATCCGCGTGTCCAATACCAGATCAACTGGGCCAACGGGGCCGACGACATGGACGGCTCGACCACCCCGGCCCTGTCGGTGGGGCTCGGCAACTACAACACCTCCGACGGCCTGGTCCAATTCGCGGGCGACTATCAGATCCGCTACATCTCCCAGAACGGCGCCTCGTTCGGCAACTACGCCGGGGTCTCGATCGGCGCCGACGGCGTGGTCACCGCGCTGTTCGACAACGGGGTGACCAAGCCGGTGTTCATGATCCCGGTCGCCACCCTCGTCAATCCGAACGGCATGGAGGCGATGTCCGGCAACGTCTGGATCGAGACAGACGGCTCCGGCCAGCCGACCGTGCGCGAGGCCGGCGCCGGCGGCGCCGGGCAGGTCTCGGCGGCCTCCCTGGAAGCCTCCACCGTCGACCTGGGCGAGGAGTTCACCTCCATGATCACCACCCAGCGGGCCTATTCGGCGTCCACCAAGATCATCACCACGGCCGACGAGATGCTGGAGGAACTGATGCGGGTCAAACGCTAACCGGCTGATCGGCCAGGAGCCGCGCAACGCGCCGTCGGGAACCGCCTCGGAACCGGACGGCGCATTTGCGTTTCCAAACCGAAACGACTCGACGGGACGTCACGCAGGGTTCATGCTCGCAAGGCGATGGGTTCGGTCGCGGGAACGACATCTGGTAGGCAATTTTTGCCGGGTGTTAACGTCTTGTTCATGACGGCCGAATAGCCTCTATGCTAGAGTTGTTCGTGTTTTTCTTGGCGCGCCATCGATTTCGGCGTCCCTGGGCATGCAAGGCAGGCAATGGGCGGTTTTTTCGATACCCTGCGCAATTTGGGGCCGACCCGGCTGGCCGTGATCGGTGGCGTCGGCCTGTTCACGGTGGGCGCCCTGCTCTATCTGGTCTCGCAGTTCTCCACCCAGGACATGGGATTGCTGTACCAGGAACTGAACACGCAGGATTCCGGACGCATCGTCGGGGAACTCGAGGCCCAGGGCATCCCCTATCAGTTGTCGGCCAACGGCGCCACGATCTCGGTGCCGAAGGAGCGGGTTCTGGAACTGCGCATGAAACTGGCCCAGCAGGGCCTGCCGTCCGGCGGCTCGGTGGGGTACGAGTTGTTCGACACCTCGGACTCCCTCGGCACCACCAATTTCATGCAGAACATGAACCAGTTGCGGGCGATGGAGGGCGAACTGTCGCGCACCATCGGAAGCTTGCAGAACATCAAGTCGGCGCGGGTTCACCTGGTGCTCCCGCAGCGCGAGTTGTTCAGCCGCCGCGAGCGCGAGCCGAGCGCGAGCGTGGTGCTCAAGATGCGCGGCCCGGTGCGCCTGTCCGGCGAGCAGGTCATGGCGATTCAGCAACTGGTCGCCTCGGCGGTGCCCAGCCTCGATCCCTCCAGGGTGTCGGTGGTCGACGAGAAGGGCAACCTCCTGGCGCGCGGATTCCAGGATCAGGGCAGCGAACTGGATATCCTGGAGGAACGGCGCATCGCCTACGAGAACCGGCTGTCCCGCGAGATCGAGGATCTGCTGGAGCGCACCGTCGGTTACGGCAAGGTGCGGGCCGAGGTCTCGGCGCAGATGAACTTCGACCGCATCAGCTCGACCGAGGAATCCTTCGACCCCGAGGGTCAGGTCGTGCGCTCGACCCAGACCATCGAGCAGACCGCCTCGTCGCGCGATTCCGAGACCGAGCCGGTGACCGTCGGCAACAACCTGCCCGACCCCACCAACACCGGTCAGGGCGCGGGGATCAGCAGCCAGACCGAGGAAAGCCGGATCGAGGAAACGGTCAACTACGAGATCACCAAGACCGTGGTCAACCGGGTGCGAGAGATCGGCGAGGTGGAACGCCTGTCGGTCGCCGTGCTGGTCGACGGCGCCTACCCGACCGACGCCGACGGCAACCCGACCTACGAGGCGCGCCCGCAGGCCGAAATGGACCAACTCGCCACCCTGGTCCGCACGGCGATCGGCTTCGACGCGCGGCGCGGCGACAATGTCGACGTGATCAACATGCAGTTCGCCCCGCTCGACACCGGCGAACAGTTCGACGATTTCCTGCTCGGCTTCTCCCAGGACCAGTTGGTCGATCTGGCCAAGAACGTGGCCTTGGTGGTGGTGTTCATCCTGTTCCTGCTGCTGGTCGTGCGGCCGGTGGTGTCGCGGCTGTTCGAAACCCGGGCCGCCGAACAGCAGGCGGCGCTGGAGGGTGCCGGCGCCCCGGCCCTCGCCGCGCCGGGCGGCCCGCCGCTGCCGATCGAGGACACGATCGCCGCCGAGGATCTCGAGGAACTCATCGACATCGACCGCGTGGAGGGCCGGGTCAAGGCCTCCTCGGTCCGCAAGATCACCGAGATCGTCGAAAAGCACCCCGAGGAGGCGCTGTCGATCATTCGCAACTGGATGTATCAGGAAACCTAGGAGCGGGTCCGAACCGTGGCTAGAGTCAAGGACGATTACCGCAGCCTCAGCGGCAACCAGAAAGCGGCCATCTTCATGCTGTCGCTGGGCGAGGAGCACGCCGGCCGCCTGTTCGAGAAAATGGACGACGAGGAAATCCGCGAGCTTTCCCAGACCATGGCCACCCTCGGCAGCATCAGTTCCAACATCGTCGAGCGGCTGTTCATCGAATTCGCCGACCACCTGTCGTCCACCGGCTCGCTGGTCGGTTCGTTCGACAGCACCGAGCGCCTGCTGGCGAACAGCCTGCCGAAGGACCGCGTCGATCAGATCATGGAGGAAATCCGTGGTCCGGCCGGCCGCACCATGTGGGACAAGCTCGGCAACGTGAACGAGGCGGTGCTCGCCAACTACCTGAAGAACGAATACCCGCAGACGGTGGCCGTCGTGCTGTCCAAGATCAAGCCGGACCATGCGGCCCGGGTGCTGTCGCTGCTGCCCGAAAACTACGCCATGGAGTGCATCACCCGCATGCTGCGCATGGAGGCGGTGCAGAAAGAGGTCCTCGATCACGTGGAGCGCACCCTGCGCACCGAGTTCATGACCAACCTGGCGCGCACCGCGCGGCGCGACGCCCATGAGCTGATGGCCGACATCTTCAACAACCTGGACCGCAACACCGAGAACCGCTTCATGTCGGCCCTGGAGGAACGCAACCGCGAGAGCGCCGAGCGCATCAAGCAGCTCATGTTCACCTTCGAGGATCTCACCCGGATCGATTCCGCAGGCATCCAGCAGCTCCTGCGCCATGTCGAGAAGGACCGTCTGGCGATGGCGCTGAAGGGCGCCTCCGACGATGCCAAGGACATGTTCTTCCGCAACATGTCGGAACGCGCCGGCAAGATGATGCGCGAGGACATGGAATCGATGGGGCCGGTGCGCCTCAAGGAGGTCGACGAGGCCCAGGCGGAAGTGGTCACGGTCGCCAAGCAGTTGGCCGAGTCCGGCGAAATCGTCATCGCCGGCTCGGGCGAAGAGGACGAACTGGTTTATTGAGCCCGGGAAACACCATGCCAAACGTCCGCAAGTTCATGTTCGACAACGACTTCGACGAGCGGTCGCGGACTCGCAAGGCCATCAAGAAGGCGGCGGAGGCGGCGGCGCCACCGCCCCCGCCGCCGCCGACGTTTTCGGAGGCCGACCTCGCCCAGGCGCGGGAGGAGGCCCACGCGGCCGGCCGCTTGGCCGGACTGGAGGAGTCCGGGGCCGGTGTCGAGGCACACGCCACAAAGGCCCTGGAGCGGATCGCCGACGATCTCGCGAAGCTGTTCGAGCGGCAGCGCGCGGCGGCCGACGACTCGCGGCGCGGCGCGGTGGCGGTCGCGGCCACCATCGCCGCCAAGATGTTTCCGGCCCTCAACCGCCGGGGCGGTCTGGACGAGATCGCGGACTTGGTCGCCGACACCCTGGACCGACTGCGCGACGAACCGCGCGTCGTCGTCCGGGTGGCGCCCGAGCAGCGCGCCCCGCTCGAGGCGCGGATCGCCGAGATGGCGCGCAACGCCGGGTTCGAGGGCAAGGTGACCCTGCTCGACGCGCCCGACGTTCCGGCCGGCGACTGTCGACTCGAATGGACCGACGGCGGCGCCGAGCGCGATTCCGATACCCTTTGGAGCGACATCGACGCCATCGTCGAACGCCACCTGGCCGAGGGCGGAACCCGCGACGACCCACTGCCCGAGCGATCCATTCGCGGCACGAACGCCGCGGCAACGCCCGACGCCACCACCGAACCGACGGGAGACTGGAATGGCTGATGACGAACTCGAACTGCGCGAACTGGACGGCGACCCCTCGACCGGCGCCCCGTTGGTGGACGACTCGGCCGACGAGCCGGAACTGCCGCGCAGCGCCCGCGACCTGGAGGCGGTGTACGACATCCCGGTCCAGGTATCGGCGGTGCTCGGCAAGGCGACCATGCAGGTCAGCCAACTGCTGAAACTCGGCCGTGGCGCGGTGGTCGAACTGGACCGCAAGGTCGGCGAGGCGATCGACATCTACGTCAACAACCGCCTGGTGGCGCGTGGCGAGGTGGTGGTGGTCGAGGACCGCCTCGGGGTAACGATGACCGAAATCATCAAGTCGGACCGCAGCTAGCCCCCCGAGGAGACGGCCCCGATGGGCAACGGAATCGATTTGGCGGACGGCAAGGCCCGATCGCAGGTTGACCTCGCGACCGTCCTGGGACTGCTGGCCGGGTTCGCCCTGGTGGTCACCGCGATCGTACTCGGCGGCTCGCCGGGAACCTTCGTCAACACCCCATCGGTGCTGATCGTCATCGGCGGCACCTTCGCGGTCACCACGGCGTGTTTCTCGGTCTCCGAGATGATGCAGAGCTTCCGGGTGGTGGGCCGCACCATGGTCTACACGCGGCGCGATCCTGGCGCCGCCGCGATGCGCGTCCTGCACCTGGCCGAGATGTCGCGCAAGCAGGGCGTGCTGTCGCTGCAGGGACTCCTCGACTCGCTGAGCGGCGAGCCGTTTCTGCACAAGGGCATGTCCATGGTGGTCGACGGCACGCCGGGCGAGGAAGTGGAGACCATGCTGCGCCGCGACATGCTGGCGACCGAACAGCGCCACGCCCGCAGCGCCGGCATCCTGCGCAAGGCGGCGGAGTTCTCGCCGGCCATGGGGCTGATCGGCACCCTGATCGGACTGGTTCAGATGCTCGGCAACCTGGACGACCCGTCGACCATCGGCCCGTCGATGGCGGTCGCCCTGCTCACCACCTTCTACGGCGCGGTGCTGGCCAACATGGTGTTCCTGCCGTTGGCCGCCAAGCTGGAGCGCAACTCGGCGGAGGAGACCCTGATCAATCAGGTCTATCTGCTGGGCGCCGCCTCGATCGGGCGCCAGGAGAACCCCCGGCGTCTGGAAATGATGCTCAACAGCGTGCTGCCGCCGGCGAAGCGCATCCAATACTTCGATTAACGACGGCCCGGGAGACCCTTGACCATGCGTTTGCTGATCGTCGGATCGCTTGAAGGCCAAATCGGCGCCGCCAGCCAGATCGCCATCCAACGTGGCGCCAAGGTCACCCACGCCAACGACTCCGACGCGGCGTTCGAGGCATTGCGGAGCGGCAACGGCGCCGATCTGGTGATGATCGACGTCAAGCTGGACGTCGACGCCTTCATCCGTCAGCTCGAACGCGAGCGCATTCACCTGCCCGTGGTCGCCTGCGGAGTCGGCACCGACAGCCGCGCGGCGGTCGCGGCGATCCGCGCCGGGGCCAGGGAATACGTCCCCCTGCCGCCGGACGCCGACCTGATCGCCGGAGTTTTGGAGGCGGTGACCGACGAGGCGCGGGCCATTGTCCATCGCGGCCCGGCGATGGCCCAGACCCTGCGCATGGCAGATCAGGTCGCGGGCAGCGACGCCTCCATCCTGGTTACCGGGGACTCCGGCACCGGCAAGGAACTGCTGGCCCGCCACATCCATCTGAACAGCCGCCGCAAGGACGCCCGCTTCGTCGCCGTCAATTGCGCGGCGATCCCCGAGAACCTGCTGGAGAGCGAGCTTTTCGGGCATGAGAAGGGCGCCTTCACCGGCGCCGTGGCGCGCCGGATCGGCAAGTTCGAGGAAGCCGACGGCGGCACCCTGCTGCTCGACGAAGTCTCCGAAATGGACCCGCGCCTGCAGGCCAAGCTCCTGCGCGCCATCCAGGAACGGGAGATCGACCGGGTCGGCGGCGCGCGACCGGTCAAGGTCGACGCAAGACTGATCGCCACCACCAACCGCGACCTCGACCGCGAAGTGGCCGAGGGGCGGTTCCGCCAGGACCTTTATTACCGCCTCAACGTGGTCGCCATTCGCCTGCCCTCGCTCGGCGAGCGGCCGGAGGATATCGAACCCTTGGCCGAACACTTCATCCGCAGGTTCTCCGCCGCCAACGACCTGCCGGTTCGCCCGCTGTCGGGCGAGGCGCTGGCCGCGCTCAAGGCCCACGACTGGCCGGGCAACGTGCGCGAACTGGAAAACGCCCTGCACCGCGCGGTGCTGCTGGCCGGCGGCCCGGACATCGGCCGCGACGCGGTGATGCTCGGCGGCGCCCCGACCCAGGCGCGGCCACGGCCGACCGCCGGTGGGGGTGGCGCCAGCGGTCTGGTCGGACGCACCGTGGCCGAGGTGGAACGCGACCTCATCATCGACACCCTGGAACACTGCCTCGGCAACCGCACCCACGCCGCCAACATTCTCGGCATCTCGATCCGCACCCTGCGCAACAAGCTGCGCCAGTACGCCGACAAGGGCATCCCCGTGCCGACCCCCGGCGGCGACCCGGCCCAGGAGAAGGCGTCGTGACCGAACCCCGGGAGCCCTAGGCGATGGCGGAGGCGCCCCCCCCGTCCCCGGTGCCCGCCGCCGAGGCCGAGCCCTCGGCCAAGGCGGAATCGGGAGTCAACCTGATCGGCTTCCTGTCGGCGCAGGTGCGCAAGATCGGCCAGCACGGCGACATCATGCTGGCGCTCGGCGTGATCACCATCCTGACGGTGCTCATCCTGCCGCTGCCGCGCTGGCTGCTCGACATCAGCCTCGCCTTCTCGATCACCTTCTCGGTGCTCATCCTGATGACCGCGCTGTTCATCCAGAAGCCGCTGGAATTCAGCGCCTTTCCCACCGTTCTGCTGCTGGCGACGATGATCCGCCTCGCCCTCAACCTGGCCTCCACGCGCCTGATTCTGGCGCACGGCCACGAGGGGACGGCGGCCGCCGGACAGATCATCGAGGCCTTCGGCGGCTTCGTGATGCAGGGCAACTTCGTGATCGGCATCATCGTCTTCTCGATTCTGGTGATCGTCAACTTCGTGGTCATCACCAAGGGCTCCGGACGCATCGCCGAGGTCGCCGCCCGATTCACCCTGGACGGCATGCCGGGCAAGCAGATGGCGATCGACGCCGACCTGTCGTCGGGGATGATCGACGAGGAGGAGGCGCGCCGCCGCCGCAAGGAGGTGGAGGACGAATCCAATTTCTTCGGGTCCATGGACGGCGCAGCCAAGTTCGTGCGCGGCGACGCGGTGGCCGGTCTGCTGATCACCGCGATCAACGTCATCGGCGGCATGATCATCGGCGTCGCCCAGATGGACCTGAGCTGGGGCGAGGCCGCGCAATCCTATACCCGGCTGACGGTCGGCGACGGGCTGGTCTCGCAGATCCCGGCCCTGATCGTCTCCACCGCGGCCGGCATGGTGGTGACCAAGGCCGGCGTTTCGGGAGCCACCGAAAAGGCGCTGTTCACCCAACTCGGGAGCCAACCCAGGGCCCTGGTTCTGGTCTCCTTTCTGCTCGCCGCGCTGGGCCTGCTCACCGCCATGCCGGCGGTGCCGTTTCTCGTCCTCGCGGTGGCGACCGGGCTCGGCGGCTGGTACCTCAAGCGGCTGCAGGACCGGCGGGCCGAGGAAGCCCGAATCGCCGCCGAGCGGGAACGCATCGAGGCGGCGGCGGTGCCGGCCGAGGAGCCGATCGCCAGCGCGCTGAAGATCGATTTCCTGCGCCTCGAACTGGGCTACGGTCTGCTCGGCCTGATCAACACGGGTTCGGAGGGGCAGCGGATCACCGACCAGATCAAGGCGTTGCGCCGCCAGATCGCCCAGGACATGGGCTTCATCATGCCGAGCGTGCGCATTCAGGACAACATGCAGCTGCCGGCCAACACCTACGTGATCCGGGTCAAGGAAATCGAGGCCGGACGCGGCGACCTCAGGCCCAACATGCTGCTGGTCATGGACCCGCGCGGCGAGGAGATCACCCTGCCCGGCGAGAAGACCAAGGAACCCACCTTCGGGCTGCCGGCCATGTGGATCGAGGTGGCCAACCGCGAGGAGGCGCTGTTCCGGGGCTACACGGTGGTCGATCCGGCGACCGTGGTCACCACCCACCTCACCGAGGTCATCAAGGACAACATGTCGGAGATGCTGTCCTACGGCGAGACCCAGAAACTGCTCGACGAGTTGGATCGCGAGCATCAGAAGCTGATCGCCGACATGGTGCCGAGCCAGATCTCGGTCGGCGGCATCCAGCGGGTGCTCCAGAACCTTCTCACCGAGCGGGTCTCGGCGCGCGACCTGCCAACCATCCTGGAGGGCATCTCGGAGGCCTGCGGCTACACCCGCAACATCATGCTGATCACCGAGCACGTGCGCTCGCGGCTGGCCCGCCAACTGTCCGACGTCTATGTGGACGAGGACGGCGTGCTGTCGCTCATCGTGCTGTCGCCGCAGTGGGAACAGGCGTTCTCCGACAGCCTGATCGGCACCGGCGACGACCGCCAGCTCTCGATGGCGCCCAGCCAGCTTCAGGACTTCATCACCCAGTTGCGCGACACCTTCGAGCGGCAGGCGATGATGGGCGAGATGCCGGTTCTGCTGACCAGCCCCAACAACCGGCCGTTCGTGCGCTCGATCGTCGAACGGTTCCGGCCGATGACCCCGGTGATGTCGCAGAACGAAATCCATCCCAAGGCCCGCATCAAGACGGTGGGGCAGATCTAGGACCCCGCAGATGACCCAAGGCCCGACCCCCAGCGCCACCGCCGCCGCGACCCCCAGCCGGGGCCGCCATCTGATCGCCGTCGCCTCCGGCAAGGGCGGGGTCGGCAAGACCTGGTTCGCCATCACCCTGGCCCAGGCGCTGGCCCTCAACGGGCAGCATACCCTGCTGTTCGACGCCGACCTTGGGCTGGCCAACGTGGACATCCAGCTCGGCCTGATGCCCAAGCACGATCTGGGATCGGTGATCTCCGGTCGGCTGTCCCTCAACCAGGCGGCGTTCCGCTACGAGGACGGCGGATTCGACATCATCGCCGGACGCTCCGGCTCGGGCAGCCTCGCCAATCTGCCGGCCAGCCGCCTCCAGGTGCTGGCCGACGACCTCCGCCTGCTCGCCTCGACCTACGACCGGGTGGTGATGGACCTCGGCGCCGGGGTCGAGCGGACGGTGCGCCAGATGGCGGAGGTCGCCGGCACCTGCATCGTGGTGACCAACGACGAGCCCACCTCGCTGACCGACGCCTACGCCTTCATCAAGGTCCTGCACATGGCGCAGCCGACGGCCAACGTCTGGGTCCTCGTCAACATGGCCAACTCCCGCAACGAGGGGGAGCGCACCTACAACACCCTGCTCAAGGCCTGCGAGGGGTTCCTCAAGATGTCGCCGGCGCTGGCCGGAGTGATCCGCCGCGACGACAAGGTACGCGAGGCGATCCGCGCCCAGGCGCCACTGTTCACCCGGTTCCCCAATTGCGAGGCGGCGCAGGACGTGGAAGCCGCGACCGCCAGACTGCTGAGGACATAGATGACCACGGTCGCGCCGCCGCCACCGCCGGGCACTCCGCCACCGACTCCGCCGCCGACTCCCGCCGTCGTCCTGCCCGCGCCGCCGCCAAACCTGACCGCGCTGCCGCTCGCCACCCTCTTGCAGGCCACCGTTCAGCCCCCGGCGCAGCCCGGCATGGCGCCAAGCCTGCTGATACAGACGGCGGCCGGACCGCTGCTGATCGAGAGCCCCTGGACCCTGCCGCCGGGCGGCCAGCTGACCTTCGCCCTCGAAGCCAAGACCCCCCAGACCCTGCTGCGCCTGCTGACCATCGACGGCAAACCGGCGCCGCAGACCCTCGCGCCGCACCTGCCCGGTCAGACGGCGCAGCGGGTCCCCAACCCATTCGCCGCGCCGGCGCAATCCACCGCGCCACCGTCGACGCCCGCCACGCCGGGGGCCGTGGTGGTGGGACGCGGCGATGCCCTGCTCGCCACGATGCTGCGCGCCGCGCCCGGCCCGACACCCGCGCCCCAGGCCCCGGCCGGCGGCGGACCGGCCCCGCCGCCATCCCCGTTCCCGAACGCCGCCACGACTCCGGCCGGCCGGCCGGCCGGTGTCCCGGGCGCTCCGCCGTCGATGACGTCGCCCCACCTACCGGCCGGCCAATCGGCACCCGCCTCGGCCACCGCCAGGCCGGCATTCGCCGCCCCCGAGCCACCGGCCACGGGTCCCCGTCCGGCGATCGGCCAGCAATTGCAGGTGCGGCTGCTCGCCGCCGCGCCGCCGGGCACGTCGCAAACGCAACCGGCGCCGGCCATCGGCGCAGCGATCACGGGCACCGTGAGCGGCGCGACACCGGGCGGCCAGCCGGTGATCGACACGCCGCTCGGCCAACTGGCGGTGTGGACGCGAACGGCCCTGCCGCCCGGCACCCGGGTCCACCTCGACGTCCTGGATCTCGTCGAGGCGAAGCGACCACCGACCGGCGGCCCCAAGGCGCCCCCGCCGCTCGATCCCCTGGGCCGCGACTGGCCGGCCCTCAGGGACGCCGTGGACACCCTGCGCCAGATCGACCCCGGGCTGTATCAGCGGGTTCTCGACAGCGCGCTTCCACGCCCGACGTCGACCCTCGGCAGCCGGCTGCTGTTCTTCATGTCGGCCCTGCGCGGCGGCGACCTGGGAACCTGGCTGGGCGGCGACGCCGGACGCGCCCTGGCGGCCCGCAAGCCGGACACCCTGGACCGCCTGGGCGAGGACTTCAAAACCCTCGGACGCGCCTCGAACGCCCCGCAGGGCGGCGACTGGCGTCTCTACGGCCTGCCGCTGTTCGACGGCCAGGATATCGCGCAGATGCGCCTGATGGTGCGCGACCGGCCATCGGGCGAGACCGAGGACCCGGGCCGCCAGGCGGAAACCCGGTTCATCGTCGACGTGGACCTGAGCCGCATGGGCCGGTTACAGATCGACGGCCTGGTGCGCGGCGGCGAGCGGCGGTTCGACCTCATTTTGCGCACCGCCGAGCCCCTGCCGCCCACGGTACGCGACGACATCCGGGCGATCTTCCGCGACTCCTGCGAGATAACCGGGTATCGTGGCGGTTTACGATTCCAAGTCGGAACGACCTTTGTCGACCCCCCGCCATCGGCCCGCCAGGGCGCCGGCGAGGGCACCTTTGGCCTCGACGCCTGATTGGAGGACACGCGGCATGGACACCCACCAGCGCCGGGCGCTGATCGAAACCCTGCCAAACCCCCGTTCGTCTCCGGACTATGTGATGGAAGTGACCGAGGACATCGGCGAACCGGACACCCATGCCCTGCGGATCACCCTGCGCCTCGTGCCCGACAAGCTGATCGTGCAGCCGCGCACCCTGCCCGGATACCTGTCGGCGCTTTGGGAGACGAAGACAGACAGCCTGGAGGAAACCGCCGCCCTGCTGCTGGAGGACCTGTCCGATCAGGCGGTGCCGCGCTGGATCGAGGTGCGGGTCGCCAAGGCGCTCAGCCGCGGGGTCGGGGAGCACGCGGTGGTGCTGGAGGATTGTCAGCCCAATTGGTCCAATCCGAGCCTCCTGGCGCGTCTGCGGCCGCTTTAGACTCAAGGACGGCTTCTCTTCCGCCCAGGCGCGGTCCGCCAACGGCGCCAATCGTCCGCAGCCAGGACGTCTGCGCGGCGCGACGGGATCTGGCGGCCAGAAAGTCGAGGAGGCTCGGTTCGGCCCGCACGAACGGAACGACGCGCGCGACGAGAATGGACTCGCACATCAGAACGTGAAAGCCGATCTCGGTCTCGATGGGTCCGGCCACCTCTCCCGCCGCCAGACCGAACAGGCAGTCGTCGAGGGATTCGTAGAGCCGCCCGCGCGGCACCACGCCGAGCCGGCCGCCCTCCAGGGCGCTCGGGCATTCGGAGTGGGTCCGCGCCAATTCCTCGAACCGGGACGGATCGGCCTTCAGCCGATCGGCCAGATCGCGCGCCCGGCCGGCGGCCGTCGCGGCGTCATTCTCGGAGAAATCCGGATTGACGGTGATCAGCAGGTGGCGCGCCTGACGCCGCTCGGGCCGATGAAACCGCTCCGGATGGGCGTCGTAGAAGGCGCGCGCCGCGTCCGAATCGGGCACCGGGGCGCCGGCCGCGATGCCCTCCATCACCGCGTCGAACCTGAGTTCGCGGCCAATGGCGGCGGCCAGGGCATCCTCGTCCAGACCACTGGCCGCCAGATCGGCGAGGAACTCGGCCCGGGTTTCGTAGCGCCCGGCGATCTCTGCCAGCGCGCCGCCGACCCGCGCCGCGCCAAGGGTGGTCCGGGCCGCCTCCGGCGTCGCCAGGACCCGGCTCTCCAAGGCCAGTGCCCGTTCGGCCAGCCTTTCGGCCACCGCCCACTGCGCCGCGTCCAGATGTCGCGGCCCGACCCCGTACCGGTCAAGGGCGGCGCGCAGCAGGTGATACGCGAGCCCCGAGCTCGCCGGAGAGTCGGTCAGCACAGCGAACGTCATGCCGGGATGTCCGCCAGCGCCGTCTCCGGCACCATCAGGGTGCGTCCGGCGAAGCGCACATGATAGGCCACGCCGCCCGGGCCGTCGCGCAGCACCTTCAACACCTCGCCCGGGTCGCCGGGCGCCGCCACCACGTCGCCGCCGATGCCCAGCGGCCGGGACGGCGTCACCCGGTCGCGAAACTCGAACCGGCTGGGCACCCAGGGGTCGTCGGCGTCGATCAGTTCGGTTTCCCGACAGCCGACCAGCAGGTTCTCGGCCAGGAAATGCACCGAATAGACGATCTGGTCCTGCAGGAACGTGCCCACGTCGCGCACGTGGCCGACGGTGCCGCGCCGGATCAGCAAGGCCCCCCGGTCGCGGCCGGGAAACGTCCCGTCATTGCGCAAGGCACGGACCACCCGCACGGCGGCACCGTACTCGAACCGTGGCTGCATCGCCTGAACCTCCTATGTCGTCACATCGTCCAGCGGCACGAAACCAAGTGGCTCGGAACCCGACCGGTCGACGTCGCGGAACACCCTGAACACCTTCTCGGTGCGGGCATCCGACACCACGAAGTCTCCGTAGGCGCGGGCCAGAAGCGCCTTGTGGCGATCGAAATCGGCCGCGTCCTCGGCCGCCAGATAGTCGTGGAACCGTTGCAGGATGTGCAGGCGGTTCACCCGCACCACCCGCTCGTCGTGGTCGATCCCGAAATACTCCAGAAAGTCCTCGGCGCTTTCCAGGTCCTTCATGTCGGCGCGGAAATCGGTTGTCATGCGGCGTCTCCAGGCAGCCGGACGGGGTCGGAATCGCTATTGGCGACGGCGATATCCTCGCGCAGGAAGCGCTCCAGGTCGGCGCGGTCCGGGGGGTGCTTGCGGGCGGTCGCGAACCGGCGGACCCGGGCCAGGATGCGCTCGGCCCGCGCCCGGTCGAGAACGATGCCCAGGTCCCGGTAGGCCAGGATCACCCCCGTGGTGCCCGAATGCTTGCCCAGCACGAGGCGATGGTCGCGGCCCAGGTCGGCCGGGTCGACTCCCTGATAGTTGGCCCGGTCCTTCAGAAGGCCGTCCACGTGAATGCCGGCCTCGTGGGTGAACACGCCGGCCCCGATCAGGCTCTTGTGCCAAGGAACCGGACGTCCCGAGGCGGCGACAACGGCATCGGACAGCGCTTGATAACGGCGCAGGTCGATGCCCGTCTCAAGCTCGTACAACTGCCTGCACCCCATGACCACCTCCTCCAGCGCGGCGTTGCCGGCCCGCTCGCCCAGGCCGTGCACCGTGGTGTTGGCGTGGGTGGCGCCGCCGCGCAACGCGGCCAGGGTATTGGCGGTAGCCAGTCCCAGGTCGTCATGGGCATGGATTTCCAGTTCCAGATCGGTCGCCGCCCGCAGATCCAGGAACCGCGCATGGGTCGCGAAGGGCTCCAGGATGCCCACCGTGTCGGCGAACCGGAACCGGCGGGCGCCGGCCGCCTCCGCCGCCGCGCAGACCCGCTTCAGGAAATCGGGATCGGCCCGCGAGGCATCCTCGCCACCGATGCAGACCTCGCACCCCAGGTCGAGGGCCGCCGGCACCAGCGACCCGATGCGCGCCAGCACCCAGGCGCGATCGCGGCCCAGCTTGCGGGCGATCTGCTGATCCGACACCGGGATCGACAGGTCCACCATGTGCGCGCCGAGGTCGCGGCAATGGGCGATATCGGCGTTGTTCAGACGACTCCACACCATCAGCCGGGCGGCGAGGCCAAGCGACGCCACGGCGCGGATGCCGTCGCGCTCCTCGGCCCCCATGGCCGGGATGCCGATCTCCAGTTCGGGGACTCCGAGGGCGTCCAGGCAGCGGGCGATGTCCAGCTTCTCGGCGAGCGAGAAGGCGACCCCGGCCGACTGCTCGCCGTCGCGCAGGGTGGTGTCGTTGATGACCGGGCGGCGGAACGCGTCGCGCATGGGACCGGGCTCCCTTGCCGGGCTCAGCACGCGGAGGCGCACGACGCGGACGCGCCCGGCCCGCAGTGGCAGGACGCCGCGTTGGGATTGGCGAAGGTGAAACCGCTGCGGTCGTCCTCCTCCACGAAATCGACCACCGTGCCGGCCAGCATCGGCGCGCTCAACGGATCGAGGATCAGCGTGATGGCGCCGCAGTCGATCAGGATGTCGTCCTCGCCCGCCCGCTCCTCGAGAGTCATGGCGTAGGACGGGCCGGAACAGCCCATGCCGCGCACTCCGATGCGCAGTCCGCGATACTCCTTGGCCCCGGTCGCCATGAAGCGGGCGACGGCGGCCCGCGCGGAGTTGGTCAGTGTCGGCATCGTCGGGCTCCCTTCTGACGAAAACGTATGCGTTCGAAAGGGATAATGCATCATGCGTGCCAGAACGGGAAAACCACGTAACATATTGAAAAAAATTATATACTACGTGGCGGAGCCCTGTCGGACTCGCGACAATCCGCGTTCGTCGCACGGACCATGCCCCCCCGGATCCCTCACGCCGCCGCCGCCGCCGGGGCGTGGCTCATGCAGCTCTTGGGACAGACCCGCGAACAGGCCTCGCAACCGATACAGTCCATGACGTCCTTGAGCGCCATCACCATGGTCGCCTCGTCCGAAAACCCGTCGTCGTCCTCGTCGTCGCCGTAGATATCGTCGTCGTCGAAATCCGCGTCGTCGTCCAGCGCCATGTCCTCGTCGCGCTCGATCAGCTCGAACACGTCGCGCGGGCAGACCTTGAAGCAACGACCGCAGCCGATGCACTTCTTCTGGTTCAGGTCGACCACGAAGGCCGGCGTCCAGGCGACGCCGCCCCGGGTCAGTCCGGTGATGGTGTCCATCGATGTCTCCTCCTTGCGTTCCGAGGCCGCGCGAGCCTACATCCCGGCCACGTCGGAATGCGTCCCGACGATCTCCAGGGCCACCGCCAACAGGGTATCCGCCTCGTCCTTCATCCTCGACAAGGAGGCGAACCCGAACCGATGGACGTCGCGCAGGGTGCGGTCCAGCACCACCAGCTTGCCGACGGTGATCAGGGCGCGGCCGAACCCCTCGTGGGACAGGTGGACCAGCGGCACCGCCATCCGCCCGCACTCGCGCTCGATCATCGCCGCGATGGCGTTGTAGAACGCCCTCACGCGGGCCACCGTGGCGGCGTCCGGATCGCCGACCACGGGAATCTCGCGGCGGCGCTCCTTGGTCATCACGAAGGGCGCGAGGATGGCTTCCGGCGGCAGGGCGTCGTTGACCCCGTAGGTATCGATGGCCTTCAACTGGCGCAACATTTCCTTGCCGAATTCGGTCTCCAGGACCGGATCGGCGGGGGCAATGGCGAGAGCGATGCTCATGATGCGATCTCCGTCACGATGTTCGGTTGTCCCCTATTCGTCCCATTCCTCGGCCGCCATGGCGTCGAACCGGTCGGGGCGTTTCGGTCCGTCGAGGGCGCGGGCGAGCCAGCTTCGCGGCCCGTTCCGCAATTCATTCCGCAAGTCCCCGAGAAGCTCGGCGATCGGCGTGCCCGGCGCCACCTTGACCGGTTGCAGCCCCCGTGCCCGCAGGCGCTTGATGGCCGAGGCGCCGACCGCGTGGGTGTACACGGCGACGCAGCCGTCGAGGGCCGCGATGCGGTCGGCGAGCTTGTCTCCGTCGCCATCCCTCGGCGCCGCGCCGAACTGCGCCACGTCGAGCAACCGCGACCGCTCGGCGTCCACGCCATGAATCACGAAGCAGGCCGCCGATCCGAAATGCTGGTCGACGTGCTTGCGGTCGGCCGACGCGAAGGCGACCCGGACGAGGTCCGCCGCGTCCGCCGCCTCAGTGCGGGCGTCGAGCACCTTGAGATGGCGTACCAGGGACATCGGGGTCCTCCGTTGCGAAAACCGAACGATAGGGGGCGATATGTCCCGGTTCCCGGGACTGCCGCAGGTTGGCGAGATCGAACAGACCCTGGCGAATGCCGCGATAGCCGATCCAGCAGCGCGCGAAGCCGCCCAGCCAGTCATGCTGCGGGAACCCGGCACGCAGAATCGGCCGGTCCAGCCGCTCCGCCGAGGCCACCGCGTGGGAATTGCCGATCACCAGATCGGCATCGGTCCCGGAAGCCAGGGATTCCAGATCCTCCAGGTCGCCGATCTTCACCGAGGCCAGCGGACACCGCGCGAACACCGGGGCGTTGACCGGCGACACCGCCGCCACCACCTCGGCCCCCATGGATACCAGGAGATGCGCGAATCCGCACAAGAGATCGGGGTCGGCCGCCACCGCGACGCGCGCGAAGCCGAGCGCGAAATGGGCATCCAGCATGGCGTCCTGGAGACGGGTTCTCTGGCGCTCGACGCGCGCCGGCACCGGCCGTTCCGCGATGTCGGCGAGGATCGACACCAGGCGATCCACCGCGTCCAGGGTCATCAGGTGATCGAACCGGTGATCGGGAACCCCGGTGCGCGCCGCCAGCAGGTCGGCCGGGCGGGCCATGGACGCTCCAATGACCAAGGTCGCCGCCGCGTCACCCAGGGTCCGCACCTCGTCCAGCGGCGTGCCGCCCAGGGTCAGCGGACTGTAATCGAAATCGGGGAGATGGCCGTCCAGGGAATCCGACAGGTCGGGCACCACCACCAGGCGCAGGCCGAACGCCTCGATCAGGTCCTTCACCTCGTCGATGTCACCGGGGGTCAGGCCGGCCGACGCGAGGACGTTGACCTGCCTCGGACGGTGCCCGACGCGTCGCGCGGGCGCCTTCGGCAACACGGTTTCAAGCAGGGCGGCCACCGCCGCCGCGAATCCGGTTTCCAGGCAGCCCTTGAAATCGGGCGTCGCCACCGGCACCACCACCACGTGATCGTATTCGGGGTGTCTGGCCCGGAACTCGGCCACCAGGCGGGTGACATGCGCCCCCTCGGCCTCGGTCAGGCCGGTGGTCGGCAGGCCGACGATCTCCGGGTCGTGGGACTCGCAGATGGTCCGCAGGCCCTCCACCACGTTGTCGTCACCGCCCATCACCGCGCCGATCTGATCCATGGCCGTGGTCTGGAGCGGGATCGGCTCGCGAAAATGATTCACGAAGAACACCTTGCCGAAGGCGGTGCAGCCCTGCGAGCCGTGCAGCATCGGCAGGCAGCGGGCCAGGCCCAGGAAGGCCAGCGCGGCACCGACCGTCTGGCTGCTTTTCAGCGGGCTGACCGACAGGGCCTTGTTGCGCTTGACGATCCCGGTCATCGCGCCGGCCCTCCCCTGGCGTGCCAGGGCGCCGGACGCCGCACCGCCGGCCAGATCGGACTTTCGATGGTCAGGGCGATCTGGCGCGCCAGTTCGACCATGCCGGGATAGCCGGCATAGGCGTATTCCCGTTCCTGATTGATGTGCAGGAACGGCAACCGGGCCTTCAGCGCCGTGTACATGTTGCGGCCACCGGCGATCAGGATGTCGACCCCCCGTTCGGCGCACAGGTCGAGCATCTTGCGTGGGTTGCCGTCCTCGATCATCGTCGCGTCGTCGCCCATCAGATCGCGGATGCGCGCCTTGTCGTCCAGGGTCGATTTGCGGGTGCCGGTGGCGACCACCTCCATGCCGAGCCCCTGCAGGGCGGCGACAACCGACCACGACTTCACGCCGCCGGTATAGAGCAGCGCCCGCTTGCCGGCCAATCGCGCGCGCCAGGGCGCCAGATCGGTCTCCAGTTTCGCCTCCTCGCGGGCGATCACCCGCTCGGCGCGTTCGGCCAGATCCGGATCGCCGATAACGCGCGCGAACCCGCGGAGCGCCCGCGAGACGTCGGCGCCGCCGTAGAACGATCCCTCGAACCACGGCACGCCCCAGGTTTCCTCCAGCTTGCGGGCAACGTTGATCATCGCCTTGGAACACACCATCATGAGGGCCTCGGCGCGGTGCATGCCTTGCACCTCGGCAAACCGGGAATCGCCGGACAGGGTGCCCAGCACCCGCAGCCCCAGCTCGTCGAACAGCGGCAGCATGTGCCAGAGTTCGCCCGCGATGTTGAATTCGCCGACCAGGGCGATGTCGTGCACGCGCCCGCCGTCGGGCGACACCGCCGGCGCCGGCTCGCGAGTGCCGATCACGTGCTTGACCATGGCCTCCCCGGCGATCCGGTTGCCCAGGTTCTTGGTGCCGTAGAAGCCGGCCGCGTCGATGGGCACCACGCGGGTCCCGAACCTCGCCTCGGCCGCCTTGCAGACCGCCTCCAGGTCGTCGCCGATCAGCGCCGGAACGCAGGTGTTGTAGACGAACACGGCGGCCGGGGCGTAGGTGCCGATGGCCTGGCCGATGGCGTGAAACAGGCGCTTCTCGCCGCGCCCCATGATCACGTCCTGCTCGGTCAGGTCGGTCGTCATGCCGATCCGGTAGAGGGCGCGGCCCGACGCGCGGGCGCCCCGGTTGTCCCAAGAGGACCCGGAGCAGGCGATCGGGCCGTGCACGACATGCGCCACGTCGGATATCGGCAGCAGGGCGATCTGCGCCCCGTCGAACGAACAGCCGCCGGCCGTCGCCCCGGGTTTCAGGCGGGCGCAGCCGGATTTTTCCTTGTCGTTGTGGGCACAGGCCGGCTCGTCCAGCAGTGCCGCGATATCCTTGGCCTTCATGTCGCCTCCCCGTGATGACTCCGTCCACGACCACTTCCCAAGCAACCCTCGTGCCAGGGCCTTGGATATTGATTTTCATGAATTTTTGGCATTGTCGGTATGTCGCGAACCCGACAAGGGCGTCGGATCACCGGTGGCCGGAGACGCGATCGACGACGGCGCAGATCAGGCGCTGGAACGGTCGCGCCCTGGGCGGCGGCAGGGTTTCGGCCAGATAGGCGGCGACGGCGCGCGCCGGATCGGTCTCGGCCGTCATCGCGGCCCGGATGCCCAGCCGCTCCATGTGGCGGGCAAACCCGTCGCCGCAATGGGAGGCGATCAGAACCTCGACACCGGGCAGCGGCGTCGGATCGCCATCCTTGTGATGATGAAACACCTGTTCGCGGTCGAGTTCGATCCGCGACACCTCGATCGGCTCGTGGCCCGGCCCCGCCTCGAAGATCAGCCAGCGGCGAGCCCGCCCGGCATGGCCGGTGACCTGGACGAAATCGCCGCTGGCGACCGCGATCCTCACAGCGCGTAGGGCTCCCGGCCCCAGTTTCTCAGCACCGCCAGATCCTTGGCCGGCAGGTAGGCATAGGCGCCCATCTGGTCCTCCAGCACCGACTCGGCGATGCGGTGCGAGACGCCGTGCCCCGCCACCATCTGGAAATACCAGGCCATCGGATAGCCGGCCGCCCGGTCGTGGGCATGGATGAGGCGCGCCAGATCGCCGCCACGCGGCCGCGCGACGCCGTCCAGGCGGCCGAGGTCCTCGGCGCGCGGGCGCGGCTCCACGTGAAACCGGGGCTCGCCGAACCGATCGGTGTAGGGAACCAGGGTGAACACCCAATGCTCGTGCAGGCGGGCCGCCCCGCCGGCCGTGCTGGCGATCCAGTCGGTCAGGAAGCGGCGAAACCGGGCATCGCCGCAGAACCGCGACGCCGCGTCCTCCAGGCAGGGCGAGAAGTCGGTCACCCGGCGCAGTTCATAGCGCGGCACGCCGACCAGCGCCGGGTCCAGCCGTTCGCCGCCCAGGGGATCGATGAGATCCTCCAGGTCGTCGGGAGGGTTGTCGGGGTCGATCAGCGGGCGGTCGAGCCGTTCCTCGATCTCGTCGACCTCCAACTGCACGAAGTCCAGCGGCCGGTCGCCGGATGGCGCCATCAGGTAATGGGTCCGACCGCACAGGCGGGTCGCGAGGTACCCGTCGTCGGCATGCGCGGCGACGATCTCCGCCGCGCCACCACACGCCTCCGCCCAATCGCGCAACTGCCAGGCGATTCGCTCCCCGTCCGGGCCGAGGACGCCGCCGATGCGATACCAACCCCGACGGGTCGCCGCCACCTCGAAGGCGAGACCGGGCATCGCCCGGGCGACGGTTTCCAGCAGGCCGCGATGGCGGGCCGACGGCGTCGCGGCGGCCACCGCCTCGGCGACCCGCCCGGTCATCGTCGGCGCCGTCCCGATCATGCGTCCCCGCTCACCGCGAACCGGACCCGACGCTCCGGGGCCCGCCCCATCACCTTGGCCAGCCAGGGCGGCGGCGCGGTGGCGAGCACGGCCCCCAGGCCGGACGCCAGATCGCGCGCCGGGCCGCCGGCCGGACGCTTGATCGGGTGAATGTCGCGGCGCACCACCTGGGCGGCCGGCGGACCGCCGATGGAGATCACGAACAGCACCTGGCAGTCGGCGATTAGATCGGCCCGCGCCGCGCTGTTGTCGGCGCCGGACGCCGTGACGGCCGGTCGCAGATCGATCAGCCGGGTTTCCTCCGCCGACACCTGATAGATCAGGAAGCGGGCGCAGGACCCGAAATGGCCGTCCATGGCCTCGCCGGTGTTGGAGGCGCAGGCGACCCGGATCGAGCCCGGCATGTCACCCTCGGCATAGAAGACAGGCTCGGGAATCAGCGGATCCTCCGCGTCACCCATTCCCTTGAGGATCCGCAGGGCCAGATCGATCTCCGCCCTGGTCGCCTCGATCGCCCCGCCGCCCAGCACCGCCCTCAGGTCCCTGGGGCGCAGATTCTGGATGTCCCGCTCGGACGGCGGCAGGCCGACCATGCGCTCGACCAGCCCCAGCATGCGGGGCGGCGTGGTGTCGGGCAGGGCGCGCGCCGCCAGGGCGATGCGCAGGGCCATCTCGCGACTCAAGGGGATATCCGGCATGATTCTCTCCTGGTCGGTCGCGGCCGAGGGCGGCGGCATGGCGCCCCGCCCCCCGCGCGCGGTCAATCGGCGAAGACGATGCAATCGTCCTCCATGCACACCTCGATGCATTTCGGCTCGTCCGCCTCGCCCTCGCATTCGGTGCAGGTATCGGCGTTGACCTTGAACAGGCCCTTGTAGGGCACGATCGAGTTGGTCGGGCAGACGGGCTCGCAGTCGGCGCAGGCGGTACAGTTCTCGGCAACGATGGTCACGGCCATCGGGCGGTCTCCCGTTCTTGTGGCGCTCTCAGGCGCGCTTGAAACGCAGGGTGGTCGGAAACGCGGGCGGCGGGCTGACCGGGTCGACGTACCATTTCGTTCCGTCGGCCAGTTCGACCGTGCCGCCCCAGGCGGTTTCGGTGTCCGTTTCCACGGACTTCACGGTTTCCTCCAGATCCTTCTTGGCGACATAAAACAGAAGATCGCCGTTCGGGTTCTTGCGGAGCATCACGTTGGGCATGTCTCGACTCTCCCCCATGCGGGCCGCGCGGCGCGCCGCCCCCATCCGCAACCGGACGGAGACGGCGTGGCCTCAGCGCACCAGATCGTAATTGAAGTCGGTCACGCCCATCTCGCGTGTCTCCTCGTCGAGCCGTTCGAGAACCGCGTTGACCAGGGTGGTCAGAATCTGCATCGCGCCCTCGTAGCCGAGGGTGGTCTGGCGGTGCAGGTGGTGGCGGTCGAAGATCGGGAAGCCGATGCGGATCAGCGGCACCTCGAACGCCTTGCCCTTGTGCAGCGTGTCGCGCTGAATGAACTTGCCGTAGGAGTTGCCGATCATGAAATCGGGCTTGTCGGTGAAGCACAGCGAGCGCATGTGCCACAGGTCCCGCGACATATGAACCGTGGCGTTCCGCCCATAGGGATTGTCGGCGCAGATCTTCTCGACCGTCTTCTTCCACCGCTTGTTGGCGCTGTGGCACAGGATGTGGGTCGGTTCGGCGCCCAGTTCGAGCAGGAACCTCGTCATCCCGAGCACGAAGTCGGCATCCCCCCACAGAGCGAAGGTCTTGCCGTGCAGCCAGGCGTGGCTGTCGGTCATCATGTCGACGAGCCGGCCGCGCTCCTTGGTCAGGCTGTCGGGGATCGGCTTGCCGGTCAGTTCCGAGACCTTCATCAGGAAGGCGTCGGTCGCCTCCAGGCCCATCGGAATGGCGACGTCGGTGGCCGGGTGGTGCCAGGTGGTCTTGACGTACTTGCGCGTCTTGGCCAGCTGCCACGGCTGTAGCAGCAGGGTGTCGACGGCGTTCGGCGCGTCCTTGACCTCGTCGATGCCGGTGCCGCCGTCGTACATCCGGTACGCGCCGTCGGCCGGGGTATCCAGGACCTCGGAGGGATCGCACAGCAGGCTGTAGTCGACGTCCATCTCCCGCATCATGCGATGGATCACCCGGTAGTTGCCGAGATAGGTCTCGAAACCCGGCACGATATTGATCTTGCCGTTCGAGCCGACCTCCTTGTCCTCCATGCTGTTGAGCGTGAAATAGCGGATCACGCCCTCGAACATGTTGTCCCAGCCGGTGGTGTGCGAGCCGACGAAGGACGGCGTGTGGGCGAACGGGGTCGGAAAATCGGTCTCGATGTGGCCTTCCTTCTTGGCATTGCCGATGAAGGCGTTGAGGTCGTCGCCGATGACCTCCGCCATGCAGGTGGTGGAGACGGCGATCATCTCCGGCTTGTAGAGCGCCTTGGCGTTCTTCAGGCCCTCGAACATGTTCTTCTGGCCGCCGAACACCGCCGCGTCCTCGATCATGGAATCGGAGACGCAGGCCACCGGTTCCTTGAAGTGGCGGTTGAAATAGGTCCGGAAATAGGCCACGCAGCCCTGCGAGCCGTGCACGTAGGGCAGGGTCTTCTCGAATCCGAGCGAACAGAGCACCGCGCCCAGCGGCTGGCAGGCCTTGGCCGGATTGACGGTCAACGCCTCGCGCTGGAAATTCAACTCCTGGTATTCGGCCGAGGTCGTCCACTCGAAGGTCTTGTCGATCTTCTCCTGCGGGTGCGCCTCCTCGAACAGGTCCCGCTTGGACTCCAGGCTCTCCTTGTAGTCCTCGTCGCCGAACAACGGGTAGCAAGGCGCGATTTTCTCGATGGTCTGACTCATGGTCTGTCTCCTCCCGCGCCACCCATCCGTGGACAAACGGGATCGAAGTGAAACGAAATCATCGGTTACTCGGCGGCCACGGCCGCGCCGTCTTGAGTCGCCTTGAGCCACGGCGGCGTAATCTTGTCCCAGCACGGATTGTTGATGGTCATGTCCATGTCGCGGGCAAAGATCGCGAACCCGTCGTAACCGTGATAGGGGCCGGAGTAGTCCCAGGAATGCATTTGCCGGAACGGCACGCCCATCTTCTGGAAGATGTACTTCTCCTTGATGCCGGACCCGATCAGGTCGGGACGCACCTTCCTCACGAATTCCTCGAACTCGTAGCCGGTCACGTCGTCGTAGATCAGGGTGGCGCCGCCCATCTCCTGGAGGGTGCGGTCGTAGTCGTCGTTGTGGGCGAACTCGTAGCCGGTGCCGACCACCTCCATGCCGAGATCCTCGTAGGCGCCGACGATGTGGCGGGGCCTGAGGCCGCCAACGTAGAGCATGACCCTCCGGCCCTCGAGGCGCGGCCGATACTTGGCGATCACCGCGTCGAACTCGGGCCGGTACTTCTCGATCACCCGCTCGGCGCCCTCCTTGATCCGATCATCGAACCGTTCGGCGATGGCGCGCAGGGACTCGGCGATCTTGGTCGGGCCGAAGAAGTTGTATTCCATCCAAGGGATGCCGTACTTCTCCTCCATGTGGCGCGAAATGTAGTTCATCGACCGGTAGCAGTGCAGCAGGTTCAGCCTGGCCTTCGGGGTGAGTTCCATTTCCGAGAGGGTGCCGTCGCCGGACCATTGGGCGATGACCCGCAAACCCATCTCCTCCAGCAGGATGCGCGAGGCCCAGGCATCGCCGCCGATGTTGTAGTCGCCGATGATGGTGACGTCGTAGGGGGTCGAGGCGAAGCCGTCGTCGTTGTCCCGGTTGTGCAGCACCCAGTCCCGCACCGAATCGTTGGCGATGTGGTGGCCGAGCGACTGCGACACGCCCCGGAATCCCTCGCAGCGCACCGGCACCACCGGCTTGCCGGTGTCGGCGTGCTTCTTCTTGGACACCGCCTCGATGTCGTCGCCGATCAGTCCGATCGGACATTCCGACTGCACGGTGATCCCCTTGTTGAGGGGGAACAGGGTCTCGATCTCGTCGATCAGCTTGTCCAGCTTCTTGTCGCCGCCGAACACGATGTCCTTTTCCTGGAAATCGGAGGTGAAGTTCATGGTTCCGAAGGTATTCACCCCGGTGGCGCCCACGTAGTAGTTGCGGCGCCCGGCGCGCGAATACTGGCCACAGCCGACCGGACCGTGCGAGATGTGAACCATGTCCTTGACCGGTCCCCAGACCACGCCCTTGGATCCGGCATAGGCGCAGCCACGGATGGTCATCACGCCGGGCAGCGACTTGCGGTTGGAGGTAATGCATTTCTTGGACTGCTCGACGGACGGGTCGTTGACCGTCAGGTGCTTGGCGCGATCCTTCCTCGCGGTTTCGGGATAGACCTCCAGGACCTCCTGGATGAGGGCCTCGGTCTGCTCTCGGGTCATGGTGCTCATTGCCGTTCTCCTGATGGTCGGGGTCCGGATCGCCTCGCCGCCCTAGTGGATCGGATCCAACGCTTGGTACCCAAGCTTTGGATCGGTCGATCCACTAAGCTATTGATCTGGTGGTTCGATTCAGCCAGCGGATGGGACTCA